>JAFGEF010000111.1 GCA_016931715.1 Sedimentisphaerales bacterium
AGTTAATTTTATTGATTCCGAGATTATAAGGGCTAAAATAAATATGAAAACGCAATATACAACACTTAATAAAATCATCGTCAGGGAATTTAACGGATACGATGGCACACGCATCAATAGCGGCATTATGAGAAATAGAATCAAAGGACCATGTATCAGATACATTAAATAAGATTCTTTACTTATTGAGGTTAGAATCTTGATCATGCTGTCTTTTGAGAATCTATAAAGCCATTGACAGAAATATATAGTAAGTAAAAATACTCCAAGAGCGGTAAAAAGATCATTATATAAAGACCCTAGCTTCCAGAACTTAATCATCAGAAAAGAGATAGTATAAAATCCAATTCCGAGACAAAACATTTTAAAGTTGGACAATTGGTCCAGTAGATTGGCATTGTAGTGATACGTGTATCCGATTAATATGCCGAAAGAAAACTCAATAACATAAAAAAGAAATAAGGCAGATTGGTGAGTAACGGGGTATCCAGCAAGTACGCAAAGAGTAATTGATCCATATGTTATTACTGCAGAGATGATTAGAAGAGCTACAATTCCATATCTTTCTAATGTTCTGATTAAAACGGGAAATACTGCATAGAGTAAAACAATTACTGGCATGAACCATAAAGTTGGATTCATATCCCAGCCCGGAGAATAAAAATTCCGCGTAAATGTTAGATATGAAATCAGAGAAAGCCATGAATAATTACTTTCCAAAAATTTAGGAAAGAGTCGATGCCCCATATTAATTAATAAGAATGTCAAAATGACGATCAACCAATATGGCAGAATAATTTTTCTAAACCGCCTTTTTACCCAGGCTGACCAGGAAAAGTGTTCTTTTTTAAGATACGATAATGTAATGCCCCACCCACTAAGTATAAAAAACAAGTGTACAGCTGTTCCCATAACATCTTGAATGGTTTCTGTTAAATTGTAAGTTAGGTTACTTGAACTTTGGTGAGAAATGAATAATAGCCAATGGTGTATTACAACAGCACTAATAGCCAAACCTCTGACCATATCCATTTGGTAATTATTATGTAAAAAAGATTTTTCTCTTATCATTGTCCGCTGGGTAACGAATGATCTTTTCCCTGAAAAATAGACACACAATTGAGCTGCAATAATCCGTTTTCCGAAATCAACAGAAAACCTTTGCATAATTAAGCAAGGCGATAATAAGAATTGTTTTTTAACCCGGTCCTAATTCTTTACTCTTCACTTTCCACTTGATTTCCCAATCGAAATCAAATACTGCCCATATTCGTTCTTCTTCATCGGCTCAGCAAGCTTTAGTAACTGCTCTGTATCAATATACCCCAACCGATAGGCAATTTCCTCTATGCATGAAACCTTGAGCCCCTGTCTTTTTTCAATTGTTTCAATGTACTTGCTTGCATCAAGGAGTGATTCATGGGTTCCCGTATCCAGCCAGGCAAATCCACGTCCCAATTTTTCAACATACAAATCACCAAGTTCCATGTAGGCCTTATTTACATCGGTGATTTCCAATTCTCCCCTTGCTGATGGTTTTAATTCGGCCGAAATGTCCAAGACTCTGTTGTCATAAAAATAGAGCCCGGTAACCGCCCAATTTGATTTTGGCTGCGATGGCTTTTCTACGATTTCCTCCGCCTGTCCATTATCGTCGAAGCTGACAACACCATACCTCTCAGGGTCTTTTACCCAGTACCCAAATACAGTAGCGCCGTCTTTCCTTGAGGTTGCATTGCGAAGTTTCTCCGGGAAGCCATGGCCATAAAAAATGTTATCGCCGAGAATCATGCAGACGTTATCATTTCCAACGAATTCTCTTCCGATTATAAATGCTTGCGCCAAGCCATCAGGACTCGGCTGTTCAGCATAAGAAAATGATATACTCCATTGATCGCCATTTCCAAGTAATGTGCGGAACTGAGGTAAGTCCTGTGGTGTTGAAATAATAAGAATATCCCGTATCCCGGCGAACATGAGGACAGAAAGGGGATAATAGATCATTGGTTTGTCATAAATGGGAACCAACTGTTTGCTCATGACTCGTGTTATTGGATAAAGCCGAGTTCCTGAACCGCCAGCCAGTATGATGCCTTTCATAGTGCCTCCTTGGTTTTATTTTTGTTTGAGTATGAACGCGTAATTAACTCCTGTCTTGATAGTTGACTTCAATCCATCTTCGATATTCCCCACTTCTGACGGAATCAACCCATCCCATGTTGTGCAGATACCAATCTACGGTGGATTCTAACGCCTTCTCAAATGAATACTTGGGAGACCATCCCAGTTCTTTTTTGATTTTTGTTGCATCGATAGCATAGCGTCTGTCGTGTCCCGGTCTGTCAGTTACGTATTTGATGAGTCGACTGCTTGACTCTTTTTTAAGCCGACCTAAACGGCTATCCATGAGATCACACAGCAGATGAACTATCTCAATGTTCTCACGTTCAGCACCTCCACCTATGTTATAGGTTTCGCCGGGGACGCCTTCTTCAATAACTTTAATGAGTGCCTCGCAGTGATCAATGACAAAGAGCCAGTCCCGGATGTTTTTCCCATCACCATAAACGGGCAACTGTTTTTTCTCTAATATATTTAAGATCATGAGAGGAATGAGCTTTTCAGGGAACTGATAGGGTCCGTAATTATTCGAACAATTTGTAATGAGAACAGGAAGGCCATAGGTGCGGAAGTATGCTCTGCCGAGGTGATCCGATGATGCCTTGGCAGCCGAATAAGGGCTTGATGGATCATAAGGTGTCTGTTCGGTAAAGTATCCGTCAGGGCCAAGACTACCATATACCTCGTCAGTCGATATGTGAAGAAAGCGAAAAGAATCCTGCTTACCCAGTGCATGCCAGCCTTTAAGGCTGGCCTCGAGAAGCCGAAAGGTGCCCATCACATTAGTCTCAAGAAAGGTCTCGGGGCTAAGAATGGATCGATCTACGTGCGATTCGGCAGCAAAGTGGATGACGCCGTCAAATTTCTCTTCGGAAAGGATTTTCTCAAGAATCGAACCATCCCTTATATCACCACGGACAAAATGGTATCTTTTCGCAAGATCAGATGGAAGGTTTTCGAGATTGGATGGATTGCCCGCATATGTAAGTGCATCAAGATTGACAATACGCCAATCAGGTCGTATGGTAAGGACATGCCGTATGAAGTTTGTGCCAATGAAGCCGCATCCACCAGTAATAAGATAGTTTTTCAATGTTAAAACCTCCATATTCGTATTTGAAAGTATAAATTACTATTTGTGCTATCTTTACCCACTTGAATCAATCAAAAAACCACAATCTGCCTTATGACTATCGAAAACGGGTTTGTATCAGTATGATTAAATCACTGTAGGGTTTTATTCAACGCCCCTTGGGGCGTTCATTGTTTTTAAAGATACCCCGCTGCTTGCGGCGGGGTAGTTCATTGGATGATTCATTAATGGAGAGTTGTGCAAAGGTTTCTATACGCCGAACCAAAAGTATGGAAGAAAAGAGGCTGAAATCGTGATCAAGATTGCCGAAATATGTAAATATGGTATTTTTGACCAGATATTCATGGACCAGTTTCAGAGTGGAGGGTCATCAGGTCAACAGTTGTTTGACTTTCTTAATCTTATCTATTGTATGTCTTCCAAGAAATACTCTTACCGGCAATCTCTCTTCCTTGAAAATATTTCTCCTGAAAATATTTTGCATTAGAAAGTCATGCCTAATATCAAAAGAACAATTCCTGATTCTTGAGGAGAGAGCACCTCTGATGGCATTCCAACAACCTGTTTGTTCTTGAAAATATCGAAGCATAATATCATCATTATCTAATTCTTCATCTCTATGCTTCACTGATAAAATGCTATGACCGGTACATACTTCTTGATACATAGAATCTATATATTTTCTCCAACCATGTCCCACATGGTCACCTAATATTGATTTCGAAATAACTTTACCACGGCTTTTCCTAAGCGTTTCACTTCTTATCAACCGATTAAGTGATACTTCAAACTCCTCTAATGAAGATACATGGGTCCCACATTGATTTAAAGAAATATCATCTCCTGAAAGCACAGGTGATAAATGGTTATAGACTCCTATTAACGGCGTTCCCAAAAGACCCACATCGAGCGCAGAGGTTAATGAAGCAAATGGCAATGAATCCACATAGACATCGGTGGCAGCCCAATATAATCTCAAATCATTCTGAAGGCCAAGAGCTCGAATACGACCTTTAGTTGCGGTATTATATTCAGCCCATCGTTTATGATTTTGTGGCCCGACAACCAGCAAAACTGTCATTTTATTTTTGTCAAGTATGCCCTTCATTATTTTGAGAAAATCGAATTCACCAACCGGGCTGTATTTGTATTCATTTGCCACCGATAGCAGCACCGTTGTGTTTTCATCTAGACCTAGCTGTTTTTTTGCTTTTACATTTTCAATTGTAGTTGCAGATGTAACAAGTGGTATCGGTAACAATTTTGATGCGTTAATATTTCTTCTGTTCAAAGATAATATTTGTCCAGCTGGCCGTATATCGGCCACAAGGTCAGCAATACATGCGCCGAACCAAAACACATGATCTGCATGATTAAATAATACTACGGGGGGGCCATATGATGTCCCAAATGCTACTATTGGTAACGGGTCGTTAGGATGTGTATGTAAAATAACAATGTCTGCCCACTGATGTGCAATCGCACGCAGTGCTGTCGCTCTTTCAAAAAAAGTATTGTATAGGTTATCTATTTTATATATCGTTCCTCCAGATAATGATACAGATTCAATCAGCCATAAAGGAATGTCATAGCTATTACATGTAATAGCTATGCTGTGGATACCATCTTTACTATCATTTTTTATAAACCTTTCCACAGCTCTCGTGTGTCCACCCACTTGAAGAGGTTGCGATAGAATATGTAGAATCTTACGTTTCGACGTGTTTGAATCTTTCAAACCAACATTTAGACCTGTTATTCTCCTTGGAATTTTCTGAGCTATTTCCAGCAAAATGTTTTCAATTTTCGGACAGGAATAAATTCCAGAATGGCACAACCATGCGTAACTTCCATATAACTCTGCCAACCCGATCGCTTCGTTATATTTCTTATTACTTAAAGCTTTTGTTGCACTGAGTACGAACTTGTCAAGATATAACAAAGAATTACTAATTCTTTTACTTATAAAATCGAAGTCGTCTATTGTATTAAGCATCACAAACCTCTGGGACGATTACGCTTTTCAAATTATAATGATCATCTGGAGACAAATCCAAATCTTCTCTTAATTTTGGCAAAAATGGACCTTATGCCATCAGTATCAAATATCTTAATCAAACATATTATTGAGTAACATCCAAAAGCTAACGTTACAGCACCGCCGAGGACCATGTACCATAAACCTGGCAAAATATATTGTGCTGAAAAGACAATTACTATGGCTGGCATTGTGAATAAACAAAGACGTACATTAGCGGTCGACCATGCAAATTCTGTCAGCCTTTTTACAACACTAAATATGAGAATCCAATAGAGAAGATACATGCCAAAGAAAGCCATCCCGGTACCGGGCAAACCAAAGTAAATAATACCTGACCATGTCAAACTAATCAGGACAGCATTTGCTAAAAGCTCAGTCCAGAAATAAAGATTCATTTTTCCCTTGGCAACCAGAGTAAAAGCCATAGGCCAGCATGGCACACGCAGCAGGATGCCTAGTATTTGCCAGCGAAGGATTTCATATGCAGCTATGAATTTTGCCGAATAAAACAAATGAATGATGAGTGGTGCGAACGTGAGAGTCGCCAGAATACCGGGAACAGCGAGAAGGACCCCCATTTCGGCCTGTTCGTTAACAAGTTGATTGCATTTAGCATTGTCATGCGAAACGGCAGTTAATCGCGGATAATAATCCTTCCCCATGGCATCAAGAATAAAACCGACATAAAGCATAGACAGTGCCGCGGCAGCCTGATATAAGCCTGCCGCATCCAGGCCTAACTGCCTCACGACGAGAACACGAATCAGATATATTGTCCCGGTTGTCATTATGGCTGTTACCATAAAGACCACACCCATTTTAAGAAGAGGACTGGCTTCTGTCCAGATCTCCGCCCAACCCATTCGAATACGTACAATCTCGATTTTTCTGGCATACCACCAAGAGGTGAGAAGAGCCATGGCTGCTACTGCTATTAGGGATGGCACGATTCCTTTCTGGCCCCATATATAAACAATGGGTATGCTGAGTACAGTCCCAAATAGCGCCCCGATGATACTGAGTTTGGCGAGGTCACCAATCCGGCGCATACCCTGAATCAGGGCGCTTTGCCCTCCTGAAACAATTAAAAGTAGAGGAATAATAGAAAGAAGCATTATGTCAAAAGCGTGTTCAGTATTACCGAAAGTAAACAGGCTGATTGGTGAGCTTAATAATATAAGAAGGATCAGTCCAAATATCCCAAAGAAAATAGATACCCTTCGTAGGGTGATGGTTATCTGTGCAACTTTTTTCTGATCATTTACAGCAACCGCTTCTGCCGTTTGCCGTATGCCGCTCATCTGTATTCCCATCCCGGCAAAGGTTCCCACCATAACAACAATTGAGTCATATATTCCAATCAAGCCCATACCGGCGGGGCCAAGCAGAATAGCCAAGAACTTTGTTCGAATTACTCGTAAAAATATATTGATTATTGATGATCCGCCAATAATACTGGTAGATTTCAAAATCTGAGTATACGATTTGCCTGATTTTTTGTACTCTTGCTGGTCCAGATCTTTTTTCCTCTTTGCTTATTTACATGGGGCATCTGAAATCGTAGCCCTCATTCAAAAAAATCTGTGTATTGCATCGATTATGGCCTCAGTTTGCTCTTTTGATATATGCGGGCCCATTGGCAAGCTGAGAACCTGTTTAGCCAATTCCTCGGCGATAGGACAGTCACCTCTTTCATAACCAAGCTCACTATACGCGTTCTGCAGATGTGGTGGTATTGGATAATGAATCAATGTTCCGATTCCATTATCACTGAGATGCCTCTGTAACATATCCCTTTCTTCGGTACATACAACATATAAATGCCAGACGGGGTTGGAATACTCCGGGATATATGGCAAAATCAGTCTGCTCGATTTTAATTCCACAGTATACCGCTTTGCTGACTCGCGTCTCCTTACATTCCATGTATCAAGATATTTCAGTTTCACACGTAAAAAAGCAGCCTGCAATTCATCAAGACGGGAGTTAAACCCAAGAACATCATTGATATATTTCTTATGAGATCCATAGTTCCTCAGACTTCGGATTGATTTCGCAATGATGTCATCATTTGTGGTTACTGCACCACCATCACCAATCGCACCCAGGTTTTTGCCCGGGTAAAAACTGAACCCCGCGGCATCACCGAGACTTCCTGCGCGCTTTCCCTTGTACAGCGCTCCGTGGGCCTGTGCGGCATCTTCGATTACTTTCAGCCCATATTTTTCTGCAATATCGAGAATGAGGTCCATATCTGCCGGTTGCCCATAAAGGTGAACCGGCATGATTGCTTTTGTGCGGTTGGTAATTGCCGCTTCGATTTTTACGGGATCAAGGTTATACGTTTTTTGGTCCGGCTCGACAGGGATCGGTGTTGCTCCGGCATACGTGACTGCAAGCCACGTGGCGATGTAGGTGTTGGTGGGTACAATTACCTCATCGTTTTTTCCAATGCCATAAGCCCGGAGTATCAGATGAAGGGCCTCGATGCCGTTTCCGACACCGATACAATGCCTGACATTGCAGTAATCTGCAAATTCCTGCTCAAATGCCTCAACCTCGGAACCCAAAATATACCAGCCGGATTCCATTACACGCTTGTATGCAGCATCCATCTCAGTTTTGAGTTCCTGATAGGGTGATTTAAGATCCAGAAACGGTATATTCATCCTTATTTTATCTCCTTCAGATATTCATCGTAATCTCTTATGTAGTCATCTGCGTCATAAATATCCGAGGCAAGAACCAGTAGAATCGCATCACGTGAATATTTATATTGTATGCCCCATAGCATGGGCGGCAAAAAGACGCCGATGTTTGGCCTGTCTAAGACGATCTCTTGACTGTTTTGACTATCATCGACTACCAGAGCGCACGATCCTTTTATGCAAACCAAAAATTGGTGCAGTGTCCTATGCGCATGCTCTCCCCTGATTTCTTTGCTCGCGACGTCAAAAACTAAAAAGTACCTCTTTGGGATAAAGGGTAAATATTGCCCATATTCAGCAAACGACAAACTACCTCGCAAGTCAATAACTATGGGCAGGTTGTAGATCTTTACCCCCCTGACATTAGAAATAATTTCCCCGGGGGAGGGCTGAGTAGGCACTTCCAGCCTGGATGGTTGTTTCGAAGACAAGGTGGAAACATAACCGTTTATGTATGCCGGATTGCCGACAGCAATTGCATTCGGCGGTACATCTCTCGTAACAACTGCACCTCCACCAATCATAGCGTTTCTCCCGATGGTGATTCCCGGAAGGATTGTCGCGTTGGCGCCAATACTTGCGCCTATTTTGATAGATGTCTTCAAAAATTTTTCGGGATGTTGCCTGCTTCGCGGGAAAATATCATTTGTGAAGGTAACATTTGGTCCGACAAACACGTCATCTTCAATATGTAAGCCATCCCACAGTTGAACACCGGATTTAATGGTCACACGGTCTCCAACGGTCACATCATTTTCGATAAACACGTGATCGCAAATGTTACAGTCGGAGCCGATTCGGGCACCGGGGAGAATATGGACAAACGCCCAAACACGAGTATTTTTACCAATATTATCAGTTTCAACAACTGATTGAGGGTGTTTAAAATATTTTCCCATTGTTCCTTTAGCTCCTCAAAAGTTCAGAATATTTCTAATAAAAACATAGATTGTCTTTAAATGAAAACCTCTCGTCAATAACTGTCACCCAATCTTCCTCTGACCTTCTATTCTTCCGGGGTTCAATATTTACTATACCCCTGAAAAGAGGGGTTAAGGTTTCAAATTAGAATTTTATCGGAGATAGAAGCATTTAACTGAGTATTGGCTACCTGGATAAGCAAACCAAAAAACCATCTTATTACCCAGCTTTATATGCTTGAGGGAATCAGAAGCGTCCCATGATAATTCGCAAGCGTAAGGCGGCCGTCTCTACGCGGGATTGTTTCCAAACCGCCATTCTCTTGGCGTATTTGATCCTTGACCGGATTCCGCTTTTTGCATTTACAAAGTCCTCCAGTATTTTCAAGGTACTTGAACTCAGCCGCTTGGAATAGTATCGGTAGAAATCCTTTGCTTGGTCACTTCCGCGGATTCCGCTCTTGTCGGGGTCCAGATACCGCGCGAGCAGCTTCCGACAAAGTTGCCAGGGACTGGTAGGAGCACCCACCACATTACCTCTGTGTTGTCGGTATTTAATGTTTGGGCGTTTATCGAAAATTACCTCACCAAATGCGGAAACAACAAGATAACACCACGCGTCATGCATTGTAGCGCAAACAGGATTGTATTCACAAATCAGCTTTCGCGCTTCCCGATTCAGCATGATTGTACAGCCAGTTACGACATTTTCAACCAGGGCGTTCGTAAAGCCTAACTGTCTGTATATCTTTGAATATCCGAGATGACGTAGTTGCGTATCCACATATTCAAGCCTGGAGCAATAGAGAAGTGCCTTGTCGAAATCGTAGGATTCCATAGCAACCACAGCATCCCGAACCTTATCAGCTAACCAAACATCATCCTGGTCGCAAAAGGCATAAAAATCACAGTGGGGATCGGCCTCTTGGAGGAGATTGAAATAACTCCTCACCACACCCATTCTTTCACCACGAAAAACTTCAAAGTTGGGATACCGCTTCGCGTATTCCAGTAGTTTATCGTATGTCCCGTCATTAGATCCGTCGTCCCGGATGGTAATTGCTATGTGAGGGTAGGATTGAGACAGCAGAGACTGAATCTGCTGATCGAGAAACTGCATACCATTATAAGTGGACAGGAGAATATTAACCTTCTTCTCCGCGGCGCATCTGACACTTAGGTTTTTCGGTTCAATCATAACTTGAAAAAACTTTCTAAACAAAATATTTTTAGAAAAATGCAAATTTTGGGACTTTTTCTGTTTAGCCTTCTCAAGTGTCTCTCTGCCTACAATTCTCTAGGGTAGTGTTCTAAAATTATTGGGACTACGAGGACGTTGAGTTAATTCATAACAGCCAAGGGTCCACGCTGCACTTTGCAGTCGTGACTCACCATCCTTATCAGTCGAAAACGTACCGCTTAAATTAGTACCGGCACCCACTACCGGATCATCGCTTGCATCCGGTTTGTAGTTAGCATCAAGAGACGGGTCTGTATTGTAAAGTGAATTAGCACCGAAGCCTAACGTATCCGTCCAGTACGACCAAGACCTGTACGCACTATTATAATAGACAACATCTGATCTGCTACCGATATATAGATTATTGGTAGACTCGCTCACGGGAGTACCCGTTGCATAACAAATCATACTCATGTTTTTAAAGATATTGTTTTTTATTATAATGCCTGTCGCATTACCCTCAATCCCCCTAGCTGCGATCCCGTTACCGCCATCCCCTTCATTCCAGCACCCAACAAAGGTGTTGTTATAAATATGAATATTCCCTGAAGCATTTGGGTTTTGCATATGTATAAATCCCCCCGACGGTGTTAGGGCTTGCGGAGAACAGGAGGGGTGAAACAGATTGTTATATATCTGAACCCCTGAGAAGGAGGTACCGCCGTGTCCGTCCAGAAATATAAACCCTGTGGTGGTTTTCTGACCATCAGGGAACTCCCACCCGATGCCTGAAAATTCATTATTATAGATTTTGAGATTGGTGTAATTGCCGTTGGGGTATGCGGCAAGTTGCATACCATCAGTATGTAGATGATACGGAGGGGCGGCTCCACCCATAGAACAGTCATACAGGTGGTTGTTATATATTTCGAGTCCATCTATAGTATAGTTGGAATACGTGTTTATAAACATACCGTCAAGGAAATTATAGACTTCGTTATCGTGAATTTTCCAATTTGATACCGATGAGGTCATTCCTCCTATCGCAAAGAAAGTACCACAGTCATGGACGGTCATATTGTATACTTCGATATTAGAACCAAAGTAGCCACTGGAAATTCCCCATATTGCTACTGCATAGTACGTTCCTTTGTCCTCGCTCCCAAAGGTGTGGACGTACATATTTTCAATGATCAAGTCATGTATTTTTATATTACTTGCCCCGTTTGACGTAATACCAAATGACTCCTGGTCGTAGGTCAACTCTGTGCCGTTGTCGGTAGCGTCAATTACCCCATTAGTCCCACCGTCAATTTCAATGTAGGAGTGATTGCCCAACGCTATTGCACCGGTGACACCCCAATAGGGAGCAGTCAGCTTGGCATCAGCTTCAAAAAGGATAGTGACATAGTTTTCTGACGCACCATTACCCGGAATGGTTATCATGGTATTCCCGGCAGTTCCGGTGAACGTGCCGCAGAGATGTGCCGTATCACCGGCACTGATCTTATCTGCCCCATCTCCCCAATTACCCGCCGTGTTCAACCACGCCACCGAATGGGCGTTAGCGGAATCAACCCCAGTATCACCACCCGATGCGGTTTGGGAGATATAAATATCCTCTGCCCCGCAGATCGCCGGCATCAAAAAGACGAACAGGGCCACCAAGAGCCACTTCGAAAATGACCATATCTGAGTCGCCTTTACAACAGGGGAAAGACGGTTCTTAGCCAACTGAATGCGAATCAATTTTGTTGTGCTATTTTTCATGGAAGTTATCCTCCTCTTCAACATCTTTTTTAATATTTCACAATTTTGCGGTTGATCGACCTACAAAAGCCCCTGCATGCCATTATTATCCATCTTCATCGAGCGAAATGAATCCTCCCCCGCCGCATGTTTCTTCTTGTTTACGTATGTCAACATTTCTTTATTGTTCTATCTGTGCGTGCGATTCCTTTTTGTGGCATGCTGCGACATGAGAATACCGCTTAAACAATATGAGCCGGTTGGATGATTGATAAGCTTCCGACTCCTGTATGCTGGCATCAGAACAGATACTGGTAATTTTTTATCCTTTCTCATGGTATTGCTATTCTACGCTGGGCAAAGACCTTCTCTACCCGAATTGTCTGAGAAAAACTTCTTTTATGAACCTAGTTACAATTCCGTTACGACCATTAATAATGATGATCAATTACTAACAGATATTAATGGTATGCCCAATGAATGGAATCACTTAATGTAGGTGAAATCTTTCACAATTTTCCGGTTAATCGATCTACAAAAGCCCCTGCATGCCATTGTTACCCATCTTCATCGAGCGAAATGAATCCTTTCCCGCCGCTTGTTTCTTACCATCCTAAGCTCGTCTCCATCAAACTAGTTAAAGCAATAATCATACCAAATTCCTTAGTAACGTTCAAAAGCGTCGGCATTTACTTTTTTCGGGGGAACCCCTCGCTTGTATAGAGATGATATTAATCATCTCTTAGCTGGCAACAATCCGGAATAATTAAAGATGTTAAAAGTGCCGAAGCCCACCATTGCTGACGAAGTTTCCTCAATCAAGATAGCCCTTCAGTTCGAAATCGGCGAATTTCATCAATCATCTTGTAGATGACCCGATAATTTTGTCCTGTTTTTTGTAAGTATTTTTGGGACACCTATTATCAAAAAACATACAGTCTGTTCTATGTTCATCTAAAGGAATCCTGGCAAATCTTTGATAGACTTGTAATAGCCGCTAATTGCATAAACCAGATCACGTACATTTGATCAAAATAAGTAATTCCAAGCCAGGTTGTAATATGGCCGCAAACCATAACGCCCAACCCCCACAGCATGAATTCGGTTTCACTGATTTGTGCGGACTTGGAACGAACGGTTGCTAACTCTTTGCCGAGACTCGAAAAAGATCTGATTAACAAAAGGATAAACAAGGCAATTGCTATTAGTCCGGCTCTGAGTCCAAAAGCGAGAAATTGATTGGTGATGTCTGCTCCACCAGTCACTTCGATGACATATGGGAACCAATCCTTGGTCTCCACTATCGGTATTCCGGCAAGCCACCATTTGTCAAGATTCCGAAAGGCGATATCCATCAAGTAGGATCGATGCCAACCGTGGCCGCCAACAATCGAAGTCAGTTTCGCGGGCAAATACCACACTGGAGCCTTCATAAAAACAGATAGTAAGACGATTAGGCCAACTATGCTGTTAATTACCAAGCGCATTTTCATTCGCAGAAACCAGACCGCCCAACCGACCATCACAACGGCTGCTGCGGTCACAGGACCTCCAGAGTTTGAGAACCATATAATTCCCAAGCAAAGACCAATGCCTACAAAAGCGCGTATACGATCTGTCTTCGAGAACGCAAGCCCTATATACAAGGACAAGAAACTTGTGCCTAGCGTACCCAATAAAACAGGGTTCCGAAAGCTACCCAGGCATCTGGGCCGCCCATTTCGAAAACCAAAGCCCTCTGGTGCTCCCCCCACGATTGCGAAAAGATTGTGATTTGTCATGCTCTCGATTGTCAAAAGCACCAAGTATGGTACGAGGAGTATAATGAAAGCACGCAGGAACCATTTGAAATCCTCATAATTTGTGATTAGTGCACGAAAAGTAAAGTAACATAGTATAGAATCCACTGCTACGCCGATCTGAAACAATTGGCCTTCCGTAGAGCGTAATAAAAAAATAACCGTAGTGTAGCAGTAGAGCCACAGAAAGGCACGGTCTATTTCATTCAGATTGGAGAACTGAAATTCCCTGCGAATAATAATGCGAGCGAATCCAGCGATTTCGAGAAACCTTATGGCGAATAATTGCAAGCCAAATATTTCGATTTTTTCTCCCTGGGTAAGGTACAATACACCCGCCATCATCCCTAGTAGTGCCCATTTTCTCGATCCAGACAAGACAACCGCTATCAGAACAGTTAAAATACATATCCCTGTTGTATTCATGCATTCATCCAAACAACTTGATCGAATCGAGATCTAGGTGGCATCGCGAGAGACGAAAACTATCTCGTATTTTCGGTTTGGCAGTCATTTTTCGTCATACTTTGGTTTACTCGAGACCACCAAGTGGCGTCTCCAACGAGTCTTAAGCTTGTCTATCCCCCCAAGTTTTTGCAAAACACTGCGGCCAACTGTATCCAACGTAACAAAAATCCACTGGTATGACCTTAGAGCCAAGCCCTTTACTGTGGGCGCGAAGTGCCAGACCGTTGCTTCCTTCCAGTATTGATCTCCGAAACGCTTTTTATAGAATGCGTCCCCTAGTCCGAAATCAAATTCTCGGATTCCTTCTCGCATCAATTCATCTGCCATCTTGACGAAAAGAAGGTTTCCGGGCTCATAGTCCCGCAACTCTGGATCATAACCTGTTTCTGAAGAATAAAAAACGCCCTGGTAGACTTCTCCGATCCAGAAAGCTCGTGTGTAACCTTCAATATCCAGTGTTAGAACACGCAATTGGCCATGGTCAGAAAACAAAGAAAAGCGATGACGGTGTTCTTCATTGTCCACAAACCCCGCACCCAATGCACGCTGATAAGTGAGGGCCGCCACCCCCTCAAGTTTAGCACACAGCGCTGGAACATCGGCGAAATGGCTCATCCACTGCCAAGACACCTTTCCTGGGAAGGCAGATTCCAGTTCCCGGTACTTTCTTCTGATCCAAGAGCGGTGTTTAGCTTTCAGTTTGTAATCGAGAAATCCTCCTTCTTCCGGAAGAGACATCTTCCAGTGTAAAGACCACGAAAGCTTCTTTTGACATAACAATCTCGATCCGTGAGCCATCAAAGTATTCAGTAATGGTGAATTATCAGGCAGTTGATCAAATGCTACCGCATCTGCTACCCCCGAAACAAGTACTGAGGATAAGAACCTGAATAGTGCCTTTGCGATATCTTCGTCAACCTGTCCGAGCCAACCCGTGTAAATTATTGTCAGGATTTTGGCTGGAATCATGACCGGTTTAAAATATCCTACGCGCGGAGCGAACCCAATGCGCTCCAAACGGCCAACCAACAATGCGCAAGGTTGGCCAGAAAGCTCCACAGCAATGACGTAAGGGCTTATGACCTCCCGACGCAGTCGACATACAAGCTGAAACAAACCAAAATCGCTATTGGGATTATTTTGCCAACTTTGCCAATAAGACATCAAAGTTTCAAATTCTTCTAAATTTGTTATTGCCCTAATTGTTATCATAAATATTCCCCCTCCTAAAACAGTCGATTGTTTGCTTGTAAATTTAATTCTTTGGGCCTTTGCGCACGTTTCTGGCATGTTTTTACAGCTAACTTTGAGACTACTATCCCAATAGTCGCTGAAGAGGACTCTATACGTACATCAGCATTCATCTATGATCATAATAAATCTTAGATCCCTTTCCTGTTATTAAGTCTTCATTAAAGCTTTGCATAATATATTTATAATACGGGCAAAGTTAGCGATGTTTTGAAAGTTTTGCGCAACAATTAAAAATCAGCTCATCTATTTTATGCTACAAATTCGGTCAAAATCAGCTGACTCTCTTAGTCAACGCATAGTAAAATCTTTTCAGATTTCTCTTTATATCGTCAAATGATACGGTATGGATTAATTCACGTAGTGGCATTGCTTTGGCTTTTTTAAAAGCTTCAATGAAGCTTTCTGTATTAAGTTCTTCTGTACGTTTTATGTAATATTCTCGCCAGAAGTCATTATATCTGTCTGAAGAAAGAGGTTTTGATAGTTCCTCTATTTTATACATGAATTTTATCTGATCATTGTAATTATAGGGTATTATAAGATAACTGGGATCAACTTTGCCTCCTTCGATACAGAAATCAGGCTTATCCTTCCCATTCGTTGAAGATTTTAATAACATAAATTCTTTGGTAATTTCTTTCCTTGATTGCAGTCGTCCAGAAGTTCCACGTACAGGTGGCAAGAAAAAGTTCCCTAAACTATATATAATCAGCGAATCATTGTATCTTTCCAAGCCTTGGACTACGTGTGGATGGTGTCCGATTATATATGTACTTCCCGCGTCAGCAAAGGCATGGGCAATTTTTATTTGATCAGGGCTTGGAAAAGAAAAATATTCATATCCCCAGTGAAGCGAGATGCAAATAATATCAGCTGTTTTTTTTAGATCCGAGATTTTTTCTACTATGTATTCAAAGTATGCTAAAGAAGCACATCCCGGCGTATTGGGACCGGCCAAAACAGAACCGACATGACGTTCGTTTGTCGTATATGCCAGGAAAGCGATTTTTTTTCCTTTAAGTTCAATAATAACTTCCCGATTTGCCTCGATTTCGTTTCTGCCTGCTCCCACAAAATAAATTCCATGTTCTTCCAAGAAATCTATTGTCTGCTCCAGCCCCTCGGGGCCATAATCCATAGTATGGTTATTTGCCAGATTAAGTACGCAGATCGATTTATTTTTGAGAAAATCTATTATTGCCGGATGATTGGAAAGCAGAGATGTTACATCCGGTCTTCTGTTTGAACCTTCAAAAAGCGGTCCTTCAAGGTTGGCAAGAACTATGTCAACATCGGAAAAGTGAGGTTCTATTAATCTGAATGGGTGTAATAATTCGTAGTCTTTCTTTTCTGCATGAGAAATGTATTCACCACCCAGCATGAGGTCGCCGACGAAAAGGGTATGTATTTCATTATTCATATTTATGCGATTTAATTTTTAATTGTTGGTTCCTGGAGATTTAAAGACCATTTGAACATCGCCAAATGTTTACTGAGTGAATCCCGGTATCGGCGTTTATTCGCATCGTGTCTGAAGTGAGAAACGGTGTATAGTATACCTAACAAAAATAATCTTAATTGAGAACCGGTAAAAATTACGAACTTATAGAAAAACCTTCCAGCCTTACCATAATATTTTTCCATTAATTTTGAGATAGATTCACATTTCATCAGAGTTGCAAAATTACTGCTGGAGCTACTACTTGCCCCGCCGCAAAGATGTATTATTTTTACTCCGGCTAAATAATACAGCTTCCACCCCCCATCTGTTATCCTTCGTGAAAGATCGACATCCTCGCCATACATGAAAAACCGTTCATCAAAATAACCTACTGTGTCCAATACTTCTTTTCTTACCATCAAAAAGCCACCGTACAGTTTTAAGACATAACCGCTTCGTTCCGGATCATGATATGGTAAGTATTCGTTTATTTTTTGAGGTGTTCTGTCTGACAGAAATAATATGCTGAACAGCTCTGTTAAGGGCGATGGAAACCACTGCAGGCCTAAAGGCTGTGTGTTTCCATCATCAAACATCATTTTGCAGCCAAGCCCTCCTACTGATGGATTGGTTTCCATGAAATTAATCATCGTGTGTATGGAATTTTCCATCACTATCGTATCGGGGTTAAGAAATGATACAAAGGGGGTATCGGCATGTGCAATTCCGATATTATTAGCTTTTGCAAATCCCAAATTTCCACCGGAATTTATGAGAACTACTTCAGGAAATAATGATTCAACCATTTCTCTGCTACCGTCGTGTGAGGAATTATCGACAACGATGACTTTAATCCTCTTACTGTCAGTATGTTGCCTTATTGAATAAAGGCAGTTCTTTAACATATCTTTCGTATTCCAATTCACTATTATAATAGATAAGTCCATATCTCAGAATTTATTCAATACGTAAAGTAAGTATAGATTTTGTAATTTAAACATATTGAAGTACTCGCACTAAATCAAAACCAAATAAATAACTTCAGTTACGTTCTAGCAAATAAGTTTCGGGCAATCGGTTCTTTGAGATTATACATATTATCTGTGCTGGAGATCGCAGATCTCAGTTCATTTTGGATTTGTGTTCGTAACGGTCTCCCTCAGAGCCATCTCGTTGTGGTGTTCATGATAATCGATTGCAAGCAATAAGCATTATCAGTCCAGCAATGATTTTAACCATAAAGGCCGTGCTCTCTCCGGGCAATCGGATGATATGCCTTCTCCACTTGGCGAAGAAGTTTTCGATATCCTACCGGAGCTTACAGATAGTTACTAACTGTTCATCTGAACTGTCGTGCTTTTTTGCTGCCATCCCGTACTTTACGTTGTTTCCTTTTTCGGGGTAAGGTCGATATCATTTCTGCTTCACGAATATGCCTTCTTGTAAGATTTCTTCTTATCAGGAAAGACTCAATGTCAAGAATGTCACACTTACAGGAGAGATGTCTTTACTTTAAAAATCATCAAAAGTTTTTTCGGGGAATCCATGTTCCTTTATTTTTGATTTGTTTAATTAACCCTATTTGAAGTAATTTTTCAATATCGTTCGCCATTGCAATATCGCCCTGATTAAATCTTTCCCAACATTTACTAATTGCACCATGGTCAAAGATGTTTTCATCATATAGTGAAGAATTATGTAGCGTTTGTTTTATAAAGGTATTCCATTCTGGATCTTTTAAATATAATAGAGATTTCATTGGGAACGATGCCGTTGTTTTGTATGAATTACCCAAAAATAATCTCTTGATTTTGCCGAAAATCGGTCGCGCATGCTTATTAGCTATGGCATGTAATTTAGGAGGATAGTATGCTGGCAACAGGCTATTTGAATTAACTATTTTTGCTGCAGCAGGTAGAAATTTTCGTACCAGTTTGGTTCCGAAGTTAGCCTGATCACGAATATCGCTGGGGAGAATTTCGATTAGTTCATGAACATCTTTGTCAAACATTAATGAACGCTCCGGCGCTGAACTTCTCAAATCCAAAAACATCGAAAATGTTGGACATGTTTGGGCCCCTTGCCACCGAAAAAAATGATCAGCGATTATTTTTGGATCATGTGACACAGTACAAATGGCTTGATATCTATCGATGATGTCTTTCCGGACATGGTTTTCAACTTCTTTTTTGATCAAAGGATTAAGAAGATTCAGGGTCAATTCCGTATTCGTAGGTTTGTAGTTTGCGAGATGCAGGTTATCAAACTCTTCCACAAATTCATCAGGACTCCATATTCGGGTTCTATTTTTTTCTACATTACACAATAGTTTGCTAAATGCTTCGCAAAAGTCTCCTAAGAATGCAGAATCACTTTGATATTGTTTTTGAAGACTGAAGTAAGCTTCCGAAAAATGACTGTGGACCCAGAGAAATAATCCTCCTGATTCAAATACGGATCTTTCTAAAGAACGTAAATACCAGTGTGGGTCTCTTATAATGACGTTGTGTCTGCAATCCAGGGCTTTCGCTACTTGTCTGGCTATTTTAACTTCAATGTTTTCATTATCTCCAAGTATTGCTAGGATGGGCTTGACCCCTACAGAACATAAGGCAGACGCTGTTAATCTAGAATCTATGCCACCACTTAAAAAAACTATTGGCTGACTAGATATTTCTTTAATACGCAATGCAGCATTTTTAAGACGTGTTGAAGCTTCGATTATCCATTCATCAACGGATAGTGAATTTTCTGGATTGTGTTTATATTGGTACCAACTATATTCTTTCAACCCTGTATAATTATCCCAAATTGAAATGGTTCCTGGGGCTATTTGATTTATTCCATTATATAGTGACTTGTTTGAATTAATAGGCCCGCCATAAAGAAGAAAAGCACCTAAAGACCCTAAGTCATATTCTATGTTTTTACTTAAAAAAGATAATGAGTTAGAGTGAGACGAGATAATATAATTACCCCTTATTTTTTTAAACCATATGGGTCGAGATGCAATTCGGTCAGAAATACAATATACTTTCCTTTCCACAAAGTTAACATACGCGATTGAAAATGATCCATATAGTTGATCGGCTAACTTTGAAATGTGTTTTATTGTGTGGTCAGTGTCCAGGGTATTGATTAAGTAATCGCAGGCTTCTACTGAATTTTTAAATTTTTCTAGGTGATTTGCATTTGAAATGTAGCCGGATAAAATAAGTAAAGAATGCCTCATATGTTGTGAATAATGTACATCCCCTTGGTTGCTTCCCCATAGAACTAATGAACATAAGTCATCTACATCAATTATCTTCGATCTATCTCTGCTATCAGCAGGTATTTCCGATTTAATCGTTCTCAATTCTTTAGCATTTTCTGCCATGATTAAGATAAAACCATTCATTTCATGATCTCCATAAATGAAAAGAAATTGTAATAAAGTTTAAAATGTTTTAGCCCGTCAACGACAGTTAAGTTAATCATACATGCTTTGCGATCATCTCTTTCCCATGTTTCTATAAATTTACAAAAAAGATTTTACACTGCCGGTGTTAATACCAGATACTAGGTCTTAGTAATAATTTTCTTATTTGTTGTTTTCTAATGTATTTTATTAAATATTTATCATCGACTATTGGTATATGTTTCATATACCCGCTGATGAAACCAAAGAAAAGTCCAGCTGAAGCAATCACATATGGTCTTTGTAGTATACGCTTGACACATTTTAGCATCATGAACAGTGGATGATAACCACTAATGTAATTCGCATAACCATTTTTTACCCAGTTCTGCCACATGCCATCTGCTGCACCGGTTGGTTTGAGTTGATATAGGGGTATGTTTTCAAAGGTTCCGGTATCCCAACCGCACATGTTTGCTTTTACTTCATCAAGTGTATCCCATCCGGTTAGTTGAAATAATCCGCCTATGGAATCCCAACATTCTTTTTTATAGATTTTTGTCGCTCCCCTGACGTGAAATAATGGATTTTCTTCGAGCCTTAGACGTGAATCTATCACATTATATATAATCCCTCCGCCAAGACCTAGTTTGTGATTGTTCCTGAATTGCTGAAAACAGTGTTCGAAGTAATTTGGATCAAAAAACAAATCTCCATCAAGCTTAACAATGAAATTCCAGTCTTGTGATCGAAGAACATTATACCCATCATAAAACGCTTCGATGACCCCTCCTCCTGCTTTCCGGTACCCTCTGTTTTGTCTATGAATGGCTTGAATCCATGGGTATTCTTTAGCATATTTATCAATTAATATTCCTGTACCATCGGTGGATCCATCATTTACAATAACCCACTCCACAGGTATAATTGTCTGCTTAATTACCGATATGATAGTTTTTTCTATATATTCTTCTTCGTCACGAACAGGTGTAATAATTACATATCTTTCTTTCAATTTACAGCTCCCGAGATATTCTAGTAGGCCTTATCGCTTTGACGATTCGTTGAATATGATATAGCCAATCATAACCGCCTTCAAGCTTTTCATTAAAAAAAAGGATATCATCACATGAGTTTACTGGTATCCGTTTCATAAAGTATATATCATCCTCTTTTGAGGTCATTCCGATCCTTGTGCTGACGCCGTGTTTATATTCATATTTCTGAAGAGTCTTCCTTAAATATTTTGTAAACTTTTTATTTTCCTCCGGAAAGGCAAAAGGGTGCGAGAAAGATTCTACCGGTATCCCCAGATTATTTTCAATGATTTCCTTTGATTGTCTGATTTCATATTCAATATCTTCTTCCTTGAGAAATTTAAGTTGTGGGTGGGTTACAGTGTGAGAGCCGAAGGTTATTCCATTATTGGATAATTCAAGGATTTCATTCCATTGTAGATGGTTTTTCCCCTTGAGGCCTTTTCTGATATCAATAAATCCGGTTGGCAGAAATACGGTAGCTGTATAGTCATAATTTTGCAGAACAGGAAAAGCCTCGG
>JAFGEF010000112.1 GCA_016931715.1 Sedimentisphaerales bacterium
AAACAGGGATTGAAGATATCTTGCCAGCAGCAGCAATTTAACGCTTGCCGAAAGTCTTCATTGTCTAAAACTCAAAAGAGATAGCAGCTGTCATCACTTTTAAAAAATGATAGCGATTTTCGATATGCGATTCATACCTTTAAGATTGCCACATTAATTTGATATGGTAACAATAAAAAAAGGCAGGGTCAAATGACCCTGCCTCTCCCGTCGATGGTAAGAACCATGGTTTTAAAAAAACCGTCGGACCGTGTTTAAAGCTAAAACTTCCTCCGTAACCCCGCCAATCCGATCAACCCAAACCCAAGAAGCAGCATAGTGGTGGGTTCGGGGACGGTGGTTTCTTGAAGCAGAATTGATGTTTCAATGCGAAAATTTGATTGGGTTGTATGACGTTCGGCAAAAAACATAGCGAAGTCATAATCATCACCTTCTGTTAACCCTAATGTGTCCAAAGCTACGCTTCCGCTTTGGGCCGTATGGACTCCGCCCAGGTCAACAACAAGATCACCGTCGATAAAAACCCATACATCATCATCGCCTGTGAATGAGAAAGTCTCGCCTCCCTGATAGGTAAAGCTGGTATGAAGCTCATATGTAAAATGGTAGTTGTGAGATAGTCCTTCGTTTCCAAACAACATGTTATCGATAGGGAAGAATGAATTACTTGCGTATGAATAAACATCGCCGGAACCGCCATTGTCAAGGGTTATGGTGAGACTGCCGGTCAGGTTAACCCCTGCAACATCATTGTACCATTGATCGAATAGTGATAAATCACCGGGCATTGAGGACGTCGTTTTTGTGGTACGTACCGGGTTTCCATCAGTTCCCAATTCAGTTTCAACCAAACCCGTAACAAGTCCATCAATCGCACCTTCGAAATGAGGATGAGCGGCGTTGAAATCACGTATGGTGCCCGTTAAATTAATTGTATCCGCCTGTGCCATTCCAATCATACCGAAGATCAATAGTACGGATGCTAATCCTGCAAAATATTTTTTCATCATCCTTTCCTCCTTCTCAACTGTTCTTAATTATACAATGTTTGTCGGTTGTGTGTTCTGTCTTTGTAAAAAACTATTAATAAAATAATAAGCAAATTGCATGCCGTTTTTGTAACATATTGAATACATTTAAGAATTCAAATTTAGGCCTATTCGTGCGGTTTAACTTTTGTAAAGAAATCCGACACATTTTTGCTCAGAAAGGGGTGCTTATACTGAAACCCTTGCAGCTATTGCATCAGAGCAATATTTCAAAGTTGTAAAGAATCTCGACACTTTTACACCTGATTTTACAGTTCTCGGTATTTTTTAAGATTTACTTATGGCTGCATAGGTGTTTTAGATCAAAAAGGTCAGAAAGTGACATGGAGGATTGAGAAAAATGGCTTCTTAGATTTCAAGATATGAGTTTACTGTACGTAACAAAATTCTCAAATCGGCGATTGAACATACCTTGCCACTGTCGATTCAGAACAGATAGCAGTTATCGACAGTTGAACCTCTTAGCAGACAATGATGATATGCGATTCATTTCTTGAGGATTACCGAATTCAGCTGATCCAGGAATTGGCAGGCTTCACAAAGTAAAAGCAGGGTCTCGATGACCCTGCCGGTAGGTTTTAACAATTATCGTTATAAGTCATGTCCAGTTTATAACTTTTTGAAGATCCTTTTACCTCTTACTATTGCCGCCAATCCCAGACAGAGCAATAACCCTACAGAAGGTTCGGGAACATTGGTGGATGAGGCAGCGGTGACTTTTGCATATAAGAAATCCCCCGTTTCTCCATCCGTGATATAAAGTTTCGTCCAGCCAGAAGAATACATCCCCCAAATCCAGTCTGTACTTGAGCCGACCACCACCGGTCTCCGATATTTCCCAGAATAGTTAAATATATTATCATCATAATCATTAAATTGGACAGTCCATATGAACGTGTTCGGCACCTCTATAAAAGAAACGGGTAACGTTACATCATGGTCTCCCTCATCGATAGAAAAACTTTCGCTTTGCCACAATAGTGTAGACGGTGCCCCCTCAATACCATCATTATTATAAAATCGTACCGTGGCAGTCTGAGAGGTCGGGTTTTGTTCGGATCTTAAGGTCAATTTATAGCCAAACATGAACTCCGTAACAAAGCGATCAGTGCCTGCCAAGGTGATCCCATCTCCTATAATCTGTCCAGCCCAGAAACCGTAGGACGCACCTGTGTTATCGTACACAACCGATGTCGCGCCTGCAAAACCTGGCACGCATAGAAACATTCCCAGGATAATCATGATTGAGAAAAAAGACGACATCTTTAACTTTTTCATACCCATACCTCCTTTGGCTATTGACAGCAGTAATTTGCTTTTCACTCTTATATTCTCCTCCTCACGTGCAAGGCACAGACGGAATATTGAAAAATTTCAATATATTAAAATTTGATACAAAAATAATGCCACATCACTAAAATTATATTGCGGGCATCACTGATCTTTCATAACAAACTGAAATATATAGTGTATTCTAATCATTATTCTATTCCTCATATCAATTTCAACGATACGCCGTGATCATCTGTTCGTTTCACATTTGTAAAGAAGACCGACACTTTTTGACTTCTCAGAGGCTTGAACTTGCTGAAACCCTTGTAACCACTGGATAAGAGTCAAATTTCAAGGTTGTAAAGAATTCCGACACTTTTCTGCTCTACTTTACAATTTCTGACATTTTTTAAGGTTTATATGTGACTGTGCAGATGCGTGAGGTGAAAAAAGTTAAATAGTGACAAAGCAGATTTAAAAAACGAGATCTGAAAATTCAAGATATGCGTTTGCTGTATATAATAATATTGTAAAATCAGAGATTAAAGATATCTTGCCAAT
>JAFGEF010000113.1 GCA_016931715.1 Sedimentisphaerales bacterium
ACAGGCGACCCGAACAAAGGAAACGAGCAGTATAATAAGCTGATAACGGAATATAAAGACAAACCCTCTTTACCCTCGAATATGTGCTTTATAGGTGATACATATTTAAGAGCAGGCGATGCCAATACAGCCAAAAGCTTATATGACAATGTACTTCAAGTCTGGCCGAAAGACCCTCAATCAATCTTTGCCAAAGCAGGCATGGCGAAGATAGATTTATCTTTTGATCGTGATAATGATGCCAAACAAATCATAGATGAAATCATTAATTCTTACAAAGATAATCCAGATATTGCGGAAGCTATTTTCGGTATCGGGGACTATTGCAGATCTATGGCTATAACTGAACGCGAAAAAGAAGTATCAGAGGCGAATCCATATAATTCATCATATCAATTTTTGAAGACAGGAGAAAAGGTAAAAAAATATTATACAAAAGCATGTGTAGCATGGGAACGAATAATACAAGACCTTCCTGAATCTGATAAAATTGCACAGGCTTATCGATTTGCCGGCGAATGCTACGGCGTACTTGGACAATCAGATAAGATGATTGAGAATTATCAAATAGTTGTAGATAAATGGCCTCAATACAATTTAGCATGGCATCTTCAGTTTATGATTGGACGTCATTATGAGATGGTCAAAAGAAACGGCAAGATGACTGAATCAGAGGCTGATACAATTATCAAGCAGGCATACGAAAGACTTATACAGAATTATCCAAATTGCCCGCCAGCCAAGGGAGTAATAAGATGGCTTGATTCATATAATGCAAGAGTGAAAGGAGGCCAGCTATGAATCGGTACAAATATATTTTAATATTGACATTGTTTGTGATACACTTATTTTTGATGAATAATATTAGTTTAGGCAATGATGAATTTCCAATACCATATATGTTTCCTCATACTATGTATCTTGGAGTCGGACAATATGGTTATTTCGGGGATAACGGTTCTTATGATCCTGACAATGAAAATGAATACGAATCAGGTATTATGTATTGGCGGTGGTTGAATGAAAATTTCCAGGAGTGGGGGGACGGCAGCCCTTATCAATCTTGTTATGCAAGATACACTGGTTTTTACTATATTTTTCTTGCTGTGTATGATGACAATGGCTGGTGGTCTTATAGCAATCCTCTTGGAGATTATGAAGAAAATTTCTGGTTATGGTTTGATTATTGCGAGATATATGTATTTGATGTAGATATTAACTCACCTGCGAGCGATCCATGTACTTGGGCTGCAGGTGTGCCCCTTCAATTGAATTGTAATCCTTCTATTGAGGGGGGCAATTTTGAGTGGTCGGTTGAATCAGGTCCTGCAGGCAGTACTATTTCAGATGATGATATACAAAATCCAACTTTTACCGCTACCCAACCTGGAACATATACCATACGCATCCGTTATTGGGGGAACAATTTATATGGTGTTGAACCAGAAATTGCAGAAGCTTTCGATGATATAACTATTAACATTATTGATGTGGATATAACAACTCCATCGAGTTTTCCAGCTTATTGGGCGATTGGTACTACTGCATTACAGTTGGATTGTACTCCTTATGGTTCCACAACAGGTACTTATAGCTGGTCTAAAGTTTCCGGGCCGGGTACTGTGACATTTTCCTCCAGTACGGTTCAAAATCCAACCTTTACAGCAGATCAGCCAGGTGATTATGTCGTTAAAGTTGAATATACAAAGGAAAGTGCAACCGCTACTAAAAATTCTGGTACAATAACTGTAATTGATGTGGATATAACAACTCCATCGAGTTTTCCAGCTTATGTGGGAATAAATAGCTCAGTGCATCTTGAGTGTACACCTTTAGGATGTAGTGGAGGCACATATAGCTGGACCAAAGTTTCCGGACCGGGTACAGTTCATTTCTACGCAAGTCCCAGTGTCGAGGACCCAGATGTTATGGTAGATGATCCTGGAGACTATACTTTCAAAGTTGCGTATACAGTAAATGGCGTTACGGTTTATAAAACAACCGGTACAATTACTGTTTTCAATGTGAATATAGATACACCATCAAGTTTTCCAGCATATGTGGCAGTAAACAGCAGTTTGTCATTAAATTGCACATCATCTATTCCAGGCGGTACATACAGTTGGACAAAGTTCTCCGGACCAGGAACAGTAACCTTTGCACCAAGTCCGAGCAGTGAAGATCCGACTTTTTCTGCAGACCAGCCTGGGAACTACATTGTAAAAGTTTTATATACAATAAATGGTGCCACGTCTCATAAATACTCTGGTACAATAACTGTAATTGATGTGGGTGTAACAACTCCGTCAAGTTTTCCGGCTTATTGGGCTATGGGTACTACCGCATTACAGTTGGATTGTACTCCTTCTGGTTCTACTACAGGTACATATAGCTGGTCGAAAGTTTCCGGGCCGGGTACTGTGACGTTCTCCTCAAGCACGGCCAAAGATCCAACGTTCACAGCGAACCAACCGGGCGATTATGTCGTTAAAGTTGAATATACAAAGGAAAGTGCAACCGCTACTAAAAATTCTGGTACAATAAAAGTAATAGAATTCAAGGCATATATTAATTCAAGTAAAACTAAAGTTTTAGAAGATTGGTCCCAGACTCCAACTGAGTTACGTTCACCAAAATATATATTTGGCGCAGAAGATGCAATATATGTTGAGGTTAAAAATGTTGGAAATAATCCTTCAATAGTAGAATATGTCCATGTTAATGTTGCATCTGGATCTGGTGGTTCTGCTAATTTAAAGTTAACGGAAACTGGACCTAATACTAATGTATTTGATAATATTACAACTGAAGGTGAGTTACTATGTTTGGCAGAAACCGATTCAACTGGATCTATTGATACAATAAAAGTTATTGATGAAGAAGTTCTTACATTTTCTATAGAAATGCCCCCTTATAACTCTGGTAATTATCAAGAGAGTTACAGCGTTAAAGTTGACAGAGGTGAATATGTTGTTGTTGTTGGTTCAGAAACAAGTGTTTTTGTACTTCCTTATTTTCAATCTATTTTATCTGATTACTACTTTGCATTGTATAGAGGGGAATCCAGTTCAAATTATAAATGGTGGCCCAACGGTTTTGTTGAAGGGAAATTATATTCTTCCGGAATTATGGATGAAGATGACATAACTTTCGAACAAACTAAGATTGGTGTTATAAATGCTGGCGGAGAAAGTTCATATTCTTGTTCAGATGTTATTCAATATCAAGGTCATGGCGGGGGAGAAGGCAGTTTAAATATTTCTTATATATCGGAACCTTCAGAAGTTGTTTGGTATTCTGATGATTACCTTGGGAGCGTAAGTTGGGATGATGATACAGAGTTTGTATTATTGAACGCATGCGACTCATTGGCATGGAATGGTGACACAGATGGTCAAATAGAAGAACTTTGGATAGGCAGTGGTTCCGATTATTTTTCAACAGGCATCCATGCAGTCTTAGGTTATTGCGATACGACAAACGCGCTTTTTTTCTCAGATGATGTTTCAAATTTCTGGGATTTCTGTGAAAATGGTTACACAGTAGTATACTCATGGAGATTAGCTTGTATAGAGGGTGTTAATTCGAAGTATGCAGCAGTAGTTAGAGAATCTAACGTGTCCGATTATATTCAACCTTTGTCAATGTCAATAGGTCCAATGGTCACAAGAGATTCTACAGAGTTGTCAGACACTACAACATTTATCTATTATTACTATAATAGTAATCAAATAAACTACGGGCCTGCGTCTGCTAACAATTCATATAATAGAGAAAGGGATTATTCAGATATGAAAGCTGAAATCGATAATATAATAGATTTTGAGGATTCTCAAGATGTTGATTCTTATGAGATTTCTTCTGAGGACAACAAAAAAACAATTGGAATTGAACGAACCGCAAAGGAGAAGTTCGATTTTATAAAAACTTCAGATTATAGCTTAAAAGCCTCAAGAAAATCTGATAAATTAAGTTCTGACAAACACACAATTGATGTTGATAAAGAAAAATTGAAATCTATCGCGAAAGATTCAGGATTGAGTATTCCTGATAATTATGTTCTTTCTTCAAAGGGTAAAATGAAAGCAAAAAGGTTTGGTAATGGTCCAGGATCAGGTGAAGAATGGGACGAAGGAGAGGTCTTTAATTTTGTTAAGAAATTTGAAAATCAAACAATATTTAACGATACATGTACTATAGCAATCAGAAACGAAGAAATTATGTCATATGTTCTTAAAGATCATCCAATACAAAAAAGTGGAAAGCAATATATTAAAGGTGTAGCATTTAAAAATACCATTTCTGATATCGATACAAAAGAAATTAAACATAAGCTTGTTTATGAAATTAAAGATGATAATATAGTTCCTGTTTGGCATGTTGAGTATAAGAACAACGTGTTTAGGTATAATGCAGTTACAGGAGTTCCTTTTTATGAAAATTAAAGATTATTTAAGATTGCTTTTAATTTTCTTTATGCTTTTTCTAATAGGTATTTACTTAAAGCCGTTACTAATGCCACGTTCAGGTCGACTATCCCCAGCAACAAGAGCTAAACACGATTTAGAGGTATTGTCAAAATATTTAGTTGAGTATTACGAGCGCAATATCACATTTGATAAGGATGTAAAAAAATCTAATGCTATATACTTTCTTGAAAATGATTGTGGCGATTTTTCAAATTACATATTTGCTCAAAAACCAAAAACGTTTGATAAAGATGATTTCGGTGTTTTTCTAATTTTGCCCAATAAATTAATAAGTGATGCTCCTACTATTATTGCATATACAACACCTTTGGAAAAAGAAAAATTCATAAATAGAGTAGTTCTTTTTCTCAATGGATCTAATATGACACCGATAGAAATCGACAATTATAATTTTGAAAAATTGATTGATTTAGACCAATTAGAAAAAACTCCGGAACCTGATTTTTATTATTTTCATTCAACAAATAAAAAACTATTAAATAAAACTCCACCTTAAGATGCTTCAATTATTAAAGCAAATGATGGTTCTATTGAGTCTTCCAGATAATTATGCTCTTTTATCAAACGGAAAAATGAAAGCAAAAAGATTTGGAAATGGCCCTGGATCAGGTGAAAAATGGGATGAAGGGGAAGTATTTAACTTTGTTAAAAAATTTGATGGTCAAACGATGTTTAGTGATACATGTACCGTAGCAGTCAGAAATAATGAAGTTATGTTATATCATATCAATGATCATTCAATTCAAAAGAATGGAAAGCAACAAATAAAAGGTATTACTTTTAACAATACCACATCTGATATTGATAAAAAAGAAATTAACTCGAAGCTCGTTTATGAAATCAAAGATAATAATGTGGTACCGGTATGGCATATTGGGTACAAAAACTTCGTTTTTAGATATGATGCTGTTACAGGAGAAAATTTCAGTGAAAATTAAGAACTATATAATTTTTCTTGTTTTATGCTTTGTTATTTTTGTAATAGGAATTTATTTGAAGCAAGCTTTGAAACCACCACTTAAGCGAATGTCAATAACAACAATGATAGAACACTATGTAGATTTAATGTCAGATTGCTTGACTGTTTATTATGAGAACTCCACTGTAACTGGACAAGATATTGAAACATCTGAGGTTGTTAGCTTTTTTGAAAATGGATGTGATTCTTTTTCTTTGCATGTTTTTTCAAAAAAACCAGAAAAAATTAATAAATATGACTTTGGTGTTTTTCTTTTGCTTCCAAAAGAACTAAAAAGTTTATCTCCTACTATCATAGCATATACGACACCCATTGAAAAGGAAAAGAGAATTTATAGAATAGCTTTATTTTTGAATGGCACTAATATGACAGCTGTAACAATGGATAGCTATGCTTTTGATAAAGTTCTTGGTATAGATAAATTGGAGAAAGATTCCATGCCGGATTTTTATTATTGTTTGTCAGTTACCAAATAAGGAATAAAAATATTAGCTTGTGCTAAAGACACTATTGAATTTGTTTAGTATATTATCATTAGTTTGTGTGGGGCTTGTATTGATACTCTGCGTAAACCAAGGATTTATGTATGCGCATAGTAATATACAAGCAGAGGAACCTTCTATAGTTGAAATATTCAAAAGGATGGGAGATATCGGAAAAACAGGTGAGCAGGACAAGGTATCTCCTCTTGTAAATCAGGCGGGAGATTTTGCTCTTATTATTGATCCTCCTAAGCCGCCTGCTCCGGCTGAAAAAATAGTTGAGTCACCTAAAATAACACCGCCTGTTGTTTCAGCTCCGAGACCGAGTGCGAGATTTAAGGTGCTTTCGACAAGCTGTAATCGTGATCGGCCGGAAGATTCGGTCGCTTTAGTCTCCGAGCCGGGTAAAGGTGAGCATTGGGTGAAAAAAGGAGATTTTATAGGTAATTTTGTGCTTGAAAGAATCGAGCCGGGAGTTATCATATATCGATACGGCAGCCAGGTTAGTGAGTTGGCTGTAGAGATGAAACCTCCTGTCCGTATAGCGAAAGAGCATAAATCTATTTTATTTGATTGAAGTAAATTCATAAAGAACCACAAAACCGAATAGTTTTACGAATCAAGAATACAGAATTAAAACCTCACAGGATTTGGCATATATATAAAGTTATAATATTTCTTCTTTATAATTCCGCCGGTATCATCGAATAAATCATTATTATAGGTCTATACAGAAAAAGTCCGTAAAAATAGTAAGTAAAACAATTCTGATTTGTCTGCTCGCATACTATAACGTATACTTTATATAGAAAAGCAGATATACAACCCAATATAACGTTGTTGATACAACCGGGAGGAAAACTTTATATGTCCTTTGAGAAGACAGCAGTGCATGTTACACATGAAACCGTAAGTAAAGTAGGAGGCATCGGGGCTGTTCTGCACGGATTTTTCACTTCAAAATCCTACCTTGAGGCTATCGGCAGGTCCATACTCATCGGCCCTTTGTTCACAACAGAAGGTTCTGCACACGAAAGACTCGGCGAAAACAGCGAAATGCTTTATTCATCCATCGACGGTTTTGTCAATACCGGTTATGCGCCGGCTTTTCGCAAAATCGAAAATATTTTCAATGCAGGCATCATATACGGCAGACGCACATTCACGGACAAAAAAACCGGAATTTCAAGTTCGCCTGAAGTAGTTCTCGTGGATGTAAGGCATACGGACAAGGGACCAATAAACGAATTCAAAAAACGAATTTTCGAGGAGTTCGGAGTCCAAAGCAACCTGTTCGAACATCTTTGGGAATACGAGCAATATGTCAGGCTTGCTCCGGTAGCAATTGAAGTTCTAAAAGCAATCGGAGCCGCGAACGATTCGACCATCGTTATTGCACATGAATTTATGGGAATGCCAACCGCTTTAGCGGCTATCATCGAGCCATGCTGTAATTTCCAAACTATTTTTTACGCACACGAAGTGGCAACAATGCGCCGTATCGTGGAAGAGCATCCCGGCCACGATACGATGTTTTATAACGTAATGCACAAAGCACACGATGAAGAACGCTGTGTTAATGAAGTTTTCGGCGACCAGAGCAATTATTTCAAACATTCTCTCGTAGAAGCCTCGAAATACTGCAGCAGAATATATGCGGTCGGTGATTATGTAATGGATGAGCTGCGCTTCATGTCGTCGGAATTCGATTCGGCGGAGATAGATATAGTCTATAACGGCATTCCAGCCTATCACATCAGCGTAGAGGAAAAACTCGCGTCAAAAGCCAGGCTGCAGAAATACTGCGAAAACATTTTACACTTCAGACCTGACTATATTTTCACACATGTAACCAGGCTCGTGCGAAGCAAAGGATTATGGCGTGACTTACGAGTGCTCGAACAGATGGAAAATAATTTCGCTGCACAGGGAAAAACCGCCGTAATGTTCGTCCTTTCTACAGAAGTCGGGCCGCGACGCAGCAAAGAAATCCATCAAATGGAATCCGCATACAACTGGCCGGTAGCACATCGGGAAGGCTGGCCTGACCTGTCCGGCGGAGAAGCAAACTACTATACCGCCATTCAGGAATTCAATGCAAGAAGCAGAAACATTAAAGTAGTTTTTATAAATCAATTTGGTTTCGAGCCCAGAACCTGCGGCAAACAAATGCCGTCGGACATGGAGTTCATGGACATAAGAAAAGGCTCCGACGTCGAGTTCGGACAGAGTATTTACGAACCGTTCGGTATTGCTCAGCTCGAACCGCTCACCTTCGGCGGAATATGCGTTTTCACCAATGTCTGCGGCTGCGCAGGTTTCCTTCGTGACACCACAAGCGGCGCGCCGGTTAAAAACGCCATCGTTGCTGATTATACGAATCTTCCAGTTCAAAACCATAGAGAACTCGAAGACCTCCTGCACATCAATCGCGAGGTGCGCGACCGCATCGAAGCAGTTGAAAGCGAAAAAGTCGCTATGCAAATATGTTCAAGACTGCCGAAAAACAACGCCGAAATCGAAGAATTGATTGAGACAGGCTACGAACTCGCAAGTAAAATGAGCTGGGACGTAGTTGTTCAGCATTATCTGATGCCCGGCCTTCAGAATATAGTCAGGAAACTCAAGGTCGCATAAAACAGATAAGATATTGTGTTCAAACAGTATTAATAAAAATGCGTATTCAAGGAATTTATCTCCTGCAAAATATCCTATAATCACAATAGGACTCAATCTTGATATATCGAAGCTGCTCATAATGCAAAAAGGCGAACATATACGGGTGAAAAACCGGATATATGAAGAAAACATTATTATCACTTGCGGCAGTTGTTTTTATTTTTGGCACATCGCTCACAGCGGCAGATTATGAAATATCAGGTAGTTACGTACCCAATCGAATAATTGTTAAGTTCAAAAATGCAGCCGCTATCGTGTCGATGGCGTCTCGCCCTCGAATCGCGAGTTGCGACTACGGTGATTTAAACCGTGACGGCCAAACCTCCCCTGCCCACATCGCTATCTTAGCCGACCAATAGCTAAAAAGTAAATAGCCGAATCAATTCGATAAATAAGAAGGTAATATAGTTAGACAAAAAATAATTCGATTGATTGACTTGGGGGGAATTATTGGTTAAAGTTGGAAGTGTCTAAAATGCCTGAAGAAAGTAATCGGTGGGCAAACCCCACCCTGCACGCTCTGCGCTATTTTGCGAATTATGAAGAATAAAAAACCAATAATAGGAATTCTCGGGGGTATCGGGTCTGGTAAAAGCACCGTCGCGGCGGAGTTCGCCAAACTCGGCTGCAAAGTAATAGACGCCGACAAGATAGCCCATGAACTGCTCGACAAACCAGAAGTTCGCGAGCAGGTAATCGCCCTTTTAGGCTCCCAAATAGAGGACCCACATGGCAAAATAAACAGGTCAAAAGCCGCAGAAATCGTATTTAAAGATAGAGTAAAATTAGATAAGCTGAACGGGATTATTCATCCCCTTGTACTGCAAAAAACAGAGGAGCTTATCGAAAAATTCAGCACAGATAATGATTGCAAAGCAATCGTTCTGGATATGCCTTTGCTGGTCGAAGTGGGCTGGGAAAAACGATGCGACAGGCTTATTTTTGTCGATTGTGACGAAAAAATTCGGGAAAATCGGGTAAAAAACAAAAATTTCAAAAAAAATCACATAAAAAATCGAGAAAATTTTCAAATTTCTCTGGACAAAAAGAAAGTCATAGCCGATAATACCGTAAATAACAATTCTGACTTCTCGGCTTTAGTCAGGCAGATCGCTGAAATTTTCTCATACATTATAGATGAATGTTAAGCGGGGTTAGTTGCAGGTCGTTTTATATTACCCGTTTTGTGAAAAAATTACTGCTGTTAAGAAACAATCCCTTTTGATTTCCTGCGGGAAACAGGGAACATAATACTGTAAATTCTGAATTTGCCCCCCGGCTCTTTAAGAACAGAAGCCGGATATAGCGGCAAAAATAAATAAGTTGAAAAAGGAGCAATGATGGCAAAGGCCGTAAAAGGTAAAAACAAGAAAAGAAGATCGTATAAGAAAAAAAATTCCGGTGAAATTCAAAATGGCAATGAAATAGCCGAACAGACTGATTCTGAACAAGGTGAGGAGAAAGACCTGTTCGAAAACCAGGATGAAACTGCTGTACAGACTGAGCAAAAAGAACAAAACTTCCCCGATGACACCGAGATTACAATCGTATCTTCTGACCAGGAAGAAATCACTTTAGAAAAAGCCGACAACAATACCGAGTTGTCGGAAGAAGAGTCAACTCATGCCAAATATGAACGTATCAAAAAAGGCGACCTGTACCTTACAGACCTTCAGAGATTAAACGTAGCTGAGCTGCACGAAATCGCCAAAAAAGAAAATATCACGGAATACAGCGCCCTGAAAAAACAGGACTTGATTTTCAGGATTCTCAAAGAGCGTATCCGCCAGAACGGCCTTATGTACGGCGAAGGTGTCCTTGAAGTCCTTCCTGACGGTTACGGCTTCCTGCGAAATCCTGATTATAACTACCTGTCTTCTTCAGATGATATTTATGTTTCACCTTCTCAGATAAGGCGCTTCGGCCTGCGAACCGGAAATATCGTATCCGGCCAGATAAGACCTCCGAAAGATTCGGAGAAATATTTTGCCCTGCTCCGCGTTGAGGCGATTAACTTCGAGAATCCAGACAATCTTTCTGAGAAAGTCGTATTCAGTGACCTTACGCCTTTGCATCCGGAAAAGCGTTTTGTACTTGAAACCACACCGGATGAGCTGAATATGAGAATCATCGATTTGGTTACGCCGGTAGGAAAAGGACAGAGAGGCTTGATTGTTGCTCCGCCGAGAACAGGTAAAACCATTCTGCTCCAGAAAATCGCGAACGCATTGAGCGCAAATCACCCGGAAATAAGACTCATAGTTCTTCTGATCGACGAAAGACCGGAGGAAGTCACTGAAATGCAGCGTAAAACAGCAGATGACGTCGAGGTAATAAGCTCGACTTTCGATGAGCCTGCAGCACGTCACTGCCAGGTAGCTGAAATTGTTATCGAAAAAGCGAAGCGGCTCGTCGAATACGGCGAGGATGTAGTAATACTGCTGGATTCGATTACACGTCTGGCTCGCGCATATAATACTGAAATGCCGCACTCAGGCAGAATTCTCACAGGCGGTGTCGATGCCGGTGCGATGCAGATGCCCAAGAAATTCTTCGGCGCCGCAAGAAACATCGAAGAAGGCGGCTCGCTTACAATTTTCGCGACTGCTCTTATCGATACAGGCTCGAAGATGGATGAGGTTATTTTCGAGGAATTTAAAGCCACAGGAAATATGGAACTTCATCTCGATAGAAGACTTGTTGACAGGCGAACATGGCCTGCCATTGATATCAGCAGGTCAGGCACGAGACGCGAAGAATTGCTGCTCGATCCGAAAGAATTGCAGTTGGTTTACAGGCTCAGAAGGGTTCTCAGTGAACTAAATCCTGTCGAAGCAATCGAACTGCTCAAGAGCAGACTCGCCAAAACAAGAACTAACGGCGAATTCCTTATGACAATGAACCTTGATTAATTTCAAGTTAATTTCGATGATCGCTGAGTGATAGATTATTGGCTTTACTTTTTCTACGTTTTTACTAAAATAATATTCCGGCTCGCTTTTGAGCCGGATTTTTTTTGTAAACAGTAAAAACAGGATAAAATATGAGCGAACAACTCTCGAAAGTTTATGAACCGAAAATAATCGAACAGCAGGCAAACGAGATATGGAACTCGAAGCCGTATTTTCATGCCCAGCCGCCGAAAAACAATGAAAAAAGCTTTACAATTGTGATTCCGCCGCCGAATGTTACCGCGCCGCTGCACCTTGGACATGCCTTAAACAATACTTTGCAGGATATTTTGATTCGCTTTCGAAGAATGCAGAATTTCAGCACACTCTGGATGCCCGGAACCGACCACGCAGGGATTGCAACCCAGACTGTTGTCGAAAAACGCATTCTTGCCGAAGAGGGCAAAAAACGCACCGATTTTCAGCGCGAGGACTTTGTCGCCCGCGTTCAGGCATGGAAAGACGAATACGAAGCCCGAATCATAGACCAGCTAAAAGCTATGGGCTGCTCATGCGATTGGGACCGAACAAGATTTACAATGGACGAGGTTTGTGCAAAAGCAGTTCGCGCAACATTCTTCAAACTTTTCAAAGACGGCCTGATTTATCGCGGCAAAAGATTAGTCAACTGGGACCCTGCAACTCAAACTGTTCTTGCTGACGACGAAGTCGAGCACGAAACAATACAGGGACATTTCTGGTATATGCGTTACCCTCTTGAAAGTCCGGTAGAAATTCCCCGTACCGTGGGCTTCCAGCCCGCGCAAACCTACGACCTGCAAAAACGATTTGGAGCATATCTGCCGCACTGGACAAAAACTGGCTCTATATATGCCATAACTTTCCGTTTAGCTGATTCAATGCCGATTGATGTGCTGGAGCAATATCGAACTGACCGAAAAAATATTATTCATAATGCAGAATCACAAAATCGTTCATTGACTGATTATGAGAAACAGGAACTTGTACGACTTTATAGTAATAAAATTGAAACGTACCTCGATACCGGACACGGACATTGTTATCTTCGTGAGCCGCAAATAGCAGAACTTACCGCAAATGCTTTGAAACACTTCGACGGTGAAAGATATGATCTAATTGCATGGGCGATTATGCCCAATCATGTTCATGTGATTATTAAGCCCTATGAAGGATTTGAATTGCCTGACGTTTTGCATTCGTGGAAATCTTATACTTCAACAAAAGCTAACGAACTACTTGGCTGCACTGGCGATTTTTGGCAAAGAGAATATTACGACCACCTCATTCGTGACGAGGAGGATTTCTTTAATCAGGTAAATTATGCTCTTTCAAATCCGGATAAGGCAGGATTAAAAAACTGGCTTTGGGTAGGAGCAAAAGAATCTATTCATGAGCAGGATACCGAACGTACCGCGGGCTTCCAGCCCAAGGATAATCCGGCTAATTTGCATAACATAAGCGATGAGAAAGAAAGTCGCGGGCAAGATGCCCGCGATACGGATGAGAAAGAAAGTCGCGGGCAAGATGCCCGCGATACGGATGAGAAA
>JAFGEF010000114.1 GCA_016931715.1 Sedimentisphaerales bacterium
GATGCCCGCGACACGGAGGGCGTCTCGCCCTTGTTTAACCATTTCTAATCGCGGGCAAAGCCTGTCCTGAGCGCAAGCCGAATGGAATGCCCGCGACACGTCTATAAAAGTCCCCGAGATCACCCCGGGGACTTCGCAAAAAAGAAAAGAGGATATAAATCAAAGCAGTTTGTTTTTTCTTTATAAAAGACGCACGCACAGGCAGCACGTGCGTCTCCTGACAAAAAAATGGAACAACGTTTATAGTCAAAACATGCGTGCGATTTTGAAAGTTTGTGCTTTTTTTGAATGAATATGCGAGATTTATAAAGGAATAATAATCTTTTAATACACATTATGATATTTAGCTGTTTTACAAAAAGCGAGCACGAAACTTTCTTTGGGGATTTTTATCGTACGCATGTTTGAATGCGTTTAAGTAAACGGCAGCATAGGTTCCTTCCTAAAAAATAAAAAAATTCCATTTTTCAAAATAAACATTGTTTTTAACCTGAAAACAAGTATATTATATATATCGTTTGGTATAGACCGAAAACATTAGTAAAAATATCAAAATTTATAAATTATTTCAAGGAAATTTTTATGGTACTAAGCAAGGATGATCGAGAGTGGATTATGATGACTTCGAAATTGCTTGTATATAAGGTTATAAAGGGCGTATTATCGGAGCATATAAATAATTGCCCGCATGGTCAAAAGCAAAATTCGTTCAAACATTTATTGATCGGAATCAAAATCGGGGCTGGAATTTTCGGCTCGGGCGTGGGAATCGCTAACCTCATCGCAAAAATCGCCGGCGTTTTTTAGTGACGGGTTCTTCGCTTCCTCGATGAATTTCGTAACAAGCGAAAGTTTGTTGTTAGTATATGTCTTTCTGTAAATGTTTATTGTGTATGTATGTATAGAATCAGATCGCAAATTCATTTTTTCTGCAATTTCTTTTCTTTTGATAACGGAATTACAAAGAATTTTCAGAAGTTCGGTTTCGCGATTTGTAAGGTTGTATCTGGCCTTGAAACTTTCGATTAAGGATTTCGGAGGGTCCTTAATCGAAAAATCAAGAAGCTTTAAATCATCGATGATTTTTAAGACAACAGCAAGTTTGTTATTAACATGGAGTTTATTATAAATGTGTGAAATGTGGAGTTTCGCTGTTAAAAGAGTGTTATCGCTCATTTCTGCCAGAATTTCATTTTCATTTATTCCTTCAATGAAAAGCTCTATAAACAATATCTCCCGCGGGGTTAGTTTATATATTTTGCGCAAATATTCAATATGAAAGTCTGTTAGCTTTATCATTTTTGGGCTATAAATCAGTTTTTATGTCGTTTTTTGATAGAACTATAATGGAATTAAAAGATATTTCCTATATTAACATATATTGTAGCAATTGCAAGTTAGTTTTTATGTCAAAATTTCCTGATCTCATTTTTAGAATTAAGGATTCTAATTCTCCCTCAATTCCTGAAGGGAAAATCTCGCCAATAACGTTTCATTGCCCATTCTGCGAAAAACGAGATTTGTGGCTTGTTGAACTTTTATAGTTTTATTTTAATTTAAAAAGGGGGCATTGTTTTTGAAATTTATGTTTGAACTGGTATTGTTTCTTTTGTAAGAATGATGGGGATTTCGAGCCAGAATGTCGAGCCTTCACCAATCCGGCTTTCTACGCCGATATTTCCAGCGAGCAGTGCGGCCAGTTCCGAGCTTATAGCCAGACCAAGCCCTGTACCTGTTGACTCGCGCGTAAGTGAACTGTCTGCGGTAACAAATTTCTCAAATATTCTTTCCTTGTCCTGTTCTGCGATTCCACAGCCGTTATCGGTTACTTCGATATGAAGTGTCTTGTCATCTTCCTTGAGAAATGCGCGAATTTCAATTTTTCCCTGGTTTGGAGTGAATTTTACTGAATTACTAAGAAAATTGTATATTATCTGCTGAACTTTTCCGGCATCAGAAACGAGAGGCGGAATATTTTCATCGGCATGAATTTCAACCTGGATTTCTTTCTTCATTGTTTCCAGCGAAAAAGATGAAACTGCTGATTCTATAAGCTGCAGCACAGAAGCTTTTTCTATGTGCAATTCTATTTTCCCTGCTTTTGTCTTGGCAAGTTCGAGCAGGTCATTAATCATATTAAGCAGTCTGTTTCCGCCTGTAATAATATTATCGGCGTATCTCTGTGCTTTTTCTTTTGCTAATGTTTGAGGCTTTTCTCGGAGCACCTGGGCAAAGCCGAGTATCGAATTTAAAGGGGTCCTGAACTCGTGAGAAATATTTGCAAGAAATTCGCTTTTAAGCTTGTTGGCTTTGAAAAGCTCGATATTTCTCTGCGAAAGCTCGGCTATTTTACCGTCGAGCTGAATATTGGCATTGCGCAGTTTCTCCTGTGCTTCCTGCAGGCCGTCAAGCATGTGATTAAAAGCGCCGGCGAGTTTTTCATATTCGTCACCGGTTTTTATCTGGCTTCTTATATCAAGATTTCCTTCTGCGACATTGTTGGCCATAGCACGAAGCTGCCTGATCGGGCTGAGAATAACTCTTTGGGTAATCCAGTAAAAAGCGATTATTGCTCCAGTTCCAGCAATTAAACCCGCGGTTGTAAGCCAGACCCAGTTTAACAGGTTAGTATTGGCAATTTCAGTAACCGGGTGTCGGCTAATCATGGCTCCTATTAATTCGTTCTGCGAAAAAGCATTGTCAGGTTCCTGTTCATTATGGCAATTCATGCAATTATCAGTTGCTCTGAGCAGTCTCACATAGCTGCAGTAAGGGACGCCGTCTATTTTCTGAATTATAATTACGTCGTTTTTATTTTCTTCTTCCAGTAAGTTTTTGACCGTCTCGTATTGATTTATACTAAGTTTTTTTACCTGTTCCTGTTCGAGGATATTTTCTTTCGCGAAGCGAATCCAGTGAATCTGCGGATTGTTTGGGTCAACGGCCCGGCCTGCATTGTCAAGCGGCACAAGAGCGGAATTGCCGGAACTGCTGTTCTGAAAATGCTGAGCGAATAATAATTCAGTCTTGGCACGCTCGGTATCGAGGTAGCCTTTTTTGACGAGCTGCTGCATCCATATGTAAGGCAGAATAAGCGCAAGAAAAAGAGTTAAAACTACTGCCAGGCCGAACATCAACTGGCATTTTACCGCCAGAGATAAAGGAGACAGGCGCAGAGCCTGAAGAAGCTTTTTCCATAAATGCCTGATTATATTAAATCGCTTTTTTAGCAAAAGTATTAACGCTCCTGAATAAATAGGTTCGACAGATTAATTTCTGCTTTTTTGTTTCTCTTTTTTATTGTTACCATTATTTTGGGATTCCATTTCAGCTCTGAATCTTGGTAGAGATTGAGGATATTTTATCTTGATAAAATCAATCAGTTTCTCACGTATATCGCATCGCAGATTCCATGCAATCGAGGCGTCAGGAGCACTCATTAGAGCGCGAAGCTCGATAGTTTTATCTGTAGCGCTGGTTACCTGCAGGCCGCATACTTTGCCGTCCCATAAATCGGATTCCTTGAGAATTCGCTCAAGCTCTTTCCTTATTTCCTCGACCGGAATTGTATAGTCGGTATAAAGAAATACTGTACCAAGAATATCAGCGCTTACGCGTGTCCAGTTCTGGAAAGGTTTTTCAATAAAATAGGTAATAGGCACAATCAGCCTTCTTAAATCCCAGATTCTAACGACGACATAAGTCAGTGTAATTTCCTCAATTCTGCCCCATTCGCCTTCGACAATTACGACATCATCGACACGAATCGGCTGGGTGAATGCAATCTGCAGTCCGGCTATAAATGTACCTAAAGTTTTTTGTGCAGCTAAACCTATAACAATTCCAATAATACCGGCTGATGCCAAAATAGCCGTGCCAAGCTGTTTGATTCTCGGAAAAGTCATAAGCATTGTTGCTGCTGCAATAACAATTACTACAATGAAGATTATTCTTTTGAGTACTCTGAACTGCGTGTGAATTTTCCTGGCCTGAAGATTGTCTTTTGCATTAACATCGAAACGAGTTGTTATAAAATCTTCGAAAACTGAAACTGCTTTGATTAAGAGCCATGAAACTAAAGCGATTAGAACCAGCGCAAGCAAATGTTCTACATTATCAAGGTTATTTTCTTTTATTTCATCTTTTGGGTATGAAGCTTCAACAGAAAAGCGTATGATAAAAAAAACTATCAGCCACACCAAAGGCTTGAAACAATGCCTGATTAAAGAGTTGTCGATTTTGTTTTCTGATTTCTGGGCATATTTCAGCAGGAATTGGTAAAGAAATATACTTCCTATTAGACCAGCTAAAAGCGGCAGACCAAACACCCAAATAGAAATTTTCCAATACTGTATTAATACCATCATTTTCAGGCTCCGTGTATTAAATCTGTATTGTATATATTTACAAATCGATTGATTTTACTGCTGTTTTTCGCCGGGTATTTCATCAATTATTTGTGAATGTTTTTGCACTCTCAGGTTCAGCTCATTTAACTGTTTTAAGTCCACTTCGCTCGGCGCTTCAGTTAACAGGCACTGCCCTCGCTGTGTTTTCGGGAATGCTATTACATCACGAATGTTTTCTGTTCCGGTAAGAATCATAACCATTCTGTCCAGACCGAGTGCAATTCCGCCGTGAGGAGGTGCGCCGTATTCAAGAGCATTCAGGAAGAATCCGAACCTCTCCTGTGCCTGTTTTCTCGATATATTGAGCAGATCAAACACCTTTTGCTGGGTTTTCATATTATGAATACGAATGCTTCCGCCGCCGATTTCTGAGCCGTTCAGAACAATATCATAGGCTTTTGAGCGGATATGCGCAGGGTCGGTCTCAAGTTTTGCCAGGTCTTCATCAATCGGCGCAGTAAAGGGATGATGTAATGAATCGTATCGTTTTTCGTCCTCGTTCCATTCGAATAACGGAAAATCGACAACCCAGAGGAATTCAAAACGTCCTTCTTCGTAAAGTTTCAATTCGCGTCCAAGTTTGCATCTAAGCGGAGCAAGCGCTTTATTCGCGGCTGCTTCCTGGTCTGCGACAAATAAAAGCAAATCATCAGCTTTGGCATTAAAGCGTTCCAAAAGCTGCTTTGCCTGTTCAGGACTGAAAAACTTAGCTGAGCCGCCCAGAAGAGATAATTTTCCATCTTCAGCCTTGACTTTTGCCCAGGCTAAGCCCTTTGCTCCGTAATCCATTACGAAGTTTGTAAGTGTTTTTTCAATATCACTTCTTGAGTATTTTTCACCGGCTGGTGCGCAAAGACCTTTTACAATTCCGCCTTTTTCGATGGCTGATGTAAATACCTTGAATGCAGTTTGTTTCGCTATATCGGAAATATCCTTCAGTTTCATGTCGAAACGCAGGTCAGGCCTGTCTATGCCGTAATCTCTCATCGCTTCCTGATAAGTCATTCGACGCATGGGAAGTTTAACATCAACAACGAGAATTTCCTTCCATATTTTGGCGACGAGAGTTTCATGTATCGTTATTATATCATCAGGCTCGACGAAGCTCATTTCAACATCAATTTGCGTGAATTCCGCCTGTCTGTCTGCTCGCGGGTCCTCATCTCGAAAACATCGTACTATCTGGAAATATTTTTCAATATCGCTGACCATCAGAATCTGCTTGAAAAGCTGAGGCGATTGCGGCAGGGCGTAAAAGGTATTCGGTACCAGTCGGCTTGGAACGAGGAAATCTCTTGCTCCTTCGGGGGTGCTTTTACCGAGCATGGGCGTTTCAATTTCCCAGAAACCCAGTTTGTCGAAGTAATCTCTCGCTAACATGGTAACTTTATGACGGACTTTGAGTTTTTTCTGCATAACCGGCCTTCGCAGGTCTATATAGCGATATGCAAGTCTTGTTTCTTCGGCAGTCTTATCCGCGTTATCGAGTTCAAATGGCGGTGTTTTGGCTTTGTTTAATATTTCGAGTTTTTCAACCGCGACTTCAATTGCACCGGTTCCAAGTTTGGGATTTTCCATACCCTCGCTTCTGGGCTCAACGATGCCTTCGATTGCAATTACCCATTCACAGCGTATCGTCCTTGCAATTTTATGTACTTCGGGTTGTGTTTCCGGATTAAAAACAATCTGCGTGAGGCCTTCCCTGTCGCGCAAATCGATAAAAACAAGATTTCCATGATCACGATAAGAATTAACCCAGCCGGCTAAAACGACTTTCAGACCTGAATCTTCAAGACGAAGCTGGCCGCAATTACGTGTTCTTTTAAGCATCGAGAAAACTTTCAAAAAAATATTTATCCTGGTTCCCGCAATTGCGGAAAAACAGGTTATTAGCATAGCTTAATAGTCTTATTTCGTCAATATTATTACTGCTGGCTTATGATTTTGGTTAGGGTAAGAATATCGTATTTACCGTTTTCCAGATTCTCTTAAGTATGAAAAGCATCGCATTTGGTATAAAAAGGCTGTTGAAGCGACCATCCTTAAGAATAAGCAAATAAGTCAAATTTGTCAAGAAAAGCCATTTTTTCTTTCTTAAAGTGGGTCTTAATTCAATTTTGCAAAAGTTCAGTTAATACAGGAGTTTTTTTATATTCCAGGCGTAAAACAATACTGAAAGATGAACTTTTATTGAGACGATACGTATGAAACTTAAACGGATTACGGGCTGGGGTTTTTCAACTCTCCTTTCCTCCTTGCCCCAGCCCGACTTTTTTTTCGTTAAACGTGAAATTTGTCCGTAAATCCTTGAAAAGTAAAAAATTTTATAAAAAAGTAAAAAAATGCAATTTTTTTTAATTTTTATCCTTGACAGAAATCAAAAACCTCTTTATTATGATAAATGTTAGTGATGGTGGTGGAAATGATTGAAAAAAAAATCGCGGGAAAATGAACTGTTTAGGGCAAATATCGTATTGATATTTGAAAGTAAGTATGGTATAATAAATAAAAGTTAAGAAAGTACATTCACAGGGCTGAGGATATCTCGCTTTTTCCTCTCCCTCCGCACCTCAGCCCTGTATCCTCTTTGAGCCTGTAGGATACCTCATTATTCACTTTAATCTCTCTCTTCGCCGTTCCTTTTATCGTTAAAATAAGCCACCTCCTTAATGTATATTTATTTAAGGATTCTGCAAAATTGAAGTTAGACATACTTTAAGAAAGAAAAAATTGCTTTTGTTTAATTTTTTCTTTCTTAAACAATAAAGTTAAACTGTTTATGAATAAGCAGTTACAGCAATGCAGCGGATTGTATGAAGAAAATCTTTTAATACGATTTTCTTCATACAATATATGTCTAACTTCAATTTTGCAGAACTCATGTATATTTATTTTATAACACCAAATTAACAGCAAAAACGTTAATAGTTGTTTTAGAATTTTAAAGTAATTGAATATTTTTGCCCGATTTTACCGATATGATTCAGATTGCAGGGCATGAAATTGCCCAATTGTAAGTAGATAATCCCTGCAAAATTGCGATAAGGCAAATTTGCAGAATTTTTAATAATAAATAATATTTAGGAGCAAAGACAATGCAGCCTCTTTCAAATTTGTGTTGTCAGAATAAAAAATGCCGCGATTATGGGAAACGCAAAGCCAATAATCTCTCTGTTTGCGGCTGGCATGGCATAAATAATCATCTCAGATTATTATATTGCCGGACTTGCAAAAGCAGATTTTCCGAAATAAAAGGTTCTCAGATAACAAGGCAAAGGTCTGAACATAAAAAACCTGAGTTATTATACAGTCATATTTCTTAAAAACTCTAATAAAAAATCGTGTCGCGGGCATCTTGCCCGCGAAACATTACCAGAACCTGCCCTGAGCGATAAACGAATGGGATGTCAATGCTGCATCTTAAAAATTCATTTTGTTAGAGGCTCTTAACTTATTTTTGCAATCATTCTGTTATAAAACATAATAATCAGGCGATTATACCGGAAATTCAAGACAGTAAAGACTGCTCGTATGTTTCACAGTGCATTTTTAAGTTTAGTTATCTGTTCTGTGATTTTACAAAAGCTGCGGTTCCGTTTTTTTGAATCTTTTTCAGGTTCTTCAAGTGAATATTAGACTGGCCGTCTTCAAGTACCTTTAAAGTTTTGCAGCTATCGAAAATTTCGCACTGCCAGCATCCTTTATATTTCTTGCTCATCGAGCATTTTCTGATTTTGCATTTGCCGTCCCATCCTCCTGCACGGCAGCCTTTGCAGCGAATTCGATTTATTGCTTCCAGCAGCGCAACAAACTGTTTGTAATTCTCGAATGCCTTAAAGCCGGGCATTTTTGCCATCATATCGGAGTATTTGTCAATTTGGTCTTTGCGAAGCTGTTCACGTAAATCACTCGCGAGATTGGCGGCTTTCTGTGTATAGCTTGGACACTCGAAGCAATACAATCCGCACCGGCCAATTAATTCTGTTTTCTTTGGCATTATGACAATTGCTTTCTTTTTCATAATACATATCCTTTATTGGTTATTATGGTTTCTTTTTCACAACCTGTGTTCTGAGAGCCTTATGTATGATATCCCACATTGTTGCAGAATCCGGGGCGTTATTAAGTTCCTCTCGCACACTCGAATCACTCATGACACGCGCTATATGTCCGAGAATCTGAACCTGTGTTTCATCGTCGCTTTGCGGCGTCAATATTAAAAATATTAACTGAGCTTCTTTGCCGTCCGGTGAATCCCAGTCGATTCCTGCCTGCGAGCGGCCTACGACAACTAAAGGTTTTTTTATCAAATCTGTTCTTGCATGAGGAACAGCGATACCTTCCTCCATTGCCGTTCCCATCGCCTTCTCGCGATTCAGTACAGCCTGCCTCAATTGCTGCACCGCCGATATGCTTTCATGTTCCGCAGCCAAATCGGCAAGCTCCTCGATCGCATGTTCGCGAGTGTGGGCTTTTATTGACGGGATAATATCGGTGCGCGAGAAGAATTCGAGAACGCTTATCTGCGGCCTGCGCTTTATCGAATACGCAAGAGACGGACCAAGTATTATGGATGAGATTACAGCTCCGAACACTATAGCGACAAATATCGGCTCGGATATTACTCCATATTCAAGAGCCAGAATTCCTACAACTATTTCCATTGCGCCGCCCGGAGTGTGGGCGATTGCTATCGAGAGCCTGTTGGCTTTGCCGATCTTCGTAAGCTTTACGCCTATCCATGCACCGAGAAACCTGCCGCCTATGCCGACTACCGTAATCACAAGCACGAGCAGCCAGTTAAAGCTCTTTAAAAAATCTATCTTCAGACCGATATTGGCAAAAAACAGCGGGACAAATATCGCATATACCATTTGTGAAATAATTTGCCTTGTGCGTTCGGAAAGTGCGGGACTTTGACCGGCCATGATTCCGGCAATGAAAAATCCGAACAAGGCATGTATCCCGATTTTTGTTGTAATTGCACCGCAGGCAAGCCCGAGCAAACAAATAAATGTAAGAGAAGAAGCCGGCTCGGGAAGATTGTGACGCTTTATGCGATGTATTACCGCCGAAGATCCAAAACGCCCTAAAGTCAAACAAATAATACTGAATATTATAGTAAGAGCCATTATAAGCAAGTGTTGCATAAAACTCATTTCAGGTCTTGTAAACAATGCCAGAACAAGAGTGAAAATGAACCAGCCTATAATGTCATTAACTGAAAGAGCGGACATTATCAGAAAACCCAAATCTGTTTTGGACAGGCGCAGGTCATGCAGAGCACGTGCTGCTACAGGCATAGCGCTGATTGTCAGAGCTGCTGCCATAAAGAGCGCAAAAACCAAACGCTGATTAGGATCAGTCAGAAATTTGTCCGGAATTAGCATAGCAGGAACAAATGCAACTACCATTGGGATTATGATATCGGAGAGAGCGATTTTTACCGCATCGCCTCTCTGCCGCCATGCCGATATGAAATCCATTTCCAGACCCATCTCCAGAAGCAGGAAAAGCACGCCCAGCCATGCGACTGTTTCGAGCATGTTCTGCTGAATGAGTTCTGCCGGAAAAAGATGAGTTTGCAATGATGGGGCTATTCGACCGAGAATCGTCGGGCCCAGAAATACCCCTACGAGTATTTCCGCCGTTAATGCAGGCTGTTTGAACCGTGTAAATATCTGTCCGAGTCCGCGTGACAGACCCAGAAGAAGAAATACCTGAACAAGAAATAAAAATATGTGTTCTTCACTGAGATAGTGCATCAAAAAAACCTTCAAAATATTATTAACTGAATTATAATCACAAATATAATATTGCATTAGAAGCGGCATGGCAACTACTACTTATGATGCATAATTCATTGAAATTCCTTGATTTTCTTTGTACACGGTTATATTAAGCATTAAAGACTTGTAAAAGATGGATTTATCGCATTATAGCGTTAAAATACATACAGCAGAATTAACAACTAATTTGGAGTTAAACCATATATTTTATACATCTATTTAATGTAAGAACCTGCCTATGTACGGATTATAGTATCTTGCGCGGTAATAGTAAAGTCCCGTCTCGATATCGTATGCCCGTGCAGTGAACATGTACGGATTGCCTGTAAGCTCGATTTCCTGCTGCTGA
>JAFGEF010000115.1 GCA_016931715.1 Sedimentisphaerales bacterium
AACAAGCTCGCGTTTTGTGAGTGCTGACGGTACACAGAGTATAGCGGTCAGTAACAGCGGAACTGCAATCACAGCAGGTTCAGGACATACTTTAAATGTGACCGGCACGACTACAACTATTAATGGCACTGCTGCGATTTACAGCGGTGATACTTCAGGAAATGAGCTGATAGTTGATTCTGCGAGTGCAAGATTGGCAAATTCGACCAATACAAACAGCATCGCTGTAAACAGCACACAAACAACAGTAACAGGAACAACCGCGATCAATGGCAATACTACAATTACAAGCACAAACGGCAGCCATGCACTTTCGGTGACAAATTCAAATACACTGATAGAGGGAGGAGCTGTAATATATTCGGGCGATGGCACGAATAACAGCATTTCTGTTTCAGGGAACACAAATAATAATACACTTGTTGTTGGTGATACTCAAACAGGTAATGTCGGGATTAATTCCTTTAACTATGGCACTGAAGTTACCGGCGGTATGCTTATTGAAGGTGACCTTGGTGTTAATGGCAGTATATACAGTCTGAATCCGACCGCCAGTGCGACTGTCAATGTCGCTAATAACGGAATGACTATTACAGGTGCGGAAAATACGGTTGTTTTACAGGCTGATAATGATGCTTTAGATACGAATTTTCGGTCGGCGCTTACGATGGTTCCTACTTCTACCAGCTTGCTTGTAAATACAGATACAGGCGAATCACATGGTATTGAAATCACTCAATCAAGTACAGTAATTTCAGGTGGAACAAGCACTACGACTCTGACACTCGATGATAACGGAGCAACTTTTGCAGATGAAGATACAGGCGCACCGATAAAGGTGACGGGCGTAGCTAATGGAACCGGTACTTATGATGCAGTCAATTACGGCCAGTTCACAAGTGAACTTGGACGTCTTGATGACAGAATCGATGATTCCTATTCTGGTATCGCTTCAGTTGCCGCAATAGCGGCGGTCCCTTCGCCTGTATCGGGAAAGAATTTATCTGTCGGCCTGGGATTCGGAAATTTCAAAAGCGAAAGTGCAATAGCGCTCGGAGCAAAAGCGCTTCTGGGCAGGAAGAAAGATGTCACCATTACTGCCGGTCTCGGTTACAGCGGCAGTAATACGACTTTGAGCGCAGGTCTTGGCTGGAGTTTTTAATATCGCTTTGTGAAACAAGACCATTCTATTAGCCTTGCGATAAAGGCAGTTTTTAGATGCATATCACAGGCTTTAAGCCCATGATAAAAACGTAAATTATTGTTCGTGGTGTTCCTCGATGCGAATATGAACATTTTCACGATAGCCTTCGGAAGAATCAGCATTTACATGGTCTCTTGAGGAAAGGAAGATTTTTACAGCAACAACGCCGCAGCCTATTCCTATAGTCCAGAATACAATTGCAGCAAGTAAAGCGAATAATTTCGGCAATAGATAAATGAGAAATCCAAAACCGATAAGGACCATTCCAGTGATGAATATCCCCGCGGCAAAAGCTCTTGAGGCTTGTGAAAGAGTATTAGAATAAAAACGAAAAACCATTAGTTTTTCCTGTAAAACAAAAAAGCGGATTCCACTTTTTGCAGAATCCGCTCGACTATTTTAACTCTTAATACATTCCGCCTCCCGGAGGCATTGCGGGAGCCGGCTCTTTCTTTTCAGGAATCTCGCTGACTATTGCATCTGTTGTCAGCAGTAATGCGGCAATTGATGCTCCATTCTGCAGCGCGACTCTTTCCACTTTAACCGGAACAATCACGCCGAATTCAATCATGTTGCCATATTCTTTGGTGAGTGCATTATAACCGAAATTCTTGTCGCTGCTTTCCATAACTTTTTGAGCGACGATAGAACCATCAAGACCTGCATTTTTTGCGATCTGTTTAATCGGTGCAACTAATGCTCTTCGTACTATATCAACACCGACTTTTTCGTCACCGGATGTTTTGACTTTATCCAGCACAGGCAAAGCACGAAGCGCTGCGACACCGCCGCCCGGCAAAATACCTTCTTCTATAGCCGCTCGGCATGCGTGTAAAGCATCTTCTACACGTGCTTTCTTTTCTTTCATTTCAGCTTCTGTTGCTGCTCCGACCTGTATTTGTGCAACGCCGCCGGCCAGTTTCGCCAGTCTTTCCTGGAGCTTCTCGATATCATAATCACTTGTGGATATATCAATCTCACTCTTTATCTGGTCGATTCTTCCCTTGATGGCTTCATTGCTTCCGGCGCCTTCGATAATTGTTGTAGTATCTTTATCGATAGTAACCTGTTTGGCTCTTCCGAGCTGCTTCAATTCGATGTTTTCCAGTTGGAGACCCAAATCTTCAAAAATTGCTTCACCGCCTGTAAGTATTGCGATGTCACTAAGCAGGGCTTTTCGTTTATCGCCGAATCCCGGAGCTTTAACCGCAGCGACCTGTAGTATGCCGCGGAGCTTATTTACTACGAGTGTCGCTAAAGCTTCACCTTCGACATCCTCTGCGATAATCAAGAGAGGTTTGCCCTGTTTGGCTACTTTTTCGAGCAGCGGAACAAGTGATTTTACTGAGCTTATCTTCTTTTCATGAATAAGAATGTACGGCTTATCCAATGCTACCGACATATTCTCAAGATTGTTAATAAAATGCGGGCTGAGATAACCTCTGTCGAACTGCATACCTTCGACCAGCTCGACCGTTGTTTCCAGCGACTGGCCTTCCTCAACCGTGATTACGCCGTCTTTACCGACTTTGTCCATCGCCTCGGCCAGTTTCTTCCCGATTTCTTCATCCTGGTTGGCTGAACATGTCGCAACCTGCTCAATTTGTTTTGTGGAACTGACCGGGATACTCATATTTTTCAGTTCTTCCACGATTCTTTCTACAGCTTTTTCAATGCCCCTTTTTACCTGCATCGAATTGGCTCCGGCTGTGATGTTTTTCAGACCTTCATCGAATATGCTCTCAGCAAGAATTGTTGCAGTTGTTGTTCCATCTCCCGCGACATCCGATGTTTTGGAAGCGACTTCCTTAACCATCAGAGCGCCCATATTTTCATAAGGATCTTCAAGTTCAATCTCTTTGGCCACTGAAACGCCGTCTTTTGTGACAGTCGGTGAACCATAAGATTTTTCCAGAATTACATTTCTGCCGCACGGCCCAAGTGTGATTTTGACTGCTTCAGCAAGTTTTTTTACACCTTTCTGAACAGCGGCTCGTGCGTCAGTACCAAAAGCTATTTTTTTAGCTGCCATATTTTTTATTCTCCTAATCTTTGGCTAAAGTTTCTTTTTCTGTTACTTCTCGATTACCGCCATAATATCTGATTCACTCATAATCAGGTATTCCTTGCCGTCAATTTTCAATTCCGTACCGGCATAGCTTGTGAAAAGTACCAAATCACCCTTTTTAACTTCCAACTTTCTTATTGTACCATCATCGAGCGTTTTACCATCCCCGACGCTTACAACTTTCCCTCTTTGCGGTTTTTCCTTGGCGCTGTCCGGCAAAACTATTCCGCCGGCTGTTTTTGTCTCTGCTTCAAGACGCTCAATAAGCACCTTATCTGCCAATGGTCTGATTTTCATTTATTGTTACTCCTTTCAAAACTTTCTTTTTAGGTTTCGTTTATTAACTTTGTCAGCATTGTGAGGGATATTCCCTGAAAATATCACTTTTATACTTCTTGATAAAAAGCCTGTCCAATTGTTCACGAAGAATTTTCATATCGACAGGCTTATCAATTACACTGAAAACGTCAAGCTGCAGGGCTTTACAAAGCAGCGTTTGGCCGGCGCTGCTTGTTAATAGGATACAGGGAAGCATAGGGTAACTCATTTTTATAATTTTTATCACCGCCAGAGCATTGGAGTTTTCAGAGTCAGTATCCAGGATTGTTGTATGAATTCTTTTCCTCTGGATAATATTCAGAAACTCTGAAGCATTGCCGGCGACAAGAAGATTTATACCTCTTGGCTGAAAAATACTTTTCAGCGCTTCAGGCCATGCCCAGTTTGCTTCACTTGCAAGAACATTTATTTCATTAAGTTGTGACGTATTGTAAACCATAATTAACACATTCTCAATTTGTGTTAAATGAGCAAATTTCATGCCATTTCAATCAGTCAGTCCTCGTATTGATATAAGTGTCTGTGTAATATGGATTTATGGTATTGTAGAAATTTTTTACTGTCTGCCATAAACCAAAAACTTACCCTTGTTATCTGCCAACCTGACAGATTTAAGCCGTTGAAAGATACAATATGGATAAAAATAAGGCTTGGCTTTTAAGATAAAATAGCTAAAATAGGTTAATATGGTTAAAATATATACCGATATATTACCTGAAACTCACTAATTTCGCGGTTATTGTTATATTAATGCCAAAGTGAGAATAAAAATCTATTAATGAATAGTTATATATATAATTGCAAAATAAAGCAAAAAGGAGATATATAATGAAAAAGTGCTTGAATATCTCACTTCTTCTACTCGTTTTCTTAATATCTGGTTCTCTAAGCTGTGAAAGCTGGTCTGATAAATCAGGTTTTTTACCTGTAGATTCCAGAAGGGCGCCGGAAGAAACAACAACAAGAAGAGTGCCTGAGCAGGCTCCCGTTGTATCAACAGTGGAAACCATTCCGACAGAAAATGTGCCTCAATCTATGCCGTCTTATCCTCCTTCAGATATTTTGAAACCTGCCCTTGTTTCTGTGAGTGAGTCCGGTTCTTCGGTTGTCTCGCGTACTTATCCCTGGGCTGAATGCGGGATTGTTCAGCTTGACAAGATTATGCCAAAGGAAGCCAAGCTTAACCAGCAGTTCACATACACGATAAAAATTACTAACCTTACCGATACGCTCCTGTCTGATATTATTGTCAATGAAGAATATCCCGGCAACTTTAAGTTAATCAATACCAATCCGCAGGCGCAGGAAAGCCAGAATAGACTAACATGGAAAATCGAATCACTTGAACCAAAAGCTGTACGGCAGATTACAGTCTCCGGTATGGCGGATAATGCATCGCCTCTTAAATATTCCACAACTGTTCAGACACCGGTATTGCCGGCAGTTGCTAATATAGAAGTTATTCAGCCAAGTATCAAACTGGTGAAGAGCGTACCTACGGAAGTGATGCTTTGTGATTTAATACCAGTTAAATATACTATTAAAAACGATGGAACCGGAACGGTGACTCATATCAGAATTATAGATACTTTACCTGCCGGATTAAAAACCCAGGACAGCAAAGATGAAGTCCTGATTGATGCAGGCTCTTTAGTTGAAAATCAGTCTCGCGAATATACAGTCGAGCTTCGTGCCACGAGAGTAGGAGCATATTCAAGTAAAGCTGTCGCCAATTCAACGGATATGGGTCTTCGAGCCGAATCGGCTGAAATTACAACGGTAGTGAGCCAGCCTGTTTTAGCGTTAAGTAAAACCGGACCCGATCACTTATATATAGGAAGACCTGTAACATATGAAATTATAGTTACTAATAAATCACAGGTTACTGCAAAAGATATTGTTGTGGAAGATACGATGCCTGAAGGAGTATCATCTGTTAAAGCCACACAGGGAGCACAGCTTTCCGAATCAAATACCAAACTTACATGGAAGCTTGAAAAGCTTGCACCAAATACATCTGAGACTTTCAGGGTTTCGTACACACCTACTCAGCCTGGTGTAATTACAAATGGTGCAACCGCAACGGCCTATTGTGCCCAGGCTGTATCGGCTTCGATAAGGACTGTAGTAACAGGTATTCCGGCTGTAATGCTTGAAGTCGCCGATATGGATGATCCTGTAAGAACCGGCAACCGCGTTACTTATGTTATTACTGTGACCAACCAGGGTTCGGCGCCTTTGACAAATATTCTTATCGCATGTGTGCTTGAATCGAATGTTAAATATATTTCATCCGCAGGCTCAACTTCTGGCTCTATGGAAGGTGACAGACTGAGATTCCTGCCGTTAGGTTCTCTTGCACCGCAGGAGAAAGCTGTATGGCGCATCGTTGTACACGCTGTAACTCCGGGAGATGTAAGATTTAAGGTCATTATGAACAGCGATGAACTGAGCCGACCTGTAGAAAAAACAGAATCTACGTATCTCTACGAATAGTAGTGCAAATCATAAAAAGTTAAAGCACCATGATGCATCCGCATTGTGGTGCTTTTTTTGATGCGCCAGGCATGGTGTGAGGATTGAATCTGCCGTTAAAATGATTATCTTTTCCTTTTTGATTAAAAAAATGAGTCAAAGTATCCTCGAAAATCTCTGCTTGCTAACCAGACGGAAAACCATTATCCTTATTTACAGTGAACGTTAGTATATTAACAGGACTTTTTCAGAAGTTCATAATAAAAGGTAAAATGGAATTAATGCTTTTTGAAGAGGGATAAAAAATGGAAATTCAAATCACAAGTCCGGCGTTCAGGAATGAAGGTATGATACCTCCCAAATATACAGCCGATGGAAGCAATGTTTCGCCGCCATTAAAGTTTGGTGCTTTGCCGGAAGAAACAAAGAGCCTTGCTCTAATCAATGATGACCCGGATGCGCCGGCGGGGACCTGGGTACACTGGATTATGTGGAACATCAAGCCAGATACGGCCGGGCTGGCTGAAAATATCCCCCCGGACAAGACTTTGCCTGACGGTTCAAAACAGGGCATGACAAGTTTCGGACGGCATGGCTATGGAGGTCCTGCTCCGCCAGGGGGAACGCATCGGTACTATTTCAAGATTTATGCACTGGATACGCAGCTTAATCTTCATGAAAGAGCAGACAAACAAGAGCTTCTCAAAGCTATGGAAGGACATATTCTTGCCCAGGGACAATTGATGGGTAAATATAAAAGACAATAGTCGCAACGATGATAAAAGCCAACACTGATTTTGAACTGAATGAACAAAGGATAAAAGGTATCCTTGGTGCCGATGGATGTGTCTCCCGGGAATTTGAGAATTTCGAAGAACGCCCCGAGCAGATTGAGATGGCCTGCGCAGTTCGTCAAGCGTTTGATAACAGCAGGCACCTTGCAATAGAAGCAGGCACAGGTGTTGGCAAGAGCTTCGCATATCTTGTTCCGGCCATCCAATACGCCGCAAAAAATGCAGAAGCTAATGATACTTCGAGCAAACCGATAAAAACACTTATCAGCACATATACAATTACATTGCAGGAGCAATTGATTAATAAGGACATTCCGCTCTTATTGAAATGTTTGCCTGAAAAATTTACGGCAGTTCTGGCAAAGGGACGTAACAATTATCTCTGCAGGCGCAGGCTCAGGTTTGCTCTTGATATGCAGCGAAGGCTTTTTGATGAATCCGCTGACGAGCTTGAGAAAATAAATGAATGGTCAAAGCACACAAAAGACGGCTCGCTGAGCGACCTTGATTTTTGGCCGGGCAGCCAGACATGGGACAAAGTTAAAAGTGAGCATGGCAACTGCCCGGGACGAAAGTGTGCGAACTTTGCTGATTGCTTTTATCGCAGCGCAAGACGCAGGATAAACCAGGCTGATATTATCGTTGCAAACCACGCATTGCTTTTCAGTGACCTTGTTTTGAAAGAACAGGGATTTTCACTTCTGCCAGAGTACCAGTTTGTCGTAATGGACGAAGCTCATAATATCGAGCATGTTGCCGAGGAACACCTGGGAATAAATATCAGCAGCGGCAGATTCAGGTTTTTACTCGACAGGCTTTATAATCCAAGGACGCACAAAGGATTTCTCGCTTATACAAATGCAAGTGACGCTATGGATATTGTCTGTGATACAGGCAAAGCGGCCTCGCGATTTTTCAAAAACGTCAGGCAATGGTTTGAACAGGCAAAGGAGCAAACCAACGGCAGATGCCACAAAAATTTTGTAGAAGACAACGTTTCCGGCTGCCTGAACAATCTCAAACATGAACTGTCAAGAATCGCAAAACAAACCAAAGATGCCGATGAGCAGTTTGAAATAAAACGTTTTTCAGAGCTTAGCGCCGAGCTGGTACAGGATATCGGCGCCTTTTTAAGCCAGTCTCATGAAGAACAGATTTACTGGATTGAAATCGGCGGTGCAAGAGCTTCACAGGTGAGCCTCAGAAGCGCACCGATTAACGTTGGTCCCGATGTTAAGAGATTTCTTTTCGACAGGCATGACTCTGTAATATTAACAAGCGCTACTTTGAGCGCAGACGGAGCGTCAGAAAAAAGCGGATTTGAATTTTTCGCAAATAGAATCGGACTGGACGATTTCGATGCGGTCAAGCTTGGTTCGCCCTTTAATTACGAAAAACAAGTTACTATGTATATCGAGAGACAATTGCCGGACCCGAACCAGCCGGACTTTATTGCAAAAGCGTCTGAGGCAATAAAAAAATATGTCACTCAAACACAGGGCAGGGCATTCGTGCTTTTTACAAGCTACTCGATGCTGGATGACATAGCAGGCCAGCTTGCCGGATGGCTGAAAGAAAACGACATCAGGCTTTTCCAGCATGGTTCAGATATGGACAGGTCATCGCTTCTGAATCGTTTCAAGGCGAAGGGACGCCATGTGCTTTTCGGAACAGACAGTTTCTGGCAGGGAGTTGATGTGCCCGGTGAAGCATTATCGAACGTAATTATCGTAAGACTGCCGTTTGCGGTTCCCGACCAGCCTCTGCTTGCCGGAAGGCTCGAACAGATAAAGCAGCAGGGAGGGAATCCATTTTTCGATTACCAGTTGCCGTCTGCTATCATCAAATTCAAGCAGGGTTTCGGCAGATTGATTCGCAGTAAAACCGATTCTGGAATAGTGGTTATCCTGGACAGCAGAATCCTTAACAAGCCCTACGGCAGGAAATTTCTCGGCGCCATCCCAAAATGTAAAATTGAGATAATATAAAGCAAGGTTCAAGTTCAAATATCTATATTCCGGCGAAGCAAAACTTTTTTTATGGAATAATTAACTTCATCCCAAGCTTGATTTTATTCGGATTTTTAATCTGGTCAGGATTGGCATCGACTATTTTCTGCCACTGATTTGGAGAGCCGTAATATATGCGTGAAATTTCGGAAAGAGTCTGGTTCTGCAGTACGACATGATACTTCACTTCTTTTTTTGTTGCAGTCTGATTAGAATCAGGTATTTCAGGTAATTCTGCCTGCTCTTGTACTGAAGATAAGTTCTCTGTTACACTGCCTGCTGTATGCAAAGTGAAATAAGGTGTCTCCTCAGAACTATTATTTACTGATTCTTCTGTTTTATCCTGTATTTCGTTTTTAGAGATTACTTCATTACTGTGCAAAGCGTTCTGCTGCTCGGGCATGTTTGCAGAATAGAAATCCGTTGAAATCTCACTTCTTACATAGCTTCGAGAGATATTATTTGAGTCAGAGTTTTCAGAATCATCTGTGTCATTATTAAGCTGCAGCATCCTTGCCTCGGTGCTTAGACGGGGATCAACTGCAAGCTTAATAACAACACCAGTTACAATTACCAATCCAAGTATAAGACCAATTTTTAAGTCTTTCTGCATCATTTCATAACGCTGTCTTTCGCTTTCTCGGTTTTCGCTCCTATTAATAATATCGGAGCGGCAATTGCTATTGACGAGTATGTTCCGATGATAATACCAAAACCTATCGCGAAACTGAAACCTCTTAAGCCGGGTCCACCGAAAATGTACATAATCAGCACAACAATAAATGTTGTGAAAGATGTCATAATTGTTCTGGAAATAGTCTGGTTGATACTATCCGTAATCATCTGCGGCGTAAGCTTGCGTGCCTTTCCGCGATTTTCACGGATACGGTCAAATACTACAATTGTATCGTTCAGTGAATAACCAATCAGTGTCAGAAATGCCGCTATTATCGTGAGATTGATTTTAAAATCACCTATCAATAGCAAATTACCGATAAAGGTATTTGCAAGATAAACAGATGCGGTAACCACCCCAAGAGTAATGCAAACATCGTGAACAAGAGCAACTATCGCTGCAATACCGTATCTGACGTTTCCGAAACGAATCCAGATGTATGCGATAATCGAGAAAAGTGACAAAACAATCGCAATCATAGTGCGTTTCTTCTGCTCAGCTCCTACGGAAGGATCGAATTGTCTTACACGGGGAAGCGAAGACTCAGTCTCTGTCGCTGACAAAATTTTGGTTTTTTCATTCTGAGCGAAAGCAGCCCATTCGTCATCCGAAAGAGCACGAATTCCAGCCTCTTCATCCGCGCTTACATAAACAAATTTTTTCATCAACTGACTTAGATCTGATATTGGCGTCAGCTTTTCACTCCGTATTTCATAATTATACTGCTTTAGATCGCGAGTGTCCGGTTTGAATTGCAAGTTAGAGATTCTATCCTTAATATCTTTTAATGAAGCGCTTCTTTCAATTTCGCATGTCAGTTTAATACCGCCAAGGAAATCAGAAAGTTCCGGATAGGAACTTATCAGCTCGGCAGTTATTTTTTCTTCGGAAACAACCCTGGGTTGAAGATTTTGCTGTATTTCAAGCTTTTCGGCAAAAGTGTCGAGTATCGCATCATTTACAAGCTCATCCACCTGAAGTTCAGACATTTGAGCATCAGGAAAAGCGCTATTTAGAATTTCCCTGACTACGGACTGGTTCATCTGGCTGGTTGCAATAGTGATGGTATCTGCATTGCCGGAGTCCTTTGTTATAATTAAACCTGTTAATTTGTCAGAAAAATGTTTTTGTGCGTTTTGAATTGATTTTTTCACCTGTTCGGCAGATAGACTGCTTAAGCGGTTAGAAGTGATGGCAACTGTAATTCTGTTTGTTTCTGTTGTTGTAATCTCAAATTGTTTACCTGATTCGCCAACACTATATACATTTGCAGCGGGCAGTTTTTGACGTATCATAGACTGAACCTCCTGCTGTGAAAGATTTACTCCTTCGGCAAGAATTATCTGTGCACTTGTTCCGCCGGTAAATTCTATATCATATTTACTTTTGTTAACATCATTTCTGCTAAAGAAGACAAGTAATCCGCTGATAATAAGAACACCGGATATAGAGAAAAATATAGGTCTGGCTTTCATCCAGTTGACATTGGCATTGTGTATAAGCCTTAACATGAATAAGTGATCTTTAAGAATTCGCTTGTTTAACAGGAGATCAAAAATCACTCTTGTAATAAACAAGGCAGTGAACATACTCGATAAAATACCAAGCATCAAAACAATCGCGAATCCTCTTACTTCTTCGGATGCTCTCCAGTACAAAATCGCGGCGGTAATGAATGTTGTCAGGTTGGAATCGAAAATAGTACTGAACGCTTTTTGGTAGCCGTTGGCGATGGATACTCTCAGCGAGGAGCCTTTTTCCTGTTCTTCGCGAATTCTCTCGAAAATCAAAACATTGGCGTCAACGCTCATGCCGATAGTCAGGATTAAACCTGCGATACCAGGCAAAGTGAAGGTAGCCCTGATTCCCGCCATTATTGCTAAAATAAAAAGCAGGTTAAGAAGCAGAGCGACATCAGCTATGCCACCGGCAAAAGTATAATAAATCGCCATGCAGACTATAACTGCTATAAGACCATATATACCGGCTCCAATACCTTGGTCACGATTTTCCGTACCGATGGACGGACCAATAGTATTTACTGATATAGGCTGTTCCACCAGTCTTGCCGGCAGAGAGCCGGCGTTGAGCTTGTTGACCATGTCTTCGACCTGTATTGGGGTAAAGCCGGTTGAGCCGCCGGTTATTACGCCATTCCTGCCTACTCTTGAGTCGATCTTCGGAGCAGATATTGCAATGTTATCGAGCAGAATGCAAAACGGTCTCCCGATATTCTCGTTTGTAATTTTGCCGAAAATCTTGCCGCCCTGGATATTAAATAAAATACCAATTGCTCTTAAACCCCTATCATCTGACGTAGGAAATGCTTTCTCTAATTTCCAGGCATCCTGATCGGTTGAGTGCAGTATAACTTCTTCGCTCTTATTACTTGCCAGAACGTAATATTTACTGCCGAACTGTGCGACAATTGAAGGATATTGCTCTTTATCTGCTGCGCCCCACTCTTCGTAATTCTCTATTTCACACCATTTATAATCATCATAGGAGGCATATTCAGGTCCTTTTTCCTGAAGACGCTCTACATAAGTATCCATGGCATCGATATCAACATATGCCGGATTTCGTGTGGGCAATATCCTGAATTCGAGAATACCCGCGCCTTTCAGCATTCTCTGAAGATCTTTGGGGTCATCGAGCCTGCCGCGGTAAGGACTGTATTTGTCATAGGCCTTAACAACATTATCAATTTCCCCTACCCGGTCCGGAAAAGCTGCTTTAAGCTCCCTGATTTTTTCATCACGCTTGCCTGCCTTATTGGACATCTCAAGACACAGGTTCAACTGCTCCTGAGTCAGGTTCAGGTTATCTATCGCATTTAGAGCTTCGAGATACTGAGGCTGAATATCTACCAGTTCATTAGACGATTTTGCCCATTCAGAATATGCTTTCACATAACCTTCTAACACGGGGATATTATCATTAACATCAGTAAATTCATCAATTGCTTGTGTAAGTTTCACTGTATCCAGATCTGCCCATTCGGCAACTTTTGATTTTACCTTTTCAATATCAATTCCTGCTGAAGTAACCGCATTGGCGGTATTCTCCCGTTCTTTAGCAAGATTATCTCTATTGTTTTGAAGTTCTGTTCGTTTATCATAAAGCTCTGCAAGTTTTTCGAGCATTGAAAGCCTGTTTGGGTCACCCTGTGAAAAGTTTTTAAAAAGCTCCTCACGATTAGCCGCGGGTTTAGTTAATGCCTGCATAACTTTGGAACGACTTACATTTTTGTTCATAAGCGTCTGTTCAGCAGCTTCATAATTATCTCGCATTGACCTCGCTTCGGCACTTGCAAGCGGCATCTGAATTTCGAACCTGGTGTTGCCCTGAGGAAGCCATATCAGGTTTTGAATATTGGCAGGATCGATACGTCTTTGCAAAACAGTTATCATTTTCTGGGACAAACCCCGTTTTTCATTCTCTTCAAGACCATGAGTATCTATCTGATAAATAAGACTTACTCCGCCGGCAAGGTCTATACCGCTTCTAAGTTTTTGACTTGGCGGATACAAAGTTAAGAATGCAAGAAGTATCAAGACAATAATAAGAACTATTTTCCATGTCAGTTTTTTATTCATATTTTTCCTCGTTTTACGTTTATTCAGACATATATAACTGAGCCGGCTTGTAAAACAGCCAATTATTCATGTACAAGCCTATACTTAATCTTTCGACATATTCCTGCTGATAGCTCTACGCGCTACTTTTATTTTAGTATTATTCGACTCGTCAACTTTCAGAGTAATCTCATCGTCTTTTATGTCAACTATTGTTCCGAAAATTCCGCCTATTGTCTGCACGCGATCATTTTTTTCAAGAGACTGCTCGAGCTTTTTTTGCTGCTGCTTCTGCTTTTGAGGCGTACGGAACATCACAAACATTAATAAAAGCATTATACCAATAAGCCAAATAGGGAATCCCGGTCCCTTTTGTTGCGTATCTTTCTGTTGTGAGCCGTCGGTTGTTCCGTCCTGGCTGACTACTGTTGTTGTTTCGCCCTCTGAATTTATCGGTTCAGAAGTTATTGTTTGCGGCGCATCACCGCTTCCTGCCTGAGCAATTATCCATATATTTTTCATTACTAATTCCCTTTATAACTTATGGGTTTTAAATTTAAAACTACTTAAATTAATAGTATGGCAAAAAGCCAAAACTTATAATTCTAACGTTTTTTCAGGAATTATCAATCGTCAATAATGAATTCTTTTGACCAATTATCAAAATTGCCATCTTTTATGGTTAGCCTGATTTTAGCCATAAGTTTCTGATAAAATCTAAGGTTATGCAGAGAAACTAATATCGGACCAAGCATTTCGTTTGAATTAAAGAAATGCCGGACAGCTCCTCTGCTGAAATTCCTGCAGCTATAACAATCACATCCGGCTTCTATCGGCTCGGAATTGCTTATATGTTCATTATTTCTAAGGTGAACAGGGCCATTGAAGGTAAACGCATAGGCATTTCGTCCATTTCTTGTAGGCAGAACGCAATCGAACATGTCAATACCTGTTTTCACTGCGGCTATTATATCATGAGGTGTTCCGACTCCCATAAGATAACGAGGTTTGTTTTCCGGAAGAAATTTTGTCGTATGAGTAACGGTTTTTATCATATTTTCATGCCCTTCGCCCACGCTTAAACCTCCGATAGCGTACCCGTCAAAACCTGTTTTTACAAGCTCTAACGCACATTTTGAGCGAAGTTCGAGGTCAATTCCGCCCTGAACGATTGCAAAAAGAAGCTGCTTTGGGTTAGTATGAACTTCTTTGCATCGTTTTGCCCAGCGAATTGATCTTTCGACAGCTTTTTGTACTTCTTCAGGCCTGGCTCCGAAAGCAGCGCACTGATCGAAACACATAGCGATATCCACACCAAGACGATTTTGGACTTGGGTTGCAATGTCTGAATTAAGATATATTTTCGCACCATCAATATGACTTGCAAATTCCACACCATCATCATCAATTTTTACTAAAGGGCTTAATGAGAAAACCTGGTATCCGCCGCTGTCAGTCAGGATGGGATTGTCCCAGGCCATAAATTTATGAAGTCCGCCGATTTTTTCGACAGCTTCTGCGCCGGGACGAAGAAACAAATGGTAAGTATTGGCAAGAATAATTGAAGCGCCGGTCTCTTTGAGATGTGCCGGGGTAATACCTTTAACCGCACCGGCTGTACCAACGGGCATAAATACAGGTGTTTCAACCTGTCCATGTGCAGTGGTTAACAAACCCGCACGAGCAGATGAGGATGAATCTTTATGTATAACTTCAAAATTTTCCATTATTTGTTATATTCGATTTTTAATATTTTTGAGTCTGGATAATAATAATTAAGTATCTCTTTTGCTTTTTTGCCTTCTCGTGCCATGCCTTGTGCACCGCATTGACACATTCCAACGCTGTGCCCCCATCCTCTGCCATTACTGAAAATCAGGTTATTATCGGATTTTGTAAATTTACATGCGGCGCTCATAAACTTCCGGCCTGTTGGATCAAGTGTTAAACGAAAATCTTCGGCTCTTAAAAATTCACTATTTCCATTTGAGCCTGAAATTTTAATTCTGGTTAGCCTTGAAAATTCTTCGTAATCACTTTGCCGGTCTGTGGAAATTTCCACAATTTTTCCAAGCCTGCTGAAAGCCGGGTATTTGTTCATTAGCCTGTCATTAACATCACCAATCTCGAACTTAACATCAGGCCAGAAAAAGATTTCAGGTTTTGCCACATTTTTACAATATGTACAAGGCACACCTTTCAATGGCTCATACGAATCTCCGAAAACATTTTCGCTGTTTTCAGTATGTCCTCCGCAGGTCGAGCAGTAATACGAAGGGAAAATACTTTCCGTTCCGTCAGCTTGACGACATGTTAAAATCATACCTGAAGTCTCATTTACAGCCTTCCATACCGCCGGGGATTCAGCTTCAATTCCCAAATAAACCTGGTTTGCAGCGGTTTTATTCAAATCCCATGTGCGATTTGAACCAAAACGCTTTTTTATAAATAAACAATATGTCCTTGATGCAATGACCTGGCATTTGAGCGCCTCCGGCTCCCAATAATCCGGCATCTCAGCGCCTGCTACTCCCGCTATGTATGATTCGAGAGGCACAAGGTTTATTACGTCAAAAGATGTGCCATCAGGATTTGAGATGATTTTGACTTTGCCACGGTATGGTTTGTTGTTCAAATTAAAAATGTGCGGATTTTCAGGAGAAAAAACTATCCGGCTGCTTACATAATTCTGATCTGAGATATTAATTTGGCTATTGTAAATCTGTACATTAATCGGTTTATCAAGAGGCTTGAAAGCCGTTTTCACTTTTTTTTTCGAATCAGCATTTTCCTCTTCAATGCTGAAATTCGAGTCAATTACTATTGAACATTGCCGGATATTATCAAGCAGCAAAATCCTGATCCAGAATTGTTCATCTACTTGAATATCAGGAGTAGGGCTTGCAGGTTTGTGTTCTTTGCAGCCGGAATTAATAATCAGCAAAAATAATAAAAAAATTGCCGCAAGCTCGATAATCCTCGTACAGCATTCCCTCAATACAAAGCTTGAGATGATTGTATAAAGTTTTTCTGTAAGTCGGATATTATTTGACAACGTCAACTTCTCTAAAATAGAAATTTGCCGATTAATCCAAACTTCGCAGGGACAATTCGATATCTGCGAGAGATTTCTTAATTTCGTTGAGGCTTGTAACTCCGAAGTTTTTACAGCCAAGCAGTTCAGCATCGGTTTTGCTTGTCAGTTCGCCAATTGAACGAATGTTAAGTTTCTGCAGGCATTTTTTTGCACGGACTGATAACTGGAGATCGTCAATAGGTTTATTTAATAGCCCCTGATCCTGATCACTGACAGGCGGCGCTTCCTCGATCTGCGGCTGGACAAATGGTTTTTCTTCAAGCGCCATACCGAGATACAGACTCTTCGATTCAAGGATGGCTTTAACTTCCTTCAGCGAAGTTTCGCCGAAGTTTTTATAAGAAAGCAGCTCCGCCTCACTGATATTCAGAAGATCACCGAGAGTGCGTATTTTCATTTTCTTAAGGCAGTTTCTGCTGCGAACAGACAGCTCGAAATCAGAAATCGGCGTCTCAAGAATCTGGTTCTTCCGCGTCTTTTTGATTTCCTTTTCTTCATCGAAAAACATTGTCTTGGAGCTATCGATGTCCTTTTTGAAAAGAATAGCCCTTTTATGATTCGGATGCGTTTCCAGAACGGTTTCAATACATTGAGACGCTTTGTCGAATTGTTCCCTGTCTTCATAAAGGACTGCCAGATTCATCAGCGCGCTAACATAGGTCGGCGAATGTGATACTATTTGCCTGTAGTAGCTTATCGCATTATCTTCCTCACCCGACAAGTCACATCGGTAAGCAAGATGGAAAAGAGCATTCTGGTGATTTGGTGACAATGCGATGGTTTTACGATAATTATCTGATGCCTTATCATAAAGACCCAGCGCCTCATCAAGACGCCCAAGCTGATAGTGATATTCAGCGCTTACGTTCTCGAAATTTGCACAGGATTTGAGCTGCTCTGCCGCGGCATCATAATTTTTCGCATGACGATATGTAGCCGCTTTTTCCAGGCTAACGCTCAATGCATCAGCCCCGAAATTCAGACTTTTCAGCAGGCTTTCAACTGCATCATCGAATCTGTGAAGCTTTCTTAAGGCATAAGCCATATATATGTGTTTCTGTTTGCTGTCTTTGGTTTTTCGGAGTTTTTCTATCGCTTCTTCGTTTCTGCCAAGAATATACAGCCCGATTCCCAATGCGCCGCTTGACTGGCTCGAAGCATTGTTCATATTTTCGTCAACCTTACGGGCGAATTCCATCAAATTCTTTTCGCCGGAATGAATATATTCGGACAGGCTTTTTATCTCCTCTAAAGAGGGTAATACATCCGCAAATAAGTTTATTGCAGGTTCTACAAGTTGTTCCATCGGGATTTCTCCAATTATCATATTGCGCACAACCTAAGGCATAATTTAAAATGAATATTGCTTCTAAAATCAAACAGAGGTATTATACTATTATTGTATGAATATGCAAATTTTTTTTACATACCTGATTTTTGCATGAAAAAAGCAATTTTCTTAAATAATATATGTCTTTTCTCATTTTGCAAAACAAACTTTTTGCTTTAAGATAAAAAGTCTCACAGTAAATGCCATTATTTTTTGAATTGTTAAAATTTTCAGAACACAAAACGTCACATACGCATAGTTATTTAAGGTCGAATATTTTTCTCTGGCTGGTTTTGATTTGCAGTATAGTTTTCAATAGATACAATTTGGAAAAATCGCAGGATTATGATTGTCCTGATATTTTAACTTTACATATTCAACATGGCTTGTTAAAATTCACTTTTTCGCAGGAATACCCCGAAAAACGGGGTTTTATATAAGAAGATACAAAATGACTGGCAAAATAATAATAAATGCCGAACGATGCAAGGGCTGCGGCTTATGTGTGCGGGTATGCCCTAAGAATAACATCATCATCTCTAAAAAATCCAATAAAGCCGGATACTTTCCTGTCGAGGCGACCAATACAGGCTGCACAGGCTGCTGCATTTGTGCGCTGGTTTGTCCGGATGCGGTAATTGAAGTGCTTCGGGACGAAACGGGTAAAATCAGGGAAATCACCAACTCAAAAAAAAAGACTAAAACGGAAATGATTAAGGAGAAAAGGTGAGTTCTGTCGCAGATTCTACGAACATTATAATGGAAAAAAAGAAAAAAATAAGTAAAAGATTTGCCGAAGGGCAAGTTAGAGATAAAAAATGTTGAATAAAAAAGAAATTTTTGAAAAAATTACTAATGAGCTTAATAAACAGGGAGCCAGTAAGATAGCTGTATTTGGTTCCTACGCCCGAGGGGAAGCAAAACCGGATAGTGATATAGATATTCTCGTAGATTTTTCACATAGGAAAAGTCTTCTCGAATTTGTAAAAATTGAAAGAGAATTATCCGAAGCTTTGGGGATAAAAGTTGATTTGCTTACGGAAAAAGCCATAAGCCCTTATTTAATTGATGATATAAAACGTCAGATGAAAGTAATTTACGGATGAATAAAAACGACTCTATTTATTTGAAACACATTTTAGATGCCATATCCAGAATCGAGGAATATGTTCATGTGATTAGTTATGAAGATTTCCTGAACGATTATTTGGTACAGGATGGAGTTATTAGGCAGATTGAAATAATTGGAGAAGCTGCTAAAAGGTTATCCATAGAGATAAGAAAAAGAAATTCTGAAATACCATGGAGAGATATAGCAGGGATGCGGGATAAATTAATACATGATTATTTCGGTGTAGATATATCCGCCGTCTGGGATACGGTAAAAAAAGATATTCCAAATTTAAAGAACGTTTTGGAAAAAATTACTTCAAATAATCCGTGAGTAAACCAGCAGCTTCATTTGCAATGTGTAAAAAACAAAAAAAATGAAAGTTAATACAGAATTAACTACGACAAAACGAGTTTTGATGTGCGGCAACGAGGCTCTTGCTGAGGCCGCGATTATCGCGGGAGTTGATGCATACTTCGGATACCCGATTACGCCGCAAAACGAAATTCCCGCTTATATGGCGAAAAGAATGCCTGAAGAAGGCAGGGTTTTCGTGCAGAGCGAAAGCGAATTAGCCGCGATAAACATGATTTTCGGAGCCGCGGCAACAGGAAAAAGAGCCATGACAAGCTCTTCAAGCCCGGGCATCAGTCTGATGCAGGAAGGTATAAGCTACCTTGCAGGAGCTGAACTGCCTGCGGTTATCGTAAATGTAATGCGAGGAGGTCCGGGTTTGGGAAATATCGCTGCCTCTCAAAGCGATTACTTTCAGGCAACCCGCGGCGGCGGGCATGGCGATTATCGTACTATCGTACTTGCGCCGGCAAGCGCACAGGAAATGGCTGACGTAATGCCGCTCGCGTTTGATTTGGCTGACCAATATCGAATGCCTGTAATGATTCTTGCTGACGGCCTTTTGGGGCAGATGATGGAGCCTGTATTGCTCGAGAAGAAAGAAAAAAGGAAACTTCCGCCGAAGGACTGGGCATTGACCGGGGCAAAAGACAGGCCGCAGAATATTGTTCGCTCGTTGTGGCTCAAAGAAGGAGTGCTGGAAAAATTAAACGAAAAGCTTCAGGCAAGATATGCACAAATTGCAGAAAATGAAGTGCTTTGTGAGCAATACAAAGTTGAGGATTCTGATATTGTTTTGATTGCATATGGCATTTCCGCAAGAATAGTTAAGAGCGCGGTAACAAAGGCAAGGAAAGAAGGAATAAAAGCAGGCTGGATACGACCTGTTACCCTATGGCCTTTCCCATCCGAGCAAATCAGCAAAGCGGCAGAAGAATTGAGAATTTTCCTGACTGTCGAACTAAGCTGCGGCCAGATGGTCGAAGATGTTAAACTTGCTGTCGCTGGAAAATCCCCCGTTTTATTTTTCGGTCGAACCGGCGGCGGCGTACCAACTGTAGATGATGTCCTTAATCAAATAAGGCAATTAACTATTAAGCATAAAAGCTGAAATTATGAAAACTGTTTTTAAACGAACACCGACTTATAAAGATGTTCCGACACATTATTGTCCCGGATGCGGGCATGGCATCGCGCACAGGCTTTTGGCGGAAGTAATAGACGAACTTGATATTCGCGACCGAACAATCGGAATAGCTCCTGTCGGATGCGCAGTGCTTGAGTATGATTATATCGATGTCGATATGGTTGAAGTCGCACATGGCAGAGCGCCTGCAGTGGCAACAGGAATGAAAAGAACCAATCCCGACAAGATTATTTTTTCATATCAGGGTGACGGCGACCTTGCGAGCATCGGAGCAGGTGAAATTCTTCACGCCGGTCATCGCGGCGAGCAGATAACAGTTATTTTCATAAACAATGCGGTTTATGGAATGACAGGCGGACAGATGGCTCCTACGACAATGCTGAACCAGGTGACAACGACAACACCAAAGGGAAGAAATGCGGTTGAGCAGGGTTATCCAATGCAGGTTTGTGAGCTTTTAGCTGTATTGCCCGGAACAATTTATATCGAGCGATGCGCTATGAGTAATCCAGCTGCGATAAAAAATGCAAAAAAAGCACTCAGACATGCTTTTGAACTGCAAGTTGAAGGGGCACAGGGAATGTCACTTGTAGAAATTTTGTCACCATGCCCGACTTACTGGCGAATGAATCCCCCGGATGCAATGGCATGGATAGACAGAGAAATGGTAAAGGCATTTCCACTCGGCAAAATAAAATAAGGAATTTACTTTTATATTAGTTTGAATATGCAGGATACCAAAAACGAGCTTTATGAAGAACTAATTATCGCCGGATTCGGCGGTCAGGGAATAATGCTGGCGGGCAAGCTGCTTGCACAAACAGCGATGAACTGCGGCAGGGAAGTAACATATATGCCGTCATACGGAGCCGAAGTGCGGGGCGGAACAGCCAACTGCATGCTGGTTATAGCGGATAATGAAATTGCATGTCCCGTAGTAGGCAAGCCGGATTCACTCGTTGTAATGAATAAGGCTTCGTTAAACAAGTTCGCACCGATATTAAAAAACAACGGATTACTGATATTTAACAGCTCGCTGATAGATATCGAGCCGGATGTTGATGAATCGATAGAAGTGATAAGACTGCCTGCTGATGAATTAGCAGTCGAATTAGGCTCCATAAAAGCGGCGAATATGGTTGCTTTGGGAGCTTATTTGCAGGCAAGAGGATTTTTAGATATTGAATCAGCGATACAGGCTCTGCCAGAAATTCTTGCTGAAAGATACCACAAAACTTTGCCTCTCAACAGCGAGGCTCTGCGCCGAGGAGCCCAATTCGCAGCCGGCGCAATCCGCAGATAGTTTTCGAGAGATTTTTCCTGCCGGATAGATAAATGATTCCATAACTGTTCACATGATTTTAAATTCTTGAGGCTGTCCAATATTTGAAAATGATGCGATTTTAAACATTTTAAAACGTTACATTTTTCCTCTCGTAAGGTACTAAACTATAAAATGAGATGACTGATGTACGGTAGGGGGTGTGATAGTGTATTAAATATGCACTATTATTCAGGCTCCTGTTTTGCATTTGCAACTCTCCTCTTCAAAGCAGGAGCTTTTTTTATAAATTATCATAATAAACAGTAAAATCCGGATTTTCCGATAATTTCTACTGTTTTTTTGTCAAAAAAGCCGAAAATATATTCAAGAAGGCTCCTTTAAGCCATAGGTCAGTCTGCGCTTTTTGACAAATAAGAAGGAAAATCCTTTTTGAAAAAAAGTATAAATAAGTAATAAAATTATAGAAAAACTAATGTTTTGGCATAAAAAAGAACCTCCGGTAAGTTTGCTATACAAAAATGAGCAGTCGAGAATTATTGCAGATTCGATTGCAGTTATTGTCGTTCTGCTGATGGCAATCGGCACAGTTTTTGTTTTCTCGGCGAGCATGAATATCGGGCAGGAAATTAACTTTCAGAAATTCTACGATTATCCAGGTTTAAGACAAATCATGTTTTTTCCTTTAGCCTGCCTTATTATGTATCTATTTTCGTGTATAGATTTTCAAAGATACAGCCTGGATAAAGGATGGTTGAAAAATCCTGTGGTTTACCTATTATTAATCAGCATTATTTTGCTTATCCTTATTTTAATTCAGCGATTCTTTGAAATATTTCCAAAAGATGGATTTATTCCATATAGAAATAAACATTATCGCTGGTTACAAATACCCCTCGGTTCCTTTTCGATAAGTTTCCAACCTTCCGAATTGGCGAAATGGATGACAGTTTTTTTTATAGCTGCTCTGGTTGATAAATTCGGAGATGACATTAAGCTGTTCTGGAAAAGATTTGTTCCTATCTGCCTTATGATAGGTTTAGTGATGGGTCTTATCATCGTTGAGGATTTCGGAACAGCCGCTCTTATATCACTTATTGCGTTTTTAATGCTGATAATGGCAGGTGTAAAGCTATGGCACATATTATCTCCAATCCCTCTTGCCGGTATTGCTTTTTATTATGCTATAGTATCCTCACAAACAAGAATAAATCGAATCACTGCTTTCATACATCTCGATAAATGGCAAGATAAATTAAATTACCAGCCGAACCAGTCACTGATTGCCATCGGCTCTGGAGGTTTACTCGGCAAAGGACTCGGACAGGGGATCAGCAAGTACGGTCATTTACCTGAAGATCATACTGATTTCATTTTCTCGATTATTGGCGAAGAGCTTGGCTTTGCGGGAAATACGGCCGTAATCCTGCTTTTTATTGCGTTCGTAATTTTAGGCATTTTTGTCATCATCCGATGCAAGGACCCATTCGGGAGACTCCTTGCAGGCGGGATTATTCTGACAATCGCAATGCAGGCCGCCCTTAATATTGGAGTGGTAACAGTAGTGCTTCCGACAAAAGGAATACCTCTGCCTTTCGTAAGTGCCGGTGGTACAAGTATGCTTCTAACCGCCGCCGCGGTAGGGGTATTAATAAACATCGCCAAATATTCCCAATCTGCACCCAAGCGGCAGAAACAATCCTCTGAATAATATTTATCTGATTTTAGCTGCCGGATTATATGATAGCTGAAAATCTATGTGCAAAGCTTTTGCAAATCTTCCATACTTAGGTCTTTTAAGTTATCGATGGTTTTTTCGGCAATTGTCAGTTGCTCTGCGTCATAGGAATTTGTTACTGCGACAGTATGCATACCCGCCGCTTTAGCGGCCTGTAAGCCCCAGAGCGAATCTTCAATTACAACACATCGTCTGGCTGAAATCTGATGTTTTAGATTTTTGTTAAGTCTTTTCAATGCCCGCAGAAATCCTTCCGGATGCGGCTTGCCTTTTTTGACGTGTTCCGCTGATACTATCGTCTGGAAAAAGGACCGCAAATTTGCTTCGTCTAAAATAAGCTCTATCTCCGTTAAGAGTGCGCCGGAACATATCGCCATAGGAATATGATTTTGATTAAGCATTTCGAGAAAATCGCGTACGCCTTCAATGGTTCTACCTTCAGTTTTTGCCAGTTTCTTAAATACGATGTTCTTTTGTTCGACAAGTTCGGGGATCCGGCTCTTGTCAATTTTCAGCAGGCCATTCTGGATAAGATGCTTGTAACAATCGGAATCCGTATAACCAAGATACCTGGAATAATAATCCTTTTTTGTTATCTCGGTATTAAACTGTTTCAAAACTTTATTAAAAGCTCGAAGATGCAGAATTTCCGAATCTGTAATTACACCATCAAAATCAAATATAACCGCTTTCAGCATTTTTATTATTTTCCAATCCCTTCCAACTTTTCAATCCACTCATTAAAATGCGGACATTCCTGTCTGATTTTTCTTATCCCTATTTTGCGAGCAATCTTTATTCCGTTATCTACTTTATTATACCCTGAAAAGAATTTTAATATTCTCATCGAGGGATGAGTTTCTTCATTATCATTTATTTCTTCCGGACAAGTAAAGGACTCTCTTACTTTTTGGAGCTGGATATTAAGATCATTTATACCGATACTTTCAGCCATAATTTGTGTGCTTGAGAACAGCAATGTTTCAAATTCATGCATTTGTATATAAGGGATAAATTGTGCAGGATTCCAGTTATCGCCCATTTGGGCGGCGATGTCTTCCAGAAGTGCTTGCTCGATTTTTTGAGCCTTATCTTTATAATTCTTACATGTCTGTGATACTAACTGCCCAGGCCAGTCTTTGTGCAATTTGTAATAGTCCACAAATATAGTAACATAAGTTGATGAATCTTGCCTGATAGAATTTAGTATTCTTTTTTGACAATTATGGTAACTAAAACTTCCTTTGTGTTGTTTCCGAAATAATGTGGGGAAGAGAAAGATTTCTTTTTGTGCAAACTCAGGATAAAGAACTAAGTTTACAAATGAAGCTTCAGTGTCACCTTCTACAAGAATACGAATTCTATTCATATGAAGGCCTCCCCCCAAAAACATTTTGCTGCCATAATTCTCCAAGAGAATAATCATCCAGCCAGATTTTAAGATCTTTGTTATTTAGTCTTTTAAATATCGATTCACCGTTTTGACGCTCAACGACAACAATATCTTCTGGCTCAAAATTATCAATGAGCATAGCAGATTGAGTCGATACAATAACCTGGCTTCGGCGCGAGGCTTTCTGTATTAAAGCGGATAATAAAGTTAGTGCATATGGATGCAATCCCAATTCAGGTTCATCCAATAAAAGTGTCGATGGCAGATTCGGTTGTAATAACACTGTAGCAAGACAGATAAACCGCAATGTACCATCTGAAATCTGACTTGGATGAAAAGGATAATCAGAGCCTTTCTGACACCATTCTAATAATGTCTCATCGGGATTATCCAAAGAATCTTTTAATAAAAAATCTTCAAAAAACGGAGCGGCTAATTGAATTGTCTCACGAATATCCTGATATTCCTTTACATGTTTTTTCCTAAGAAAAAGTAAAAAGGCGGCTAAATTACTCGCATCTGGTCTTAAATATTCATAATCCCTTTTCGTGCATGGTCTTTTAACGCCCGCAAAATCACTTGTATCATGAAAATGATAGGGAACCCAATCTTCTATAACTGGTTGTATCTGATTTCTTATTTTTTCAACATATTCATCGTGGTCTTTACTGCCTTTCGAAAATAAATCCGATTCGGATAATCCATGTTCGTATTCCTTTGCCCACTTGGTCGATAATGAACTGGTTCCCCCTGTAATAGCTTCTTCATAAAAAAGTAGCTTATCAACTTTTGAAGTAAAAAGCTTAAATTCCCAAGAGACTCTTTCATTCGAAGATTCTATTGAACCAATAAGCTCTTTTGTTACTTTTAAACCCAGATAGAGAATTTTATCTGCTCCACCTAGGTAAGCTACAAAATGTTGTAATCTTCCCTTAGAAATTTCACGTAAAAAACTAAAAAAGTCAATGAAATTACTTTTTCCGGAGCCGTTTGGGCCTATTAGGATATTAATATTGCGAAGCTCGAAGTTTTCGAGGTTGCGAATTGATTTATAGCCTTTTATCGTTAATTTATTTATCGCGTTTCCCATTCTATTTTCCTTTTCAGGCAATATTACTTCCGGCTAATAAAAAACCCCGGCGTTTTTGCCAGGGTCTTATTATATAGTTTATCATTGTAAATTTACAATGTTTTTATCATATTTCCGGAACTGGACCTACGAGAGATTCGTATTCGCTGAAGGTTGATTTATCTGCGCTTTTAACCAGTTCGGCATAAGCTTTCATCTTTGGAGCATTTTTAGTAATGAATCTGTGAGCAATCATCGCTTTTCGCTCTTTCATTGAAATTGTTTTAGCAGAATCTGTCTGTGCATTTTCCGCAACTGGGACCTGCATATCGAATTTCGAGCTTGCCTGGCCGCAGAACAAATAACCTAAAATCAAATCTATCGCAATATCGACCAGCGGCCTGCCGTATAAATCCATATATTCATTGCCCTGCCCTTTTATAAAGGTGATGGAATCTTTCATTATTTCCGTACCTTCAGCGAGTATTCCGAGCAGGTCTTTAACTTTTTCGTCGTATTCCAGTGAAGCCAAATCAGCGAGGTATTTTTCAGCGGTTCCACTGCAAACGCCTCGAACCGCCGCGACTACCTGCAACTGGCTTGTTCCCTCGTATATTGTGGTTATTCTTGCATCGCGTGCGTAGCGTTCGCAGGCGTAATCTCTCATGTATCCGCTGCCGCCAAGAACCTGTATTGCGTCGTAGGCAATAGTATTACACATTTCAGAGCAGTAATATTTGCTCATTGGCGTAAGCATAGAAGCTAATCTTTTATATTTTTTCGAGTTATCTCTCAGTTCCTTAAGAGCTTCCTTCTCTTCAGGGGGATTACTCTCAAGCTGTTTCTCACTTCCTATATGAATATCGACAACACGTGATGTCTCGTAAAGTAATGCTCTGCCTGCTTCAACAGTGATTTTCATATCTATAAGCATGTCACGAACTGCAGGCAGTTTTTCGATAGTAACTCCGAACTGTTTTCTTGTAGATGCATAATCGCGAGCTACACGGAATGCAGCTTCTGCAATACCAAGTGACTGTCCTGCGATTCCAATTCTGGCGCCATTCATCAGGCTCATTACATAAGTAATAAGACCTCTCTGTCGCTCACCTATAAGTTTGGCGGGAGCATCGTTGAAAAACAATTCACAGGTCGGGCTGCCATGAATACCAAGCTTGTCTTCGAGTCTGCGAACTTTTACCCAGGGACCACGCTCGACGAGGTACAAACTAAGTCCTCTGCCATCCGAAATGTCCGGCTCGCTTCGTGCAAGAACAAGGAGGATTTCGCCGCAGCCGTTCGTGATAAAGCGTTTTACGCCTCGAATAAACCAGTTGCCTTCGGCGTCCTGATATACACGGGCAGGTTTTTCTATTTCCTGGTCATGCCCTGAAACTTTGATTGACTGCAAATCGGAACCTGCATCAGGTTCTGTCAGAACCATAGCACCGGTCACTTTTCCTGCTGCAAAATCAGGAAGGTACTGCTGTTTTATTTCTTCGCTGGCAAATGCGTTTATTGTTTCTGCTATTCCCTGCAGGCCGAATATATTCATAAGAGCCGCGTCGGCGCGGGATACAATCTCTATCGCCATCGAGTAAACAAGATTGGGGAAATTCAAACCGCCGAACCTGTGAGGCAGCGTAAATCCCATTACTTCCGCCTGGCCGAGTTTTTCAATATCTTCCGCTATGCCTTTTGCCCGTGTCACTGAGCCGTCTGTGTTAAGTGTATTGCCCTGTCGGTCCACACCCTCTGCTCGCGGTGCGATAAAATCGCCGCTTAACTGGCCGAGTGTATCAAGCACCATATCATAATTTATCACTGCTTCCTGAGCATCGGAAGGAGCGGAATCGAACTGGCCTGCGAACTTGAAATTGTCCTCGCTGAGTTTAGCCAGTGACTCCAAATCCATATATTTGAACAAGAATTGTATATCACTGTTGTCTTTATAAAAATTCGACATAACCTTACTTTCGTTTTCTTGCAGTCTTATTCTTTAATACTTTTCTCTCTGAGGGCTTTTATCATCATGGGTACGACGATATTCAAATCGCCGACGATTTTATAATGAGCGATATTGAAAATCGGCGCAGCAGGGTCACTATTAATTGCTATGATTTTCTGGCTTTGTGACATTCCCGCCTGATGCTGGATTTGCCCGCTGATGCCAACCGCGATGTACAAACTTGGCCTAACGGTTGTTCCGGTCTGGCCCACCTGGTGGTCATGGTCTATAAAGCCCAAATCCACAGCGGCTCTCGTAGCTGCCGGCGAAGCCCCGAGGCAGTTTGCCAAATCCCAGATAAGCTGGAAATTATCCTTGCTGCCTACACCTGCGCCGCCGGCAACGATTATTCTTGCGGCTTTAAGGTCAACTTTCTTCGGCTGCTTGTGCTCTTCGAGAATCTCAAGGGGCAAATCCTGCTCAGTTAATGCTATTTTTTCTTCTATAATCTCGCCCTTGCGTTTGGCGTCAGGTTCAGTGGGAACCATCACGCCTTCACGAACAGTAGCCATCTGAGGCCAGCGGTCGTGATTGATAATCGTTGCGATGATATTTCCGCCAAAAGCGGGACGAATCTGAAATAGTAAGTTTGGGTGTACCTTTTTATCTTTGATATTCTGATGGTCGCCAATCTGCAAATCAGTACAGTCTGCGGTAAGACCTGCTTTAACTGCACTTGCGATTCTCGGGGCAAGGTCACGTCCGGCAACTGTAGCTCCATATAGAACAATCTGCGGCTTGTGTTTATGAATCAAATCATATATCACTTTCGCATAACTGTTTGTCTGGTATGTTTTAAGCTGCGGATCCTCAACCAGATATACCTTATCAGCGCCATGCTGTATCAGTTTTTTACCAAGTTTTTTTATTTTGTCACCCGGTAAAACAGCGGCTAATTTAACATGCAAAATATCTGCCAGGTGCCTGGCTTTGCTCATCAATTCAATAGGGGTATCTTCAAGTTGCCCATTATGCTGTTCGGCAAACACCCAAACTTCACCATTTCTGTTCACTTCAATCATGAAACTTTAATCCTAAAACTATCGAGGTCAGTAGCAATTTTTAGTATCTTCGACCGCCGCCGCCACCGTAGCCGCCGCCACCGCCGCCGCGACTATCGCCTCTCGAACCACCTCTACCGCCGCCGCTGCCGCCGCGACCACCACCGCGACTGCCGCCGCCACGTCCACCGCGACCGCCGCCACCGCCGCCTCTGGGTTTATCTTCACGAGGTTTGGCTTCGTTCACACTTACGGTATTGCCCTTTAAATCCTGACCATTCATACCTTCGATTGCTGCTTCAGCTTCTGCTTTAGCCGGCATTTCCACGAATCCAAAACCCCTGGATTCGCCAGAAAACCTGTCTTTGATAATATTTATCGTGGCGACCTGTCCAAACGCCTCAAAAGCCTGACGCAAATCTTCATCTGTAGTCTCGCGCGATAAATTACCCACATAAATATTCATTGTTCTTCCTTTCAAACTCAGCCGTAAACACGGCTTCTATTAGTATCCGCTTTCATTAGGGCTAAACACGCGTCGAGCCTTGGAGAGCGTTTCTTTGTTTATTAATTTTATGCAATAACCTTATCCGAAATTAATTCGTGTATCATGTCAGCAATGCCCTTTTCCGTTGGTTCGATTGCTTTGCTTTCTTTTGCGGTCAGGACAACGCTTTGAATCCTGTGTACTTTTGTTGGTGAACCGCTCTGGCCGCACCATTGCAAATCGGCACTAATGTCGTCCAGATTCCATTGTTTTATCAGCATATTTACATTTTTCAGCCCGCTGCATTTGTGCTCAACGAGCTTTTCAATGTCGGATTCGTCAGCCTGTGGATTCTCCGTTTTGATTTTCTGACGGATTTCGACGGGAGAAAGCGCCTTTTTATACTTCATAATTTTTCTTGCGGCTGCAACTCTCGGCTCATTCGCGGTATTTATGACGGTCAGCAGCACAGGCAAAGACGCCTTTATTTTCTGCCAGCCATTACCGATATTTCGCTTCGCAATAATATTTGTATTCTCAAGCTGTTCAAGGGATTCGACGTAGGTTATTTGTGTAATACCCAGTTTTTCTGCCAGTTGCGGCCCGACCTGGGCTGTATCGCCGTCGATAGCCTGCCTGCCGCACAAGACTATGTCATAATCAAGTTTTTTCACCGCACAACTGAGTATGTAACTCGTTGCCAGCGTATCACTTGCCGCACAGCGGGAATCTGTTACAAGAATGGCTTCATCCGCTCCGCGATACAGCGAATCACGAAGAACCGCTCCTGCCGCAGGGAGACCCATCGTAATTACAGTAATCTTACCGCCAAATTTTTCTTTAATCTGCAGTGCCATCTCGAGTGCATTTAGGTCCTCCGGGTTAAAAATTGCCGGCAGAGCCGAACGCTTGACTGTTCCGTCATCGTTCATAGCATTGCCTGTAATCCTTTTAGTATCAGGTACTTGCTTAATTAGTACTACACAGTTATAACCCAACTGTTTTCTCCTTTTTTGATTCTTACTATTTAATGATATGTCGAATTAAAAAAACTCAACTTACAGCAACTTACAGGGTTTAGATTGTAACGGAAAAAACAAGTAAGTCAATATAAAAGCAGACTATGCAAATATGATAAAAAAGGATTTAACGCATTATTGCGATAAAATAAGTAAGATTTTTGTAAAAGTTCAGTTTTAGTATGTGTGATGTGGTTAATCCGAAGAGTGTGTTAGAGCCTTGCAGGAATAGATAGCATGTGAAAGACCGCTCGCAATAGCAGATATTTTCCTGATTTCTTCGCCGTCGAGTGTTTTCTCAGATGAGCGATATATCAGCATGAAACCCTGTACAGAACCAGCCGAGCCAAGCGGGATAGTTACCGCCGATACTGTATTTAAGCATGTCAAATTACCCTGCAGACCCATTGCGAACATATCATCGATATTACATATTTTGTTCGAAATGCAGATATTGGTCATCAACTCCTGACTGAATCCATTTTCGATATGCTGCGATTCAGCGATATTGCCCTGATTTTCATTATATATTTCAAAAGAATCAGAATGACGCAGAAAAAAAGTTACATTAGCTCCGTTTGTCTCTTCTTTAATTATTGCAGAGGCAGTTGAAAACAGGCAGTGCAGGTCGGTCGTGCCGATAATTGATTCGTAGAAATCCGCTCTGAAATTGATAGTTTTGAGCCTCTTAATAAAGTCTCTCTGGGCGCCTATCATATCATTGCACAGTATATCAATCTGCTTTGCTTGTTTCTTGCGTTCCTGGCTCATCTTTTTCATAATTGCCAGTAGTTTTTGATGTCGATTTATATTATTCACAGGTTTCCAACTATATAAAAAGTCTGTCATTATTTTTCAATTACCTAACGCTTTAATTCGGCTTAACTAAAACATGTCTTTATCAAGAAGGTAATATTTGAAAATAAGTTGGATGTAGCCCTATAAACGGCCTGTTTTTAGTCTTGTTGTTATCGACTAAATCTCCCAAAACAAGGCAAAACTTAGGATATTGAGCCGGAAATGTTTTGTTTTCGGACCTTTTTATTGAAAGGGAACCTCTAAAGAATTGGAAAATCTATATAAGTAAAGAATAATTCCTAAAGGATTAAACAGCCTTGTGCCTATTTCCTGGTTTTTTTATAAACGACAATTTTACTCATCGAATCAAAAAAATCCTTGAGGGGCTTCTTCAAAATTGTCAAAGACGGATCTGCCAATTCTGATTCACCGCAGGTTATGTTCCACAAATCGAGAAGAGTGATAACATTTGCGCATAATCTGACACCACCGATTCGGCCTCGCTTGCATTCCAGTAAGCCATGCTTGTTTAGCATTTGAATAACTTTTTGAAGGTATCCGACAGAGAATTGAAGGTGTTTTGCAATTTCACTTGCCTGTATGTACTGAGAGGTGTTTTTATCTTTGAGAAAATTAATGGCCGAGATAGCCATTCCGAAATCCTGATTAATTTTCAATGCCATTTCTTTTGTTCCTAAATAAATGCACAATAAGCAATTAATAAATATTAATAAAAATAACAAATGAAAATGCCCTGTCCTTAAAACGCCAGTTTTGAGAAAAAACAGTGCAGATCATATGTTAATACAACCAATTTGATGTCATTAATACACTAAAAAGGTTTTAAATGCAAGGAATTTTTAGGCTGTGCGGAATTTAAATATCCTTTATTTAAAGCCTAAAACTGCCTTTATACATGATTTTCAATTATTTTATTTCTATCCCAACGAACTAAAGAATCGCTTCTCTTGGAATAATCAGGTTCTCATTGCTGCAAAACCCTTATTTCTAAGAAAGAATGCACCTAAAGTTGATTATTTATAATGCCGAAAGAAAATACATTAATTGAGAGAAAATAAAATGGAAAATACAAAAAACAGAAGATTAGAGGAACGATTGTGTTATCAATGGCCTGTCTTATTTGCTGAAGATTTCACCAAATCTGTTTCTGAAGGTATTATGGTTGATGTCTCCAGCGGCGGTCTTGCATTTTTGTGCAGAGCTGATGGCAATTGCCCGTCATTAGGCCAGAAATTAAAGATGCGATTCAGCATTCCGCGTGCAGATGAAGATGATTTTTCAGCAATGACAAGTTTTATCCGCACGGGATGTGTTTTAAGAATCGAGCTAATAAAATCTTCTTTATGCAGAGCAGCAATTCAGTTTGATGAGCCGCTGACGCTCAAACCGTGTGAACTGGCAAGTATTGCTTTGATGCAAACCCATGTTAAAAAGCTGTAAACATCGGGAATTTACAGACGTTTCATTAACAAACAGGCAATGTTTAAAATCACTTCTTATATTATAAAAATTCCTGATAATTCCCTTGACTTAAAAGCATGCAGTGCAAATAATTCTTTTTTCATAGAGAAAAGTCGTGGTTAATTTTGTTGCAAAGCCTGTCTTTTTTGTTAAACTTAGATCAGTTTGATTGAAAATCGTCATAATGGGTAGGTAGCTCAGTTGGTAGAGCAACGGACTGAAAATCCGTGTGTCGGCGGTTCAACTCCGCCCCTGCCCATTTCTTTTTTCCCCATTCCAACCGTTGACAATTGGTCAATTTCTATGTCTAACTTCATATTATTCAAGCAGTTACCTTCGCTGTTATTTTTTGTATCTTGTCCCGCTCATTGCCAACCGCTGACGACCGGTTACATACAGAGTAAGATGTAGGTGTCAAAAAAAGGTATCAATTTCGGTGTCAATTCTTTTATCCCTTCTTGACCACAGTCAACCTTTTCAATGTCCGTGCCTGTTCTCAACGCTACCGCCCAATTTTCTACCTTTTTTTTGCCGTTGGTATTAATACCGTCTGTATCGGTAAGTCTGGTATAGTATTTCTGTGATTGCCTAACTACTATTTTACCGTTATCCAGTTTCACTTTACGTTTTCGTTTGAATATTGAAGCCATAATAGCCTCCTTAACCAATATTTACATTCTTTTATATTATTTATGAATTTCTGTTGCAATGTGATCTGCGTAATCCGCTACTAACGCTTTTGCAAAATGTTTAACCTCTTTTAATATTTTATTATAAAGTTCTTCTTTGGAAGCAACTGATAGATCAGTTTTACCCCACCAGATATTAGCATTGATTTTATTTATATCTTCTATACTATAAAGTGATACTTTCTCTTTATAACTAACATCGACACTATACACATAGTTATTTTGATCTGGAATTTGAAGGACATCAATATTAAATTCAAGTCTTCTATTCGGTTCATCTTTCCACTTTACTGGTCTGACACCATGATAGCCTTCCATTTTAAAAACTTCCTCAATCTCATTTTGAATTATCTGTGAAAATGATGTGTATGAAGATATTTGTTTTTTTGATTCAATTTCCAGCTTTTTAACATCAAAAGGAATTTTTCTCAAAACATCGCTCAGTTGTAAATCGATTTGAAGCCGTTGAATATCCACCGTTGTATATTCCTTTTGTTGTGCTTCAGCAAACGTCTGACGTCTCTCTAAAGTTAAAAATATCAAACCTGTTAATACTATTACTGATAAAAAAATTCTGTTCTTTCTCATAATTTCACCTTTACGCATTCTTAATAAGTTCAAGTCCTAAAACTTTTGCTACTTTCAAGACTTGATACCGGAGAGCAGCCAATATCAAGCTTCTTCAAATTTTTTAATTCTTTTAGTGGTTCAATGTTGGAAACTTTTATTGATTTAATATCAAGATTTTGCAGGTTCGTCAATCCCCTCAAAGGATCGATATCGGATATTTTAGTAGTACGAATACAAAGCTCCTGTAAATTTATTAATCCACTTAACGGCTTAATATCTGATACCTGCGTGTCTTGCAGATTAAGAGATTGCAAGTTGTTCAATTCCTTTAATGCTTGAAGATTTGTTACATTAGCGAATTTAAGATTAAGAGTTTTCAGGTTTTTCAATCCTTTCATTGGTTTAAGGTCAGACACTTGTGTAGCCTGAAGGTTCAGGTGTCTTAAATTTTTTAATCTTTTTATTGGTTTAATATTTACCACTTGAGATGTGGAAAGATTGAGATTTTCAAGTTTGTATAATTTCCTGATTGGCCGTAAATCTATAAATGATCTTTTTGATAAATCATATAATCTCAATTTTGCATGTATAGTCATCCATTTTGGTGTAGCTTTTTGTGGACGTTTAAGGCCTGCTAAATTAAGTGTATGAAGATTTGTAAATTTCTCAAGCAGTTTTATATCGGAAATGCTTTTCAAGGGATTCCTCGGCCAAATACGATACTCTGAGAGATCAAATTCTGTTATTTGTGCAAAATCTTCGTCAGTGAATTCATTCGGGTCTTTATTGAGTTGCTTAGCAGCAATATGGCGAATTCCAGCATCATCGACTGGATCTGGTTTTGGTTCCCAGATCACTACCCAGTAAATGTATCCAAACATAAGAAATAAAATAATAAAAACGCTGATTATGTATTTTCGCTTATTATTTTTATTATTCATAAGTTTGCTCCATTTTTACTCTCCAGGAGAAAATTTACTATGTCCTCTAATTATTACCAGAGTTTAGTCTGATTCCACATAGCCCATGGATTAGGAACATCTCTCCTTATCTCAAGAGTCGGCAGAGCTTTTTGTAAATCTTCCACCTGTTCATCTGTGATATTTGGACAATCAGTTATAAACAGCTCTCTAAGGTTTTTCAATCCTTTCAAAAGTTCAAGATCGGAAACCTGAGTAGCCGTCAGGTCAAGTATTTGCAGCTTTATTAATCCTTTGATCGACTCAAGACTGGATATCTGAGTTTTCATAAGATAAAGTTGCTTCAATTCAGATAATCCCTTAAGGACTTCAATATCAGATACTTTTGTAAAGCTGAGCCGCAAAGATTCAAGGTATTTCATATTTTCTAAAGGCTTAATGTCATACACTTGAGTTTCGAGAAGATCAAGTACTTTTAGATTTGTGAAATTTTTTATTGGTTCAAGATTACAAACCTGTGTGTTGGAAAGTTCCAGTCTCTGGAGTTTAGTTAATTCTTTTATAGGTTCAAGGTCGTATATTGGAATTACGCAAAGATCAAGTGATTGCATGTTTGTAAGATCTTTTAAAGGTTCAATGTCAGATACTTTAGTATTGCTAAGATAAAGTTCCCGCAGGTTTTTTAATTCCTTTATTGGTTCAAGGCTTGATACTTTTGTGTTGTTAAGCTCTAAGGCTTCAAGGTTTTTCAAATTTTCTAAAGGACTGAGATCATATACATGAGTATTGCCAAGAAAAAGCCTTTTCATATTTGTTAATTTATTTAACGGTTTAAGACCGGAAACGTCTGTGTATGAAGCATCAAGTATTTGAAGCTTAACCAATCCTTTTAAAGGCTCAAGATTGGATACCTGAGAATACCAAACGGAAAGTGATTGTAGAAAAGATAGGTTTCTGATAGGTTTTAAGTCGAGGTATTTTCTTCGTGAAAAATCAATAGAAAGAAATTTTTTCAGAAATTTGGCCCACCCTGGTGATTGCTTTGGCGGAAGATCTATACCATATAGTCCGAGTTCTTCCAGATTAGTAAATTTCTCTAATAAACTTATGTCATAAAACACCCAGCTTTTCGCACTGAATTCCTTGATTTGTGCAAAATCTTCGTCAGTAAAATCATTGGGATCTTTATCTAATCCTGTATGTCTCTTGAAAGATGGAGCAGCAAGTTTCCGGATTTCATTATCAGCATTTCTTTTAGCCGCTGAATCAACAAATACTTCCCATGTAATTATCTTATAAATAAATCCTGCAAGGATACACAGAAAAATAACAATGGAAATTAAGTATAATTTTCGTAATACTTTCTTTTGAAAACATGTTTTACGGAGTTCTACGAATGATGAATCAATTTGCTTTTCCATAGTAAGCAACTTTCCTGATTTAGGTCACTCAACTAATTCAGAGCTTTATCTGGATAGTTACTGAAAAATCTAATTATTTGCTCAAAGCCTCCCTCAATTGCAAAATCAAGTGCAGTCTTACCCGCATTATTTTTCAGATTTGGATTTGCTCCGTATTCGATCAATAATTTTACTACTCCTAACTGCTCATTTACAGCTTCCTGAATTACGCTTTCAGGTTGGGGGAAATTCGGAAATTCGTTGAAATCAATAATAGTTCTAATAGCTTCTATATGCATGTTTTTTGAGCCAGTTGGATGCAAAGGTGCATTTCCTTTTTTATCGATTATCCCCGGGTTTGCGCCATTTTCTAATAGAAATCTGGTTATTTCAACGCGGGCGGAATTAAATAATACGGTTTGCCCATTTGTATTTTGAGCATTTATATCTGCTCCATTATCAATCAACAATTTTGCTATATCGGGCCTGTTGTATCTTACGGCCCAAAACAAAGGTGGAGCATATTCTTTATGTCCCTCGACATCTGCTCCTGTTTCAATTAATATCTTTGCTAAATCATAATGTCCTTTATATGCTGCCCAGTGTAATAGGGAAAAGTTTCCCCTGTACTGATTAATAAGATTTGGATCTTCCGCCAAATAATTCATTACAGCCTGAATATCACCTCGTATAGTTTCTGTAAAAACATCTCTTTTGATTCCTTTTTTTATAAGCATTTCTTCGATTTCTTTTCTGTTATGTGTAACAGCTAACATAATTGGTGTCATTTTCTCATTGGTTTGCAAAGTTAAATTTGCTCCTTTATCTATCAAATATTCTGCAAGCTCCGTATGACCTGTTCTTATTGCCAAATGCAGAAGTGTAAAACCATTACTTAAATCTTTATCGATATCAGATCCCCTGTCGAGATAATATTTGACAACCTCAATTTTACCCGATAAACCGGCACAATTAAGAATCATAACTTCGTATCGAGAAAGGTTCTGGTCCTCTGGTCTATCTCGAATTAGACTATCAATTACTTCCCAACGGTTTTGAATAAGGTCATTTCTGAGGTCAGATGGCCGAATTTGTATAGATGGACTTGATGCAAAATTAACCGTACTTGCTAAAAGCATAATGAAACATACAGCAAATATAAAAATTCCGGGTTTGTTTTCCTGTCTGTTTATTTTGTTAGTCATAATATCAATCCTTTAATTATTCGACCATTTTAGTCATATTTACCATTTATACAATATAAAATATATAAAACTCCATAAAACATCTATAATTCCTGACTCATATCAGGTGGTCATGTCCCTTTCAGTAAGGTATCTACGGTAGGGAAATCATCAGAATGATTCTGGACGACCAATTCACAACAAGATTTTTAATACTGCACTGTTCTTATTAGTGTGACAATGTTGTTTTGACCTCCTGAATCAATCCGTCTCGGAATATGAACCGACATTCTTCAAAGTAGATACAATCCAAACCCTGTTCCGTGATGTGGTCGTTTTGCTCTTTACCTTTGCAGACTACAGTGTCGCCCTGAACCTTAAAGTCTGTCAAGGTCAGTCGACTGTTCCGCTGGGCATCCTGCGTGAACAGACTACGCAGTTTTGTTTTGCCTGTTATGATACTTCGTCCAACTACCTCGAACTGAGCGTCATCGGCATAGAAACTCAACTCCGCTTCCAGATCGTGGCGGTTATGGGCTGCCTGCATGTCACGCAGATTATTCAAGAGTTTCTGATCTTGTGCGGACACATCAGCCGATCCGTCTTGTGCCGAGTGCGGGACTGCTGCGTCTCCAGATGATGGCGAGGTTTGTTCGGATTTAATAGAAGTGGAAGAGACTTTTAAACGTTTCCAAACCTGCTTGGAATTGTTTCCAATACCCGTTTGTGTATAAAAATCTCCTTCGACCTTCATCTTGAATTTTGAAGTTTGATTGATTAAGTATACAGAATTCTCATTCGAGTATTCAATTTTTTCAATATACTCATCGCCGTTGAGTGTACAGGTACCACCGTAATGATAAATGACGCTGCCATTGGGATCTGATTGAGTGAGACACCATTGTCCGCCGACGATGAACTTGATCTGATTTCCTTTAATCTGAGGGTTTTCTTCGAAATTACCAGGTATGCCGGCTAAAATCCAGACTCCCGTCAAGTCTTTAGCGAGTTGGGATTCAGAAGAAACTTTTAAACGTTTCCAAACCTGAGTCCAACTGTTTCCCAAACCCGTCTGGGTATAGAAATCTCCTTCGACCTTCATCCTGAATCTTAAAATGTGATTGATATCCGCCGCCTGGAAAAACTCCTCGCGGCTTAAAATCGGTCAGTTTGAGTAAAGTATTTATTTCATAAGTGCTTATATATCAATAGCTTAAAAAATTATAACATTTTATAATGTCCTCTTTCTTATCGTATCTTATGATAATCATAACTTGATGTACTACAATTTGTTATGACCTATTTCATTTTAAAATGTGAGATGGTCATAGATTCAAATGTCTGATTCACGCTAAACCTACAAATTCCATAACATATTGTTGTATCATTGTTTACGATTAACAAAGATTTAAGATATGTTAATATGTCTCCGAACTGTCTCCATTAACATAAATTCAAGCCAATGTTTTTGCTTGATTTACACCCCCATATTTACGATAGACTATATATTATGAGAAAGGTATGGATTTACAAGAGAAAAAATATTAATGGCTGGTGGATTGGCTGGTATGAAAGCAACCAGCGGAGAGCGAAAGCACTACCTACAAAAGCTCATGCTGAGCATTATCGACAGATAAAATATACTCAATTGAATTCTGACGTTTTTACGGGAATCGTAGTTGCTGAGTGGTTGCAGATGACAGAAGAATATTACAAAAATAAAACCGTTGAAGGTCTGACCGAATCATCGATTTATGAAATATCGTTGACTCTGAGAAACTTTCTTCGACTAACCAATATCATAAGTTCAAAACAATTAACTCAAAGACTTTTAGAGCATTCTTCGCCAATCCTTACACAGAAAATATATACGAATGTAGATCCTTTACTTCGTCAATCTATCAACAAATTACCGATAGAACAATGGCTCTAAAAATAATTAAGAACATTATTTTTTGTTAAGTAGTTTTGTCATTTGCTGCAAATTATTTGGCCACTATCTTGGATGTCTGTAGATCTTTCAAAAATACTTTTCATTATGTTTTGTGCTATTTATATTTTGTACAATATTTAATAGATATAGCAACTGTACTATAAACCTATATACAAAATAAATCATTCCGAAGCTGCATAGCATATATCTTATAATTTCTGTCATATATTTCTTTCCTATAATGAATTTATTTTCATATAATAAAATAACACATGAATACTAATTACATGTTCAGGTTTTATTAGAATTGTGTTAATATTTGTGTTTTTAAGGTTAAAATGGACTGATATTTGATTAGCCGCTTGCCAACTACATCAAAAATAGTAATAAGTAAAAGATATAAAAAGCAAAAAATGTTTTTGATTTTAACTTTTAATTTATGATGTATGATCTATTATGGCAAAGGCAAAGATACTTATAGTCGATGACGAAGAATATATTCGCGAGCTTGTAGATTTGAACCTGTCACATGAAGGATTCAAAGTACTTTCATGCGAGACGGGCGAGCAGGCATTTGAAAAAGCCAGCACTGAGCTGCCTGATTTGATCATTCTTGACTTGATGCTTCCAGGCATCGACGGGCTTGAAGTATGCAAAAAGCTCAAAGGCAACCTTAAGACCGAGAATATCCCGGTTGTTATGCTGACAGCCAAAGATAAGGAAACAGATGTAGTAACCGGTCTTGAAGTCGGGGCTGATGATTATGTCACAAAACCATTCAGCGGCAAGGTTCTGGTTGCGCGAGTTCGCAGGTTGCTTCGCAAGGCAGATGTGAATACTGGAGATAAACTGTACTGAAAACCGGTGATTTGGTTATCGATCCGAACAGACGCGAAGTCTTTGTTAAAAATAAACCGGTTGTCAGCACATACTCACAGACCATGCAGATTTCAGAACTGGTATTTTAACAGCGGCTCATGGACAGACCAGACAAACGATTTTATACGAATACTTCCAGATGGTAATGCGGGCTTATTCAATTGGGAAGGAGATTTCCCCCGGATTAACAATGCTGAAATAAAATCGTCAGTCTTCTATTCTAAATTTAAAACTAATTATATAATGGCTAATTAAAAAGATTTAGAGGTTTTTATGTACAATCAGAAATACTCAATCCTTCGTTCGTAAGATAGGTTTTTAAGCTACTCAGAAAAATGTCACCATCTTGAGGGACTACTTTCTTATGATCTTTCCCGGTTATGCCGCTTTCCAAATACTTTTGGAAAACACAGGTTACTCCATCAGCTTTTATCTTGTTATTATTAATAGATACTCGACCATAAAGTTCAGGAAGTGCGGTTTTTGTTTTGAAGATTGTGATGTCAGCCATACAGTACCTTCATGCCTAAAAATAATAAGAAACATTCCATTTAATATTACATATTATTCAAGAGTAAAGATAGAGTACTATATAGATAAAAACAAGTTAATTTTTTGTCAATTTTAAGTTAGGAAGTTAGATATGTTTATAACTTCATACTGATAAAATGGTTATGGGAAAAATATTTGTTTTTATACAATTATTTATTTCCAAGACAGGTTCCTACTAATCTGGCAGATATAATAAGTGGGTGGTCCAGAGGAACTGTTTTATGTATTCCGGCAATCTTTTCAAGGGGGACCGGAATACAGGAATCTGCTTTGTAACTTACCATAACATTATAGATACCACTGGCTAAAAGCTCAGCGGCTTTTGTTCCCAATAATGTGCAGAGAGTCCTGTCGAAAGCAGATGGAACTCCTCCTCGCTGTATATGACCAAGTGACGTTACTCGTGCTTCTATACCGGTAAGTTTCTGTAATTGTTTTGCTATAATACTTGCTTTGGATTCTTCGAAGATATTATGAGACGACACGGCAATTTCATCATTATTGTTTTCGGTCGTATCAGAGGAATCATTTTGCTTTTTACTTTTTACTTTCGCTTTCTTTTGAATTTTTGCCTTTTTATTTTCATCATCTATTGAAACCGCACCTTCGGCTATCGCGATTATGGAGAATCTGCTGCCTTTTCTTCTTCTCTCAAGCAAATAATTCACAACAACTGAAATATCATATGGTATTTCTGGTATGAGTATCACATCCGCTCCGCCGGCAACACCGGCGCCGAGTGTAAGCCAGCCTGATTTATTACCCATTATTTCACAGACTATAATTCTGTGATGGCTTGTTGCAGTCGTATGAAGTCTGTCAATAGCATCAGTAGCAATCTGCATAGCAGTATCGTATCCGAATGTTATTTCTGTTCCTGCCACATCATTGTCTATTGTTTTGGGAAGTGTCAGCACATTAACATTACCGGCCTGATGTAAACGAAGGGCGTTTTTTTGAGTGCCATTACCACCTAAACATACGAGGCAATCTATATGATTTTGACGCAGATTTTCAATGGCTACGTCAGTCATATCGATTATCTTGTTCCCCATAGGCATTTTATGAAGTTTATCTCTGCTGGTTCCAAGAATTGTTCCGCCGTTAGTTAATATGCCGCTAACAGTATTATTTTCCAAATGAATAATACGATTTTCAACAAGTCCTCTGAATCCATCCATGAATCCCAATACAGTCATGCCGTAAACATTTATTGCGGTTTTTGTAATTGCCCTGATTGCGGCGTTCAAACCAGGACAATCACCACCTGAAGTAAGAATACCAATACAACGAGTCTTCGATTCTTTTACCATTATTTATTATCCCTAAATTGATAGCTGACTTTTTTACTATCGACCAAAGACTGAACTAACACAATTTACAATTTTATATTTATTATAATCCTCATTCACAAATTTAACAGAATAATAACTATTTTTATTAATGATGTAGTATTTAATTGACGATATACGTTAAAACACGTTTTTTATTGGACGCCGCTGGTCGAACAAAGGAAATGGATTTTGAAAAATAAATTACTCGAAAATATTATCAGGGAAGGTAAATCAAAAGGATTCGACGAAAAGCATGCCTTAAATGTAACCTCGATAGCTATGAAACTCTTTGATGAACTTCAGGACCTTCATCATATGGGTAATACCGAAAAAATATGGCTGGAAATTGCTTCTATGCTTCATGATGCAGGTAAATTTCAAAACAGAGAAATTCATCACAAGCTTGCAAGGGATATAATAATCGATCTATCGGCAATACCTTTTGGAAAAAAGGAAAAAATAATCATTGGTCTGATTGCCCGTTATCATAAAAGCTGTATTCCCGATGAGAATCACAAGTATTACAGAGAACTCGATACGGAATCAAAAGAATATGTTTCTAAACTTGCGGCAATTCTCAGAATTGCGGATGGTTTGGTATGCAGAAAGCCACCGATAAAAGAAATCTTCTGCGAAATTAAAAATCGTACAGTTACCTTTCATATAAATAGTAAAAAAAATATTCCTCTGGATAAAGCGGTAAAAAAAGCAAATCTTTTTAGTTATATTTTCAGAAAATCTCCCATTTTTAATCTACAGATTAATACTGATATAATAGAAAAAACGTTGATTTGTATCTAAATAATGATTTCAACATTTCGTAAGTCACCTTTTTAACTTAATGTTAATTTGACACAAGATAAATTATTCTTTAATATTAAGTTATATTCTTTCCGCTCTAAATGTATTGTTTTGATGAAAAGAGCTGAAATATATGGATGTAGAGGATATTTTGATGGTATTGGCAGATAAAAGTTATCAATTGCTGGCATGTCATTATATAGACAGTCAGCTTAAAAAGCTGAGTCAGGAAATTATTGGTGCCCGTGAAGCTTCAGATGTTGAATGTGTACATCAGTCAAGAGTAGCTTCAAGAAGACTTCGTGCCGCTTTCGGTGTTTTTGAGATTTGCTTTCCTGCCAAAGTGATAAAAAAGTGGCGTGATGAAATTAAAGAGCTGACTAAAGCATTTGGACCCGCACGAGATGCCGATGTTCACATCGAATTTCTGAATAAAACTCTTTCCGGCCTTGGTTCGGATGAAAAAACTTTTCAGCCTGGAATTAAAAGACTTTTATTGCGAACAAAACAACATCGTGAAAAACTCCAGGATAAAATAATTAAAACTATTAATAGGCTGGAATCCAGAGCCATTCTTGCTGATATTCATTCTGTTGTTGAAAGAATCATATTTTGCATGAGTGGTGAAGAACCTGACTTGAAAAATGAGTATGTATTCAGTCAAACATCAGGACATATTCGTAATAGATTAATAGATATGATTTCCTGCCAGAATTGCCTTGAAAATAAGGATGATAAAACAGGTCATCATCAGATGAGAATCGCCGCAAAGAGATTAAGATACACAATGGAAATTTGTCGTGAGCCTTATGGGGAAAGACTTGATAACGCAATAAAAGTTGTCAAAAATATTCAAACTATTCTTGGTGATATACATGATTGTGATGTATGGGTCGATTATATCGACCATTTTATGCAGGAAGAACTTCGGCGTACAAAAGAATATTTTGGTAATGAGAAACCATATTATCTTTTATATAAGGGTTTTGGATATCTCCAACAGGAGCGTCAACAGACCCGGCAGTGTTTATTTGAAATATTTGTAAGATATTGGAAGAGGCTGAATAGACATAAATTCTGGGAAACTTTGGAATTAAATCTACAATCATCTCAGGCCGAGTATGAAAAACCAGGCTTTAAAATTGTAGAGATTAGAAAAGGGAATTCAAGTGAAAGAGCTATCGAGAAGAATATTGTTAATAGGGGATATTCACGCAAATCTTCCGGCATTGAAGGCAGTTCTCAATGATGCACAAAGGTATAAATATCATCAGATTTGGAATCTCGGTGATTTTGTAGGTTATTATCCTTTTCCTAATGAAGTTATAGACTTACTGCGCAAATATGAAGCTTTAAGCATTATAGGAAATTATGATTTGAAGGTTCTTGCTTTTAAGAAGAACAAAGAAAAATGGCAAAAGAGCAAAACTCCCGAAAAGTTTCTCGCTTTCAAATGGACTTATGATGCATTAAGCAAAGAAAACCGAAAATATCTTGCATCATTACCTGAGCAGATGCGAATTGAAATCAATAGCTTAAAAGTACTTCTGACTCATGGAAGTCCTGCTTCCAATGATGAATATATTTGTGCTCAAACTACAAAACATCGGCTGAAGGAATTAGCAGAATTGGCTGATGCTGACATTGTTCTAAGCGGCCATTCTCATATTGTATTTTCAGTAAAAGAAGGAAATACATTATTCATAAATCCAGGAAGCGTAGGCAGACCTGAAGGAACAAAGGGAAAAGCCGCATATGCGATATTGAATTTTTCTGACAAACATCTGGAGGTAGAGAATTACCAAATCAAATATGATATGGAAAAAACTATCAATGCGATACGAAAGGAAAAACTTCCTGAAAATTTTATAAAAATGCTTAAACAGGGAAAATCCCCTTCTCAACTGCAAAAAGGACAGAGCAGTCTTACACAAAAACAAAGAAACGAACAACTCGATTCTGTGATAGAATTTGCCGAAAGCTGTAACTATGAAGAACAACATTCACAGCAGGTTATGAAAATTGCTCTTAAAATATTTGATGACCTTAAAAAATTTCATAAATTGTCAAATCGCGAAAGGTTTTTTCTCAACTGCGGCGCGATACTTCATGACATTGGGTGGATAAAGGGACAAAAAGAACATCATAAGACCGCTTTAAATATGATAATTAAAACATCAAGTCTGCCTTTTGATTTACATCAAAGAATAATCATAGGTCTTATTGCAAGGTATCATCGTAAAGCTTTGCCGAAATCTTCACATAAATATTTTTGTGATTTGAGATCATCGGAACAGCATATTATTTCTGTACTTGCATCGATTTTAAGAGTAGCTGACGGCCTTGATATAAGTCGCATGAATCGTATAACTAATTTAAAGTGTGAATCTGATAACAATGAGATTACAATAAAACTTTATACCAATAGAAAGGTAACGTCGGAAATCAGTGCCGCCTCTAAAAAATCTGATTTGATGCAACAGCTTTTCAGGAAAGAAGTTATGTTTGAATTAACTGATTAATTTCAGGGTAATTAAAATCTTAATATAATATTAACATTTATTTGGTATAAATATTTCAAAAGTTTAAATTGAAATTAATATTTATGGTTTTATTTTGATAATGATTGGATAATTATACCCGTGAATACAACTCTTGCTGTAATTGATATTGGCTCTAATTCTATAAGAATGGTATTGGGTCAGCTTTTGCCGGATGGCAGAGCACAGGTTCTTGAAAGATTTCGTAAAGCTGTTCGTCTCGGACAGGATACATTTACCCAGGGCAAGCTCAGCAGAGAAGCGATTCGTACTGTAATATCGATTTTAAGGGAATATCAGCGAACCCTAAAACTTTATAATGTAGAGCATATTCGAATTGTTGCGACCAGCGCAGTTCGTGAAGCAGGCAATGCGGATGTTCTTATTGACAGAGTTCTTACGGCTACGGGTCTTGGAATAGAAATTATTGATGTTTCTGAAGAAAGCAGGCTAACTGTTTTAGCCGTGCAAAACACACTTGGTAATTACTCAAACAAAATTAGTAAAAATTCTTTAATTACCGAAGTCGGAGGTGGTCATACAACTTTGACTGTTCTTGAAAAGGGAGAAATAGTTGTCTCGAATAGTTTATATTTCGGCTCTATTCGACTTCGTGAAGCTCTATCCAGCGGAAATTCTCTCGATTCCAAACTTATTAAAAACGAACTGTTAAGGGTACTTCCTTCGATTGAAAGCTTTATGCCTCTTGACAAAGTCCAGGCCTTTTTCGCTTTAGGCGCCGACGCCAGGTTTGCGGCCAAAGAAGCCGGAACACCAGTCAAAGGTGCAGAACTTAGCACAATACCCAAAACAAGATTTAATAAGCTGGTTAACAAAATTAAAACAAAAACACCAGAAGAACTCTCTGGTTTATATAATATTGAATTTACGGATGCTGAAACTCTGAATGTTGCGCTTTTAGTTTATCAGGAATTGCTTAACTTAACAAAAGCCAAAGAACTAACTATTTCTTTTTCGTCGATGCGAGAAGAGCTGCTTCAGGATTTGGCGAGGCAGATTACGGGTAAGGAAGACAAAACATTCGCTAATGGTGTGTTTCATTCTGCAATAGCTATCGCGGAAAAATATAAAGTTGATATCGAACATTCCAATCGAGTCAGAGAGATTGCCGTAAAACTTTTCGACATTCTCCAAAAAGAACATGGGTTGAAGTTCAGGCATAGGGTTTTATTGGAAACTGCCTCGCTGCTTCATGAGATAGGGACTTTTATCTCACCCAGAGGCTTTCATAAACATTCGTATTATCTGATTATGAATTCTGAAATTTTCGGTCTGAATCAGACTGAAGTCGCCTTAGTTGCAAATATTGCAAGGTATCATCGCCGCGCTCAGCCGAAGACATCACACCTGGAGTATATGTCTCTATCGCGTGAACACAGGATTATTGTTAATAAACTGGCATCTTTATTGAGAATTGCCGAAGCATTAGATGCCGGTCATAGTACAAATCCGGCCAATATACAATATAAGCTGGATGAAAAAGGCTTGATAATATCACTTCCCGGAATAAGAGATTTATCACTTCAAAGAAAAAGCATAATTTTAGAGATAACCATGTTTGAAGATATTTACGGCTTAAATGCAAGGCTGGAAGAGAAATAAAAATGGATAAAAAGAAGAAATTCAATATACCGGAATTCTTTATAAATCGGGAACTGAGCTGGCTGGAATTTAACAATAGAGTATTACAGGAAGGTCTTGACGAGAATTTACCTTTACTTGAGAGGCTGAAATTCCTGTCTATTGTCAGCTCTAATCTCGATGAGTTTTTTATGGTTCGCGTAGCCGGACTTATTCAGCAAAAATCCGCGGGTGTCCACAGACGCGATAAAAGCGGCTTAACTCCGACTCAGCAACTCAAAGAAATAAGTTTACGCATTCATAAAATGATGGATGCTCACACGGTTGCGGTAAAGGATATTCTCGGAAAATTAAAAGAACACGGCATTTGTATAATCCGGAGAAATGACTGGACAGATGAACAAAGAAAGTTTCTGAAGAATTATTTTGTAACTGAAATACTTCCAGTTTTAACTCCTTTTTCAATGCAGGAACTTTCACCGTACCCGCTTTTGCATGGCAGACAATTAACCGTCGCGGTTGCAATTCAGTCAGAAAACGAAGGAAAACCAACTAAGAAAATAGTACTGATTCCGGTTCCGGGAATACTTGAGAGATTTATTAAAATGTCTTCAGAACATTCCTTGAATATAGCAGCTATTGAAGATGTTATTGCAGAAAATGTAAATATTTTATTCGGAACAGAGACAATAATCGATACTGTTTTTCTGAGGATTACAAGAGACGCTGATATTCAGGTACAGGAAGACGAAGCGTCGGACCTTCTAAATATGATAGAAGAAGCTGTGCTTGAAAGAAAACGACGCAGTGCAGTTCGCCTTTCGATATCCGCAAATCCTGATCCATTTATTATAAACTGGCTTATTAAATGGCTGGATTTGGAACCAGAATATATATATGAAATTAATGGTATTCTGGATGGTTCGGCTTTAATGCAGATTGCAAATCTTCCTGATTTTGAGAAACTTAAAATTCCTGATTGGCCGCCTCAAACACCCATAGACCTTTTGGACTCACAGGATATCTGGCAAACGATAAGTAATCGGGACATTATGCTATTCCACCCATATGAAAGCTTTGAACCGGTAGTCAACCTGCTAAAAGAAGCTTCCATCGATCCCGGAGTACTTGCCATAAAACAAACCTTATACCGTACAAGCTCTGATTCAGCGATTATTCAGGCTTTGAAAACAGCGGCAGAAAATGGTAAGGAAGTTACTGTTCTGGTGGAATTAAAGGCACGATTCGATGAAGCCCGAAATATCAACTGGGCAAGACAACTCGAAGACGCCGGCTGTCATGTAGTATATGGAATTGCAGGTCTTAAAACGCATGCCAAAGCAATGTTAATAATACGCCGAGAGAGTGACAGAATAAGACGATATTCGCATCTGGCTACCGGGAACTATAATGAGAAAACAGCCAGGCTTTATTCTGATATAGGGTTGTTAACTTCTGATATCGAATTGACCTCTGATGTCGCCGCTTTTTTCAATCTCTTAACAGGTTCTTCTGAGATGGTAGGATGGTCCAAACTTACAATAGCACCGACCGGCCTGAGAAAAAAAATAGATGAGCTTATCGAGAGAGAAATATGTATTTCAACTCCTGATAAACCCGGATTGATAATGGCAAAACTGAATGCTCTCGAAGACAGAAAGGTTTGCCAGTTGCTTTACCACGCAAGTCAGGCCGGCGTGAAAATCCTTCTAAATGTAAGGGGAATATGTTGTTTAAGACCAGGTCTGAAAAATATATCAGAAAACATAGAAGTTGTTTCGATTGTTGACCGTTTCCTCGAACATGCGAGAATTTTTTATTTTTCCAACGCAGGACATGAGGAAATATACCTCGGTAGTGCGGACTGGATGGGAAGAAACCTTGACAAACGTCTGGAATTATTATTCCCAATTGATGATGTCAAGCTTCAAAAAAGACTGATTGGTATTCTTAAAACATATTTTTCTGATGATACAAAAACATGGCAAATGGCAACGGATGGCTCATATTATCGAAAACCGGTCAATAACAAAAAGGTAAGAGCACAGGAAGTATTTTATAATGAAACAGTTTCAGCAGTTGAAATGAACAGGTGCGCAAAGATGAAATTCATACCATTAATGAAGCCTCAGCAATAGATGATAGATTATGCTATAAGTAATAAATTATGCAGTTTGATAAAAAAAAGTTCATGTAGAGAATACAAAGGATTATTAGAAACTTATCCGTGAGCCAAAATACTGGTGTAAAAAATGCGGCAGAGCAGGTACCAAGTCTTCCTGTTTATGCAAGCCTAAAAAATCATAAATTATTATGTTCGAATAAATATATATTATTAAATAGGATTTGTGCTATGAGTGATTTAAAAAATAAATTAGCTGTTAAAGCTAACAACAGGCTTCTGCTTAAAGATTACGATCCGGGAGATACATCAGGCTTCAGCCAAAAAGATGCTTCAAAGCTAACGAAGGAAAATATTGATAGATTAAAGAAATTTCAGTATTTGTTATATGCCGAGAATAAACATTCGCTGCTGATAATTTTGCAGGCGATGGATGCGGGCGGAAAAGATGGAACCATTAGACATGTTTTAGGTCCTCTTAATCCACAGGGCGTCAGAGTTATATCATTCAAAACGCCTACTGGAGAGGAGGTAAGCCATGATTTTCTATGGCGAATTCATCAGCATACTCCTAAAACAGGTGAAATATGTATTTTTAATCGTTCACATTATGAAGATGTTCTTATTGCAAGAGTTCATAATCTCGTGCCTAAACAGATTTGGTCAAAAAGATATAAGCATATAAACTCATTCGAGAAACTTCTTTTAGATAGCGGGACAACAATTATTAAGTTTTTCCTGAATATTAGCCAAAAGGAACAATTACAACGTCTGAATGACAGATTAGAAGATCCCCAAAAAAAATGGAAAGCAAACCCACAGGATTTTGTAGAACGAAATTATTGGGGTGAATATATGAAAGCTTATGAGTCAGCAATTCAGAAATGCAGCACATCATATGCTCCATGGTTCATAATACCATCTGATAAAAAATGGTTTCGTAATCTGGCTGTTTCCACTATTTTAGTGAATACTCTTGAATCCCTGAATATGAAGTTTCCTCATGTAGATATAACGCAGTAATAGTTAAAGCTGCCTTAGCATATTTGTTTACCGGTCTTTGAAACGATATCCAACGCTGCGAACAGTTTCGATATATTTGCTGCACGGGCCGAGTTTTTTCCGCAAACCGGCTATCTGAACATCTACTGCTCTGTCTGTCACCAGATCATCATTGCCATATAATGTATCTACAATCTGGTATCTTGTAAAAACCAGGCCCGGTCTTCTTGCTAATTCGTAAAGGATATTAAATTCTGTAAACGTTAAATCCATTGGTTTATCTTTAATAATAACCTGTCTTCGGGAAGGATCGATAATCAATTCGTGAATTTTAACGGGTGCTTTTTCCAAATCACGGATTTTCATTCTTTGCAGAATCCTGCGTACTTTTGCTACAAGAATCTTTGGACTGAACGGTTTTGTTACATAATCATCGGCGCCTAACTCGAGGCCGCTTATAATATCTTCATCCTCGCTTTTCGCGATTAACAGAATTATCGGAATATTCTGTGTTTTATTATCATTTTTTAGTTTCTGGCATATCTCTAATCCATTTATTCCGGGAAGCATAAGGTCCAAAATTATGAGGTCAGGCAATATTGTCTTTGCTTTTACTAAAGCTTCATCGCCAAAAGTCGCGGTTTCTATTCGATAATTATTTCTATCGAGGTAAAGTCGAATCAATTCGAGTATATCTTCTTCATCATCTACAATTAGGATATTTTCTTTTGCCATAGTAATTTTTTATTTGTTTTGTGTTAATTTCGTATTAGTGCAATGATAATTTATTGTTAATTCATTCCCTATCGCATCAAAATGATATTAATCAAAAGTTTGTGATGATTAGCAAATATTTAGTCTTAATTTAATAATTCTGTAATAAATACCCATATAATCATCGCATGTGTTCAGTAGTTCATAAAATGACTAAAACAAACAGAAAGGAGGTGATAATTAAAGTCCTGTATCGGGGATGTTGGTGTATAAAACAGGTTAACTCAAGATATGATTGAATCAGGATAATATAAGAACAAGTATATTTACAGCAGACAAGGGTTACAAAGCAGAAGAAGATATAAGAAAAAAATAGAGCCGGTGAAAAGTTTATCAGTCAACTCACCGGCCCAAAGTTGCTGTAACAGAAACAAATTAATGCTTCCATCTTAGCTGAAACTATTTTACTTGTTTATGCAGGTTAAATCAAACGATTTATATTGGAACTTTTGCTTGAAATGCAAAAGATTCAACATCGTTAATTCTATGCGTTCGTTAATTTAAGCAGCATATCCGGATTCAAATCTATCTTTGAAAAATCCTGTCTTGCATCAGATTCAAATTGTAGAAAATTTTTTAGTCTAACGAGTAAAAACCATTGAATTGAAAGGAAATTAAAATGAAACAAATTATTTATTCTATCTGTATTTTATTGTTTGTAGCCAACGCGTCTTTTGCCCAGTTGCAGCCACTCGATGGAACGGCAAAATATGTGTTCTTATTTATTGGTGATGGTATGGGATTTGCCCAGGTGCACTCTGCCGAGGCTTATTTGGACACACTCGAACAAGGTACAACCGAAGGTCCTCGTGATGTTAGAGCCAATAAGCTTGCCATGACAGCAGAGCTGCCTTTTGCCGGAGCAATTTCCACGTATGATTATGGTGTGTTGATTACAGATTCGGCATCAGCCGGTACAGCATTAGCCTGCGGCAAAAAGACCTACAGCGGCGTGGTATCAGTAGATCCACAGACCAAGACTATTCCCTATAAGACCATTGCCGAGGTTGCTAAAGAGCACGGAATGAGGGTTGGAATTGTTACAAGCGTTTCTATTGACCATGCAACTCCCGCAGTATTTTATGCACACTCAGCCAGCCGTAATGATTATCATGGAATCGGTATGCAGATAGCCGCGAGCGGATTTGATTATTTTGGCGGCGGCGGACTCCTCCAGCAGATAAAAAATGGCGAGGATACTATTGTCGCGGTTCAGAACGCTGGTTATCAGGTTGTTACAACACACCAGGATCTGGCTGCTGTTGCACCTGGACAAAAGGTACTTGCCATAAATAGTATTCTTGACGGCTCAAAAGCTCTCTCTTACGAAATTGATAGAGACGTAAATGATATGTCTCTGGCTGATTTTACATCTGAAGGTATCCGTCTGCTTGACAATCCTAACGGCTTCTTCATGATGGTCGAAGGCGGAAAAATTGACTGGACTTGCCACGCCAATGATGGTCGTACAAGCATAGATGACGTGCTGGCATTCGATAACGCTGTCATGAAAGCACTTGATTTTGCCATGCTTCATCCCAATGAAACTCTTGTCATAGTTACAGCAGACCACGAAACAGGCGGTCTGACACAGGGCTGGGCAGGAACAAAATATGCCAGTGCATACGAGAAAATGCAGGGCCAGACAATGTCTTATTTGTCATTCACTGATTTCGTAAAAGGAATTGCTGCTGATTCCAACAAATTCTGGTTGGACCCAAACAGCAATTTAGTTGATGATACAGACATGCTTGCAGCTATCGAAAATGCTTTCGGTCTGGTCTATAGCCAACTCACCGATTTCCAGAAAAAACAACTCGAGGATGGTTATGATCGTTCCATGAAAGGCTCACGAATAGTAAGTTCAGAAGAAGATTATCTGCTTTATGGCGGCTATGATGCATTAACAGTAACTTGCACTCATATCCTCAATAACCTTGCAGGTTTAGGTTGGACAAGCTACAGCCATACCGCGATCCCTGTTCCGGTATTCTCGAACGATGCACGTTTCAATGGTTATTATGACAATACCATGATTCCCCATAAAATCGCTGACTCAATTGGACTCAGCGGAGCACTCGATTAATAATAAGAAATAGTAATTTAATATTTTTGCGGTGGGGCCTGCGATAGGAACTTCGCCATGCCCCATCGTTTTTTTAATTGCTGGCCGGGAGATATGCTTGATGTTTTTACATAAAAATGAAAAGAGGAATGATATTATTTTTGTTAGCCTGTTTGCTTTGGTATGTATTGGATTGTTCTTCTTGCCTTCAGGTTATGAGGAGCGATTGCCGGAAGGTTCATATTTTGCTCGCGGGCAAGTCAAGTCTGTTGACAATTCACGAGTCTTTCAAAATGTTATTGTTAAAATTGGTGAGCAGGATTTAGAAGTCGAATTACTTGAAGGACCTCACAAGGGAAAAACAATAACGGTTTCAAATCAATTAACGGGCAAAATGGAAATAGACGAGGTATATAAACCAGGCAGGGATATACTCGTCGAGTACAATATTATAAATGGTGTGCCTGCGGCAGCATTCGCACGGGGTAATTATCGCCTTCATCTCGAACTATTTTTGGTTTTGCTTTTTGTTCTTATGCTGGTTTTGTTGGGAGGCTGGACAGGATTAAAGGCTGTTTTTTCATTTATATTTGCCGTCCTGATGATATGGAAAGTTATGATTCCATTATTCCTGAAGGGCAAAGATCCAATTGTAACAGGTTTGCTGGTAGTGGTCGCAATGACAGCGGCTATCTGTTTTTTAGTAGGCGGGCTGCATTATAAAGGTTTGGTTACCTTCATAAGCACCTTGCTTGGCTTGTTTCTTACCTGCATACTGGCGGAAATATTTACAAAATATTTTCGGATACACGGTGCGGTACGTCCCTATGCGGAAAATCTTCTATACTCAGGTTTTGACTATCTCAATCTAACCCGTATTTTTATCGCAAGTGTTGTCCTATCCTGTTCAGGGGCTGTGATAGATTTGGCTATGGACATATCTGTTTCAATGAATGAAATTATAAAAAAGAAGCCTGATATCGGCCTGTTCGAGCATATACATTCGGGAATGGCGGTTGGTCGTGCCGCAGTCGGAACTATGACTACAACTTTGCTTCTGGCCTATTCAGGCGGATATATTGCATTGCTTATGCTGTCTATGGGAATGGGAATTCCTGTTATGACTATGCTAAACAAAAACTTTGTTGCCGCAGAAATCATAAATACGATTGTAGGAAGTTTCGGTGTGGTAACCGTGGCGCCTTTTACAGCGATTACCGGTGGTATCATATACCGGATTGGAAGAAAAAATCCTTAAGAAACCGTGCAAAATACTGTCGAAGAATAGACAATGCCGCCAGCCGCCAAGAGCTTCCAAAATTATTATTTTTGTAACCGGACACTCATAAAAATCTAACGTCACATTCGTAGAATAAATCAATAATATGAAGGTAAGTAAGTATATATGTCAGACTAAAATAGAAAGGGAATAAATATGGACCTGACACAAAATCTGCTTTTCATAACATATTACCTGAAAACAAATAAAAGTGAAATGGAAGTGAGTTGCCGAGGGTGCAAAGAAATCGCATGTTACGATTATGAACTGCCTGCATATATAAGAGGTATGATAGAGTTTGAGGGAGAAAACATTCCGGTTATTGATCCAAATATGTATTTTCGTGGTCGGCCAAGCAATACGGGTAATCTTACATGCGTTTTAGTTATTGAATACGTTCACGAGTATCGAAATTGCCGGGCGGCAATCTTAATAGAAGATATTGATGATGTAATGAATCTTGCAGCCGGTAACTATAGAAATGCAGCTTTTAGTTTCAACATGAATTTTATTATTGAGGCTTTGAAAAAAGGTACTGCAGAGCAATTCCTGTTAAATACTCAAAGGCTGATTGAAATGAACGAAAAGCGGGCATTTGCAGTTCAGGGTTCTTTAAGAAAACATCACAGCATTGATATGAAAGCAGAGGAGATAGAACTGGATGAATATGAAATATTTAATCCAGACGAATTTAATGAATATTTAGTAACAATTTAATATGGATTTAATAAAAAGATTTGATAATCGTACAAAGATGATAAAAGAAAGAATTATAACTGAGAATGGAAAGGAGGCTCTATCGAAAAGGAAAACTTTACTTATACGGCTTTAAGTGATAATATTATTCGGTGAGGAACGATGAAAAGTGTCCGGCAATTACGCAGGAGCGAAAATGACGGACTTATATCCTCAAAATAACAACCCTCAAAAATTGACAGGAGAAGAAAAAATGAACAAATTCACATTAACTTTAATTTGCATAATAAGTTTATTTGCAGCAGGAATTGCCGGAGCTTCAGAAATACTTGTAACTAACAATATCGAAACTTCAACAACATGGACTGCTGACAATATTTACAACCTTCAAAAACAAATTTATGTATTGCCTGGTGCGACATTAACCATCGAGCCGGGTACGCTCATACAAAGTACCACAGGTCTTGGCGGCAGCCTTGCAGTTTGCCGGGGTGCAAAAATTTACGCCAACGGCACACCTGAAAATCCTATTATTATGACCAGCACAAGCGATGACCTTATTAACTGGCGTGAAGCCTGCAATGAATGGGGAAATCTGACCATCATGGGTAACGGATTGATTTCCGCTTCACATTACGGCGGGTTACCTGTCGGAACAAATACAAAAACACCTGCTGGCTTGAATGAGAAACAGATGGAAGGTTTGGTTGCAGATTTTGCAGGTGATCCCAAGGTCATGTACGGCGGCGCTGATGATAATGACGACAGCGGCTCAGTCAGTTTTGTTTCCATCCGCTACGGTGGAAAAGTTGTTGGCTTGGCAAATGAACTTAATGGTTTGTCTCTGGGCGGTATAGGGCAAGAGACAGACATTCATCACATTGAAATTATGAACAATGTTGATGATGGTATTGAAATCTGGGGCGGGACAGTAAATCTCAGCTATCTCAATATCTGGAATGTCGGAGATGACAGCCTGGATGTTGATGAAGGTTGGCGTGGGAAAGCTCAGCATGGCCTGATAATCCAGGGTTACAGCACAAATGCAAGTCAGGGTTCAGGTGTAGGTGATAACTGCATTGAGACAGATGGTGCGGAGGATTCTGATGCTCAACCTGTAACGACTGCCGCTATTTACAATTTCACGGTCGTTGGCCAGCCGATTGATGGCGACCATGGAACAGCCTGGCGGGATAATGCACGAGTTCAGTATCGCAATTGCATTTTTATGGACCTCGGCGAAGTTCTTGTAAAGAAAGATAATACCGACGGAGATGGCGCCAATGGCTACGGTTATAACGGTACACTTTCGTGGGAAGATACATGGAAAACACCGGCTGGAACTCACTCGGCAGTTAATGCCGGAACCTGGGTTGCAGGTGAATTTAATGATCCGGCAGTTATGTATCAGGCTCAAAAGGCCGGAGACGGAATGCTTGCAGAGATTACAGATTCCGTATTTTTCCGAAATTTGCATGCAAGTGCATATTCAGAAGCAACTGCACGCGGCGTTCTTGATCCAAACAGCTTAAATGTTGTAATCACAAGCTACGATGCTGCTGACCCGGATGCAAATATGCCGATTCAGGCTCTTGAACGCGGCGCACTGGTGGTCAAAGGCGGCAAAAATATGCTTCCGGTTACATTCATAAATCCATGTGCTGCCAACGATGCAGTTCTTAGTGTTGGTTGTGCTCCGTATGACGGATTTTTAAGCCAGGCTCCGTATCGCGGCGGATTCAGCCATAACTATAATTGGCTGGCAGGCTGGACAGCAGTGGATTCATACGGTATGACCGATAAGTCCATGAATATTCACTAAAAAAGTGCCAGGCAAGAATTAGCTATAAATTATTAAATTAAGAAAGCTAAAAAGTGCTTTTAATATCAGACTCTAGTTGTTTCGGGTGCAAACCTGAAACAGCATCTTCCAAGATGGCAGTACCTTGTGTACTGCCATCAATTTTTGTCAGGTAAATAGTATCAATGCTTCCTATATTGCCTATTAACACAATATTAACACAATCTTAACATAGATAGAATTGACTATATTAACATGCTATTGTTATTATATGTTTAATATATTTCTATCCTTATTATAAATTTTAGTATGGTTATCCTATGAGAACTCGAATGAACTTCTTCCTTTTACTATTTTGTGCTTTAATTTCGGTTTACACAGTTGGCTGTGCTGATAAGAATGAAATAACAGAACAAAAACTCATAAATGCGCCAATAGAATCATATCAAAACGAGCTTTTAGGTATCGCATTCGAATCTGTTTCAGCCATGCCTGTTGAGCCTCATATTAAGAGCCGCTCTTCAGCGCAGGAACTGGTAGTGAAAACTTGTTTAGAGCTGGATCAGCCGAAACGTGCGCTTGGATATATAAAACAGATAGATAATTGGCGCCGACAATTGTGTTACGCTGATTTGGCATTATATTGTGCGCATTATGGTTTTGAAAAAGCTGATGTACAGTATTTTCTAAATCTTGCGGCTCAAGTTCCCAATAATACAGAAGATTGGAGGAAGGAGCAGGTTGATATAAAAATAGACCAAACAAACGCATATTTAGGGCAGACAAAACTGATTTCCGGTTCATTTGAAAGAGAAATGCAGGATTATGAAAAACTTGTTTCTACCGGAGATTTCGATGCTATTGAGAACGTCCTTAATGAATATTCCAGGCTTTATAAGCAGTATTATAACGATGTTGGCCGCAGAACTCTCATAGAAGAGAAGATAAAATCATCATGGGAAAAAATGCCGGTTTTATTCCGGATAGAGCTTCTAATGAAGATGGCTGGTTATTCTATTGATAATAAAGATAAGGCTAAAGCGATTGAGTTGATTAATCAAGCCGGGAAAATGATGGATTCCTTTAATTGGCCGGTTCGCAGTGAAATTCCATTAAGAGCCCAACTGGCAAAACTTCGTTTCAAACTTGGTGAGAATGAAAAAGCACAAACTGAGTTACAGGAAGTACTCAACATATTTGAAAAGAACAAAGAAATAATTGTAAATATTGAAAAAGCAGGGATACTTCGTTCCATTGCAGAGGCTTACCAGGCGATAGGTGACACAATCCGTTCAGGCAATATCTATAAACAGGCGATTGAAGCAGGAATTGAAAATCCGAATTCCAGACCTCGCTCCGAAGATTTATCTGTAACATGCTGTTCGATGGCTCTGTATAAATTCAAGCCGGACACAGAATTATTTAACAGAATCAAGGATATTAAAATTTCCTTGAACGATCCCTGGTAGAGGTATTGAATGATTAAGAGGAGGATGCGAAAGATGAAAAAAATAGTGGCATTAAATCCGCAATCTGCGGTATTAATTACAGCAGTATTTCTCTGTCTTGCGCAAGTATCAGTTGCCGGGGAGTTCGGAGGCATTCGCGGCACAGTTTATGATAAAGATTTTGACGTTCCGCTGTATGGCGTTAGGGTACAAATTGCTGAAACGAAAGAAAACACAATAACTGACGAAGAGGGCAATTATTTCTTCGGCCAGGTTAAGCCGGGTGTTTATACATTAGTTTTTATAAAAGATGGCTTTGTCAGTCAGTCTCTTTCGAATGTTGCTGTTTCCCCCGGGCAAATTACCGAGGCAGATGCTTCATTGCTGGGTGAGTTCACGGAAATGGAAGAGTTCGTAGTCCAGGAACTTGCTCTTGGCGGCGGTACAGATATTGGTTTATGGAATCTGAGGATGGAAAGTCCATCGCTGATGGGTTTGATAGGTTCTGAATTGATTGGTAAAGCAGGCGTCAGTGATGCAGCAGACGCAATGCGGCTTGTTACCGGCGCGACTGTCCAGGACGGAAAATATGCAGTTATTCGCGGCTTGCCGGACAGGTATGTTAATTCGCAATTGAACGGAGTCAGACTGCCTACCGCAGATGAAGATAAACGTGCCGTACAGCTTGACCAGTTTCCATCAGCATTAATTGAAAGCATTAGGGTGAGTAAAACTTTTACTCCAGACCAGCAGGGTGATGCGTCAGGCGGAGCAGTAAACGTTATTACAAAAGGAATTCCGGAAGAAAGGATATTCGAATTTTCCGGTCAGTTAGGTTACAATTCACAGGCAACCGGCAATAGTAGCTTTCTAACTTATAAAGGCGGCGGAGTGGATTTTTGGGGTATTGATGACGGTGGACGTGATGTTCAGACTGGTAAGATCGGGCAAAACTGGGCGGGCGCTGTGGGAGTATCGCCAGATGATGCACCGATAGAGTACAAATGGTCATTTTCTGGAGGCGGAAAGCATGAATTAGAAAGCGGCGCCAAAATTGGTGGTTTCGCGACTTTTTTCTATGAGCAAGACAGCTCTTTTTACGACGATGGTATTGATCACAAATATTGGGTCGATAATCCAGGCAGCCCAATGACTCCTCAATACGGAAGTAATGGAACACCAGAACAGGAAAATTTTACAACATCACTTTTCGATGTAACACAGGGAAGCGAAGAAGTTAAATGGGGTACACTTGGCACTCTCGGCTGGGAGATTGAAGACCATTCTCTATCTCTTCTTTATATGTACACTCGCTCTGCAGAAGATGTTGCAACTCTTGCAGAGGACACTCGCGGCAAAGCATCCCTGCATCGATACTGGCCGAGTTTTTATGGACCGGAATATGATAATTATGACAGGTTTGATCCAACACATCCGGCTAATATGCTGCGCGATGCAGCGCCGTATATAAGAACAGAAACACTTGAATACACCGAACGTACGACTCAATCAATTCAGTTAAATGGTCGTCATACCTTGTTAAATCCTGATTTTGAATACCAGGTGACAGATTATTTTAAGTTAATGCGTCCTGAATTCGACTGGAGAATCTCATTGAATTCTGCCGAATTATATCAGCCGGACAAACGCCAGTTTGGATCTTTGTGGCGTGCGTTATCAGCTCATCCAACATACCCAAGTATTACTTATCCGGCGGAATATAGTCCATTCAAACCTTCGTCTAATACTAACTTTGGCGCTTTACAACGAATATGGAAAGATATTACAGAAGATGACACACAGTATTCTTTGAATTTGAAGCTCCCATTCGAACAGTGGAACCAGAACGAGGGATATTTGAAATTTGGCTTTTTCGATGATACGGTAAAACGCAAATATAACCAGGATACTTTTGGTAACTTCGGAGATGAAGAACGAAGTGAAGGCGAATGGGAAAATTATTGGAGCGATATTTTCCTTACCGAGAATCACCCTATATTTCCGGGAGATACTGATGTGGATTACAAAGGCGACCAGGATATTTCCGCATGGTATTATATGCTTGATATGCCGCTATTTTCTAATTTTAATGTTATCGGTGGTCACCGCTTTGAAAAAACTGAGCTTACTGTTATTAATGAAGCTGAACAAAATGCTTTTTGGAATCCGCCGGGTCTGGGTTCAACTGTAATAACTCCCGGATTTTATCCCAATGGAGCCGATGTTCAATTCAAGCAGGATGATATACTTCCTTCAATCGGTTTCGAATATACGCCGACGAAACCGGTTAAACTTCGCGGCTCATACAGCGAAACAGTTGCAAGACAAACTTTTAAGGAACTTACGCCTATTCAGCAAATGGAATATCTCGGGGCAGACGTATTTATTGGATTTCCCGGTTTGAAGATGAGCTCTTTGAAGAATTATGACCTCAGTGTTGATTACACCCCTTATACAGGCGGACTGGTTTCACTGTCTTACTTTTATAAAGATATAAAAGATCCTATCGAATATATACAGGCGTATGGTGATTTTGTCTATACAACTCCAAGAAATTATCCCGAAGGCAGGATGAGCGGCATTGAATTGGAAGTTCGGCAGGATGCAGGTCGTTTTTCGGAAGAACTGGATGGGATAACCGTTGGAGCAAATGCGACTTTTATTGATTCGGAAGTAACTCTCCCGCAGGATGAAGCCGATAAATTCAGTCAGCCGAATATTATGGCTCCAATGTCAAAAAGAGATATGACCAATGCGCCGGAGCACCTTTATAATTTCTATGTTACTTATGATATAGAAAAATATAAAACGCAGGCGGCTCTTTTCTATACTGTCAGAGGTGATACACTGGTAGCAGGCGCAGGCCAGTCGCAGGGACAGTTCATACCTAATGTATATGAGACAGAATATGGTACGCTTAATATGAGCATTTCTCATGATATTAAAAAGAACTGCAAACTGAAATTCCAGGCTAAAAATCTCACAAATCCCCTTTTAAAGCAGGTTTACCGCTCAGAATACATAGGAGATGATGTTACTAAAACATCCTATCGCAAAGGTATTGATTTTTCCCTGAGCCTGGCATATCAATTTTAATACTATACCTTATTACTTATATGGCTGCACTTTAATATCCTACAAATGGATATTACCTGTTTTTGATTAATTCATTTCTAATTACATCTTAATAATATTCTAACATCCTATTGTTAAAATTCCGGCATATATGTTAAGCAATCTAAGTTTAAACTACAGGTTTATTAAATATAATGAAGCTTAAAAATCTAAATTATCGAATATTACATATTATAAGTACAGGCTTAATTCTTGTGTTTGTTGAGGCGATTCATGGCCAGGCCGTGAACCCTCCTGCTCGCGAGACTATAGATACTGCACGTAATGTAATCGAACAATGGGTGGATACTCAGCGAGCATTATCAAAAGAAAAGCAGAATTGGGAAATGGCTCAGCAATCACTGAATGACCGCATCGAAATGGTTAAGAAAGAGATTGATTCTCTCCGCGAAAAAATTTCAAAAAGCACCCAGGACATCAGCGATGCAGATAAAAATCAGGCTAAGCTCGTCGAAGAGAGAGAAACACTCAAAAATGCCGCAGAGACTTTCAAAGGCATTGTTGACAGGCTTGAATCAAAAACAATCGCATTAAACAGGCAGCTTCCTGACCCAATACGCGAACGAGTAAAGCCGCTCAATCAGCGAATCACAGAAGACCCAAACCAAACAAAACTGTCACTATCACAAAGATTTCAGAACATAATCGGAATTCTCAATGAAGTGAACAAGTTTAATAATGAAATCACAGTAACCAGTGAGGTTCGTACTCTCCACGATGGCAGCACGGCGGAAGTTACAACAGTATATATTGGTCTGGGACAAGCTTACTATGTTAATGCTGACCGGACTATCGCAGGTGCAGGACGTCAGTCAGAGAATGGCTGGAACTGGGAACCTGCAAATGAAGCGGCTGGAAATATTGCTGATGTAATCAATATTTTGAAAAATGAGAAAGTAGCCGATTTTATACCGCTGCCGGTAAAAATAAAATAGTCGAGAATTTAAGAATGCAGAAAACAGAATATAAAAGCAGAAATTATAATACTTATGTTATCATCTTTTTAATATTTGTTTTTTACATTCAATTCAGCACGCAGTTTTCTATACCTTTATTCGCATCCGAAGCAAATTCTGCATCTTCCGATATCAGCCAGGCGGGAAAGTCATGGCAGCAGAAACTCGATGACAGCATGACAGAGCTTCGGCAATTACAGGAAGAAATAAAAAATAAAAAAATTCCGCTTAACAAGGAACTAAATGAGCTTGAAGACGAACTTATCGAAGCCAGAAGCGAATATCAAAAGGTCACTCGAATTCTTGAAGGACGCTCTCTTGAACAGGTCAATCTTCGCTCTGAGATTCAATCACTAAAAGATGAAAAAAGTTATCTTCTAAACAGCCTCTTAGACCCTTATGTCCGAAGTTTTGAAACACGTTTGCATATTGCCGAAACCAGGCGTTACAGCAAATCCGTTGAAAATGCGAGGCTTGCAGTTGGGAACGATAATCTCAGTGACATCGAGGTGTATCAGGCACAGGCAGCGCTGGTAAGTGATTCCCTTGATCGTCTCCTAGAAGCTCTTGGCGGAACACGCTTCGAAGGTTCTGCGATAGATTCATCCGGCATGGTAAAACAGGGCTTATTTCTCATAACAGGTCCTGTCGCACTATTTCGCTCACAAGACGGCAAGGCAGTCGGTACAGTCGAGCAGCGCCTCGGTTCGGTTGAACCGACGCTTGTCGGTTTTGAGTCACAGGAATTGACAAAAGCAGCAGAAGGGCTGATACAGTCAGGAACAGGATATCTTCCTATTGACCCTTCACTTGGCAACGCGCATAAAATCGAAGCGATGACAGAAACACTTTCGGAGCATATTAAAAGAGGCGGACCTGTCATGTATCCCATCCTTATCCTTGCGGCAGCCGCTTTAATCGTGGCAATTTACAAATGGGTGGACTTGATGCGCATTCGTAAGCCTTCGGAAAAAAGGATTAGTGAACTGCTCGTAGCTGTTGCTGAACATGATGATAAAAAAGCTGCTGCTGAAGCTGCTGCTGTCGGCGGACCGACAGGCGCAATGCTTTCAATCGGTGTTGAGCATATAAAAGAGCCTTCCGCCCTGATAGAAGAGGTTATGTATGAGAAAATCCTTATAGCTAAAATTAAACTTCAGAGTTTATTGCCATTTATTGCTATTAGCGCAGCCGCTTCTCCTTTGCTGGGATTGCTCGGCACTGTAACAGGTATTATAAACACATTTAAGCTCATTACGATTTTTGGCTCCGGTGATGTAAAAATGCTTTCAGGCGGCATTTCCGAAGCTCTTATTACTACAGAATACGGATTGATTGTTGCTATTCCATCGCTTCTCCTCCATGCTTTCTTATCTCGAAAGGCGCGAGGAATGGTTTCCAGGATGGAAAAAGCAGCTATCGCGTTTATAAATCAAATCAGCAAAACACCATATAAGAAAGATGATATTTCCGAATTGCTGGAAAAAATTCCTTCGCAGGTGGCAGATGAAGTTCTGCGAATTATTAGTGGAAATAATCTGTCGGAGAATAATTTTCAGGAGTATTCAGAAGATTCCGCCGGCAGTGTTATGGATTCGACAGTTGTAAGCATAGACAGCGCCTCTACAGTTGCTGATGCCATAAACAGAATCCGAAATTCCGAAATTGACGAGAATCTTACAGTTGTTTTTGTCGTGGATGAGCATGGAAAATATATGGGTGATGTTTATATCAATAAACTGCTGACTCGACCTGAACAGACTCGCATTTCCTCTGTAGTTGATACAAATACATTATTCGTGCGGATTGATACCAGTAAGGAAAAAGTCCGTGACCTTTTCAGCAAGTATAATCTCAATATGATGCCAGTGCTCAATTATGATAATCAGTTAGTAGGTCGCATTACAGCCGACAGCGTTAATGGAAATGGTTTAATAAAAAGGAGTCTTGAAAGATGAGCAAGATAATGGAACATATCACTGCTTTATGGAATCAAGCGGCTTCTATTTGGGTATCCGGCGGCTGGGGAATGGTTGCTTTGGCGGTTAACGCTTTAATTATGCTTGCTCTTGGAATGCATGTTTTAGTTAAACTGCGTCAGAAAATGTATAAATCCGTATCTAAAGAAACATGGCGGCACTGGATTAATCACCCGGGTGAACGCAGGGGTACTATTGGAAAACTGCTGGACTTTGTTACTGGAGCTGATTCACTTAAACAGACCTCGATATTTTTTGAAGAGCTTCGTTCCACAGAGATAGCGCCATTCGAGCGGGATTTAAGCATTATGAAGATCTGTGTTGCCGCCGCTCCTTTGCTTGGTTTGCTCGGTACTGTAACTGGTATGCTGGCTACTTTCGGAGCGCTTGCATCAGGCTCTGGAGGGGAAAAAACAATGGGGCTTGTTGCGGAAGGTATTTCCGAAGCTTTGATTACAACTGAAACAGGCTTGATAATTGCCTTACCGGGACTTTTCTTCCAGTATCAGCTTTCACGTAAACTTGAACATTATAAAGTATTTTTAGCACAGCTTGAGACAATTTGCACTCAGAAACTTTATAAAAAATTACGTGAGGGGAAGAAAGACGAATCGAAATCTTCTCATGGACCGCAAATCAGGGTTTATAAACCACACCATAAAAATAATAAAGCAACATATAAACCTGTCGAACAAATGGAGAAAGTTGCATAAACTATGAGTCGTTTTCGTGAAATGACATCAGAAGAAAGCAGTGACGTAGGGATTGATATATCTCCGTTAATCGACTGTGTTTTTATTTTGCTTATATTCTTCATAGTGACAACAACATTTGTCGAGGAAACAGGCGTTGAGGTAGATAAGCCGGAGACTGCTTCATCAGTTCAACTTGAAAAAACCAGTATCTTGCTTGCACTTACCGAAAAGGGAGAAGTCGTCTATGGCGGACGTGAGATTGGTTTCAGCGGCATTCAGCAGATTGTAAAAAGAGAGCTTCAAAAGGAAGATGTTCCTGTCATTATTCAGGCTGACGCGGCTGCGCCATCGGGTTCGCTTGTACGTGTTATTGGTGAGGCGAAACTTGGCGGTGCATCTAAGGTTAGTGTGGCCTCACGAAAACCTTCAAGTTGAGTCAGGTACGATCATGAGAAAGCAACAGACAATAAGTATTTTCAGTAAGGTACATTATTACTTAACTGTCTTCTTTGGCTCATTGGTTCTGACTCTTGCTTTCTTTTTTGTGCTGCCTCTTATGCAAACTATCAGCAAGCCTCCTGCCATAGATCTCTTTTTAACAGATGTGGACTTGGGAAATGTAGAGCCGCCGCCCCCGTCGCCGCAGGTAGAAGAACAGCAGGAAGAGTCTGAGCCTGAAGATAATCCGCCGGAACTTATCGAAGCTGATGCAGCACCTTTGGATCTCGAACAGCTCGAGATAGCGCTTAACCCTGGCCTTAGTTCGGGCTGGATGGGCAACGGTGATTTTGCTGTCAGCTTGAATAAAATCTTTTCTGATTCTAATGATAGTGAAGAAAATATAAATACAATATTTTCATTGGCCGATCTTGACCAGAAGCCGCAGATTATAAGCCAGCCAGGCCCAATTCTAAATCAGCAGCTTATGCGAAAAACACCCGGCAGCGTAGAAATAATTTTCATTGTTGACGAGAATGGCCATGTGACAGAACCCCGCGTACGAAACTCATCAGATGCGGCTTTTGAAAAGCCGGCGATGGCTGCCGTAAAGCGATGGGTATTCGAGCCTGGCAAAAAAAGCGGAAAAGCAGTGCGTTTTCGTATGCTCGTTCCTATATCGTTTCCCAAAGGATAATTTATTATGAGAGAATTCAAAAGACAGAATACAGAATACAGTAAGCCATATATAGTAAAATATAAGAATATTTTATTCGCAGGATTTTTCTTAATTTTTCCTTTGTTATTTTGTGTATCAGCTTATGCGAAGAATCTTAGTAAAACCGAATTAGAATACTGGAACAGTCCGGAATTTCAAAAGAGATTTGCTGACAGTTACATAGCCGAGACGGATATTGAACCGAAGCTGAAGGAAGATGAATATAAAAAGATGATGAAAATCCGTGAGCTTATCGAATCTGATAAGATGGACGAAGCAGTTAAAACACTTGAAAAGGAAATTAATGAATTTTCCAGTCCGGTTTTTGATTTTACTTTAGCTAATATTTATTTTCAGAAGGACAATCTCGAAAAGGCTGCTTCATATTATGAAAAATCTGTCTCAAAATATAATAAATTCCGCCGTGCATGGAAAAATCTCGGCCTTGTTCATATTCGAAGCGGAGAATTTGAAAAAGCGATTCCAGCCTTAACTAAAGTTCTCGAACTCGGGGGCAGTGATGTGATAACTTATGCTCAGTTAGGGTATGCTTATCTGTCGGTTGAAAATAATCTTTGTGCCGAATCTGCATATCGTATGGCTGTGCTGCTTGATCCTCAAACAACGGATTGGAAAACCGGTCTGGCAACCAGTGTTCTCAAGCAGCAGCGATATGCCGAAGCTGTTGCTCTTCTTGATAATCTCATCGTTGCCGAACCTAATAAAACAGACCTCTGGCTATATCAGGCTAATGCCTATATAGGTCTAAACCAGCCTCTCAAGGCTGCTGTTAACTTCGAGCTAATCGACCAGATGGGAAAATCAACTGTTAGCAGTCTTACCAGGCTTGGAGATATTTATGTAAATCAGGAGTTATACGAAACGGCTGTAAACTCATACATCCGTGCGATAGAAAAAGAGTCTAAAGACAGCACAGAGCAGGCAAACCACATAACACATTTTATTCGTGCCGCCAAAGTACTTACTGCCAACGGCGCTTTCGAGGATACGCAAAGGCTGATAGAGAAAATTGAAATTAAGCATGGTGAAAGTATCAGCAATGCCGACCGCAATGATTTGCTTAAACTCCGTGCGCAAATTGCTATGGCACAAGGCGCTGATGAAGAACAGGCGAAAATACTCGAAGAGATTGTAGCGATTGATCCCCTCGATGGGCAGGCTCTTATTCTGCTTGGCCAGTACTGCGGCCGGTCAGGTGATTTTGAAAAGGCGGTTTTCTATTATGAACGTGCAGAAAACCTTGAAAAGTTTGAGGCGGATGCGAAAGTGCGTCACGGGCAGCTTTTAGTAAAGCAGGAAAAATATAACGAGGCTTTGCCTTTGTTGCGCAGCGCTATATCGCTTAAACCAAGAGACGATGTTCAGAAATATCTCGAACAGGTCGAACGTTTCGCTAAATCCCGCTGATTTGCCACGTTTCGGTATAGATGCGATAAATTATTAAGTGCTTACTTTCCTGTTGTCGAGATAGTTCCTGAGCGTTTTTCTAACTCTGCAACGGCTTCCTCGCGACCTGTTTGCCGATAGATTGACACTAATTTCTCAATAATTGAAGCTTTGCTATTATTCTGCAGCGGCGCTTTTTCCAAAATCGCCAAAGAGCGTTTATATAGAGGTTCAGCTTTTATATATTGACCCTGGGTGTTATATAAGTTACCTAATTTATTCAAGCTCTCTGCAACAAGAGGATGGGAGTAACCGAGTTTGTTTTCCCTGATTGCTATTACATGTTGGAAAAGCGGCTCAGCCTGTGTGTATTTACCTTGAAGGCAATATAAATCCGCTATATTATTTAGGCTCAAAGCGGCGGAAAGGTGATTTTTTCCAAATTCCCTGATTTTTATTGATAATGCGCGTTTATAGTATGATTCGGCGTCTTCATATTTGCCCTGTATAATATAAAGCGCAGCGAGATTATTCAGACTTGCGGCTGTTGACGGATGTTCCGGGCCCTGGTTAAGCTGTAAAATTGTTAGCGATAGATAATAGAGCCTTTCAGCTTCCTCATACTGGCCAAGAGTTTTATAAAGCAAAGCAAGATTATTCATACTCTGAGCTACTGTGGGATGATTATAACCGCCTTCATCTTCTGCCATTTGTAATGATTGTTTTGCTAATACAAGCGCAAGGTCTTGATTGCCTTCCTTATAAAGCGATACAACTCTGGCATTGAGTCTCTCCCATTCGATGAGCTTGCTTTGTTTGAATTTCTCCGCACGAGCTGGATTATTCCAACAGCATATCGGCAGAAGTAATAAAATAGCGGCCAATCTTTTCATTCTGTCTCCTCATTGGTTAATTCAATAACATATAATACATCTTAATTGCACCAACCAATAAATATTCAACATTTACACTAACACATTTATATAGAAAGTTAAAGTAATTTTATCAGGTTTTTGTTATAAAGTCGTTAGATTATGATTAGCTGTTTGCTAATAATTTAAGACAAAGAAAATGTTCTTTTGTGCTATAAATTTAAGGTTACGCTTACATATCAATAACCAAAGTAATATTAACTTTTAACTTTTTATGTCTCCAAAATGTTACCGGTAAGGAATAAATCTGTTAAGAAACAAGAAGACAGAAGCTCTATTTTTGCAGGAAATAAGCTTTTTTCAAGATATTTTGAAAAAAATATTATCAAATGTACGTTGTACTTCCCGCTTATCCTCATTGGTAAGTCAACAACAACCGCCTAAAGGTGATTGTTGTTGACTCAAGTAGTTTAATGTAGAACTAAATTAACAAAAGTTGAGTTAAAGAATCTATTCAAAAAATATTCTTATTAGGGAATATTTTTCTTATCGACTGTTCATTTCTTGTCCCGTGCAAGTCTGCAGGGATCACCGGTGAACATCTTTCCTGCTTCTGAATCGCCCTTAAAGGGAACAAACATATGCTTTTTTATAAACTAAGGCTTACAACGGAGGGCATAAGAATAAAAGTATTGAATGTATAGTAATATTGATAATTGCCCATACAATCAATCCAAGGAAAAATGGAGAACGTTTTTCTTCATCATCAATTAAAGACACAGCCATTGCGCCCATTGAAGAAAATGGCGATACTGCAGTTGTCAATCCACCGACAGCTATCGCATAGAAAAGAATACCAGCATCGATCCCACTTGCGGCAACTCCTGGAACCAGCGGGAAAAAAGTCGTGTTTACAACGAAGCCGCTAACGAAAAAACTCATGATGCCGGAAAAAGTCGCAAAAAGGATAGGGGATAAGCTCTTTGAAATGTTTGATGACAAGAATTCTGATATTCTTTCTACTGAGCCTGTCTTGGTAACAACAGAAATCAGCATACTCATTCCACAGAGAACGGTCAAAGCTCTCCAGGGAACACGCAAAAAAGTTTTTTTTTCATCACCCACTTTAAATAATAAACATAACAATGCACAAAAAAATGATACAAATGCTATATTAAGATTTCTTTTGAGATACTCCAAAAAAATCAGCTTCGGAAATGTTATATTCAATAAGGGAATGAAAACCATAATACAAATATAAAAAATTATAATTTCAAGAGTTATTTTTTGTTTTCCTTCAAAAGCCGTGGGTTTTGTAATCTCCTTTGTTTTAATTTTGTAACCTTTGAAGATAATATATGAGGCTATAAATATGATCGTAAAGAGAATAAAACTATGTAATAATGTTCTATAAGCATATATACCAGCAATTTCAGGAGAATATTGTGCCTGTTCCATTAATTCTTTGATGAAAATATGGATAGTACTTATTGGAGTTAAACCACCGATACAAACGCCGCATATTACCGAAGAAGCTGCAAGAAAGTAGTTCATACCCGTAATCCCGGAAATTGTAATTGATACGGGTAAAAGAAGGACTATTGCTCCGTCACCTGCCCCAATACCAGCCAAAACAAAACCTAAAAAATAAAGAACTATCGGTATAGCCCATGGAATAGACTGACATATGTAAACGGCATGAAGCGCTATTTTTTCCAGAGAACCATTGAGTGTAGCAAAACTATAAAAAAAAGTTACGGCAAAAAGCATAAGAAACAACTTGGTTGGCCACAAATTAATAATTTCTGTCGGCGATATCTTTAATACAAACGAACCTAATATGTAAGCAGCAAATATTGCCCAAAGTCCAATATTGGTTTTTGTTATAGTACCCATAATTATTACGAAAATAATAATTATGCTGCATATAATCAGAATACCCATGTTTTTTATCCCTTCTATATAAAATAAAAGATTGTAAGAAAAATGAGAAGTAGATCAAAAATCATAACCATCTTCTGAGAGAACTCTTTTAAACAAGACTCAATTCGGTTCTTTTGATAACCTCATCCTGAACTTCTTTATCCAACACTGTAAAATAAGCGCTATAGCCGGCAACACGCACTACAATGTCACGATACTTTTCAGGAGCGGCTTGTGCTTCCTGCAGTGTCTTCTTATCTATCACATTAAACTGAACATGTTTGCCACCGTTTTTAAAATAGGCTTTAATAAGAAAAGATAGTTTTTTCAAATCTTCATCTGTTCTAAGCGAAGATGGATGAAATTTCATATTTAGTAATGTCGCCTGATATGAATCCTGATTAATCTTACAGGCACTTTTTATAATGGCCGTAGGACCTTTCTTGTCCATCCCATGCATAGGTGACATACTCCCATCTGCAAGTATTTCACCTTTGCGCCTTCCATCCGGAGTAGCACCGGTCAAAGCTCCTCCCGGCTGATGAGAAGTAATAGAAATCGCGGTTGTTATAATTTTTCCACCATAGGCGGTATCAATTTTAGCTAATGTTTTTTCAATGAATCTATACAAGTCAGCCGCAATTAAATCTACATAGTCATCATCGTTTCCATATTTCGGTGCATCAAGACACATTTTTCTCAAATCTTTATAACCAATCCAATCAGCATCAAGAGCGGCCTTTAATTCTTTCATGGAGACTTTTTTATCGTCAAAGACGAGTTTCTTAACAGCGGCTAACGAATCTGCAACATTTATTACTCCAATCATGCAGAGAACAGAACCATTTTCAAAAGGCATCTTACGATTTAATATATCTTTACCTTCTTTTATCGCATCTTTCATCAAAGAGGACCTGAATGGATCAGGGAAGAGCTGTCTTTGAGCTAAAAGCTCTACATTGTTTTTTTCTCCTGCCAAATTTAAGAGATACTCAAGTTGTTTATAAAATGCTGATTTAAAGTCATGATATGTCTTCATATCTTCGACATAACCGGTTTTAAGCCCGACCAGCTCACCATTGTTCGGATTTATTCCATTATGCATGAATATGTCAAATGCAAGAGAAACAACAAACATTCCTATTGAAACTGTTCTCGATATGGCAGGTATATTGCCATCGAGACATCCGGTCATTATATATTCACGGGAATCTTCGAGTGACATTCCATTTTTGAGGAAAAATTCGATATAAGACTTATCATTTACAAAAGCAGGCATCCCTAAGCCGGTACGCACTACTTCCAAGGCTTTTTGCATCAGTTCGATCGGAGTATTATCATGCACGCGAAGTGTCAGGGTATGATGAGGAATCTTAGTCTCTTTAGCTGCTTCCAACAGAAGATAAGTTAACTCATTCGTCGCATCTTTTCCATCACATTTTACTCCACCAATCGTCCAGTTGTGCCATTTCGCCATTCCTGCATTTTTCTTCCTGTTAGCCTTCCCCGAAACTCTGTTCAATTTAATATCCTTAATACGCAGACACTCAAGTAATTCAAGCACCTCTTCATCAGTAATCTTTCTGGTATCTTTATCTTTTCTGTAAAAAGGATACATATACTGGTCAAACCTGCCTGCCGCAGAAGTAGGAGAAGGACATACCAGAAGAAAAGTAAACCAGAATGACTGCAACGCCTCGAAGAAATCTCTGGCAGGATTAGCGGGAACCCAACGACAGGCTTTTGCTATTCTTTTAAGCTCTTTTTTGCGAATCTCATCTTTTTCTATACTTGCCATTGTTTCTGCCAATTGTGCATAGCGACTGGCAAAATTAATAACGGCTTGATGTACTATTATTACAGACCTTAAAAATTCCTGTTTTTCAAGAGATTCTCCATTGGAATATTTAATTTTCTCCAACTCTTCGTCTGCCTGGGAAATTATTTTCAGTGAACCTTCGTTGAGCATTTTTTCATAATCAACTCCGATTAAAAAGAAGCCGGGTCCCAGCCCCAAACCTGATTGTGCATATCCACCACCGCTGCCTACTTTTTTGCCTTTCCAGGGAGGAAGTATTAATCCCGATTTCATAAAAAGCCTTAGATGTTCATTTTCATATAGCACTTCCCCTATTGCCATAACCAAATTTCTATCGTCGAATTTAGCATTTAACTCGTGTAACTGAGCTTCTTCCTCATGAGTGATGGAATATTGCTCTTGTTTTAAGGAATCTATCTCATCCTGTGTCCATGTCCCGTATTCATAATCTATTTCCAGACCTAAAGGCTTACTGGCACCTGCTCCTACAAAAAGCTCGTCTTCTTCAATAAAAATATCGATTTCGTTCAATACATTCGATAACATCTTTGCCCGTCTGATGATATATGGTTCACCCTTGGTTTCAGCAAGAGTCCGTGTTGCTATCCGGAATTTCTCGATACAGAGCGGATACTTATCCACTTTGAGACGGTCAACCATTCTTTTTATTCTGTCATTCATAAATAAGCCATTCGATAACACCTGAACTACCCACCTATTTTAACAGATAATCCATAAGACTCCAAAATGTTTCTCAATTCATTCATCTTTTCATCTGATGGAACTGTTCCGGAAAAACAGTTCCACGGCTGTTCGAGATTCTTGTACTTTGCCTTTCCCAAACTATTATAAGGTAATAAATGCACCTTTATTGATCTATCCAGTTCAGTTGAAATAAAATTTGCAGTCTGATTTATATTCAAAATCGAATCGTTACAACTAGGTATGACCGGCACTCTGGCAATAATTGGAATCTTGAGGTCATGCCATATTTTCTTTGCATTTTCTAACAAAACTTTATTTGAAACACCTGTCAGTTTTTTATGTTTATCATCATTAAAATGTTTAAAGTCAAAAAGTACTAAATCAGTAAAGGTCAGTACTTTTTTCATGCTTTCCCATAAACCATATCCGCTTGTTTCAATGGCCGTATGAATACTGTTGCTTTTACATAGTTCAAGAATCGCACTGGAGAATTCAGGCTGCAACAGAACTTCTCCGCCGCTTAATGTCACTCCTCCATTTGATTCATGATAGAACATTTTGTCTGAAAAAACTTCTTCAAGAACTTCTCCTGATGTAATTTCTTTACCAATTACAGTACGAGCTTCATTTGGGCATACCTTGATACATTTAAAACATCTTTTACATAAGTTACGATCAGTTTGCACGACATTCCCATTTAGTTTGATAGCGTCCTGAGTACAAATCGATATGCACTCGCCGCAACCGATGCATTTATCATATCTGAAAAATAATTGGGGATATAATTCCTGTGATTCAGGATTCTGACACCACAAACATTTAAGGGGACATCCGCTTAAAAATACTGTTGTTCTTATTCCTGGTCCATCATGGATAGAATAGTGTTGAATATCAAATACGAAACCCTTAATATTTTTAAGGTAATATATTCTTTTATTCATAATTAGTCTCTTTCTGGCCGGGGTTTTATAAATTCTAACAGGGGAAATTAACAAGTTTAAAATAAATCAGACCAACTACCCTGACCAGAATGATTGATACTGCCGTAATTCTTTATTGAAAGAAGTTTACACCATTTTAAATTTAACGTCAATAAAATCTGTGTAGACTTCGTTCTGAAAATTGCATTTATTCGATAAAGAGATAATTGAAATTTTTGAACAAGCAAGGAGCAAAGGAATAACAAGTCCTAAATATGGCTTGATTTTGATGTGTCGACGGCTACAACTGCCATACAACCAGAAAAGCCATTATCTCCCCATTTTTAAAAGGCTTGTTCCATAAGTGCTTTACTATCAATCACTTAAAAAATCGAAAAATATATAAACATTTCAAATGGCCGTTTTCATTTTCCACCTATGAAATGGTTAAGTATTTGATGTCTGGTAGAACTATCTTTTTCCTGTTGCTCTATTAGAACTTCAAGCTGAGTTTTGAGATATTCAATTGCTTTGTAAGGTTCTTTGTTGATACAATAAGTAATATGCGTCGCGATTTATTTCATAATTTTTATAAACCTATAATTTGTCAACATTAAGCTATTTGTGTTATGTTGAAACACTAAAAATTGATTGTGTGAATAGAAATTTTGCTTTCATATTTGCCTCCTATATATATGACCTGATTAGCAACTCTTGTTTTGGTTTGTAACGACCAGATACCTGCATAATTGGAATGAATTGAGTACTCCGGAAAATTTGATGACGTGATATCTACTCTTATTCTGTTTCCGGCTTTAACATTCCATGTTATTGGCAGGGTTTCTATGTTAATTTCTACAATATCATTTGGCGTATAAGTTTGACGATTACCCAAATAATTATTACGGTATGCAAGAGTAGTAATTCCGGAACGAATATTATAAGCTGATCCGTCAGGCATTACCTCGCTAACTGTAAATGCAAAACAGGAATCATCGACATCCGTACTAACATTCAATTTAACTCCAATTCTTCCAGCCATTACAAGGTTATTTCTAAGGACAGGACTAATAAAACTTATTACATCATTTCGATAGCTTGGTTCTTTCTGGAGCTTACTGCCGCGTTTATCGGTCGAAGTGAAAAGTGTTTCTCCGCCATTGGAAATCACTGGACTTTGTGGATCATATACATAGGTGATTATTTCCTTCTGAGTTTGATTCGTTTTGTCCATTGTATATGTTTTAGGATTATCCTCATTAAACTGTTTTGTAAAATAATAAGTTTCGACGTTTTCGCTTTTTATCGGCCATGAATCAAGTTTCATCCATTTATCTTCTTCAATGAAATAGACTTTAACTTCGCCATTAGGTATAAATCCTTTTGCCACTACACTGTAAAGCCATTCAAATTGATCTTTGTTTATATCGAAATCCCTTGCATGCTGAGGATTGTGCTGCGTAGGAGTTATATTGAAGCTATGGTCCCATGAGCCCAATACCAGGCGGCTTTGTTTACGTGTCTCATCATTTAATCTTTCGTAACCGAGAACCGTGCCTTCCATATGATGGTCAAATAAACCTGCTACAACAGTTATGGGGACTTTGATTTTTGGCGGAATATTTTTCAGCTCTGCCCAGTAACCCTGATTCCAGTATTCGTCATTATAATTAGTATTTGTAATCCAGTCACGATACCACGGCAACTCTGCTCCCAGTAAATCCACATCCATTGTCTTCTGGGGCATATAGCGATATTGTTCATAATAAGGATTTTTCTGGTCTTTGTATGGCTTCTTAATGGATTCTTCTGCGTTGTCAATAGCCCATCCGGTCATAATATCCTGTCTGAATAATCCATCCTTATATATAGAAATAAAACGATCTACTCCGTAGTGGGAAAGGTAAAGCCCCTTGACTTTTTCAGGCAGCTTATCGGCAATAATCCATCCTGTAAGTGCCACATAAGAAGATCCAAAAATGCCAATCGATTTGCACCATGTCTGGGCGGCTACCCAGTTGACCAACGCGATTCCATCTGAACGCTCAAACTCGTTAGGTCTGTAAACTCCTTCTGAGCCTCCTTTGCCCCGGCAGTATTGTTGAATGTAACCAAGTCCGCGTTTGGCATATTCCTGGCCCTGAATAATGTTATCTCCTGCCGTTCTGCCGAAAGCATAAGGCGTGCGTGTCATGACAACAGGCCACGGACCATCACCTTCAGGCAGGTAAATCCGTGTAAAAAGATTATATTCATCGCCGCCTTTAATCATTTGTTCAGAATAGACATATTCGTATGTCGGCTCAATGCTGTAATTTATTTGTGATCTTTGGGCATATGAAGACTTTGTTAATAACAAAAAATAAATTAAAGCAATAAGGATATAACAGAATTTATATTTCAAAGCATAATGCCCAATGACTTTCTCGGCAGTTCTTTTTGATTTCATATTAATCCCTTTTTTTCCCGTCTATAATCACTTTTCAATGGATTAGTTTATATATTTTCTTACTATCAGCAAACATGCATAATATCTACACTGTAAGGATTAAAAGTATCCTATTTGTAATGAAGCGAGTTAGCATACTTTTCAGCGGCCTCTTTGTTCCACATAATAGTTGCAGTTCCATATCTGAGGTTAGTATCAAGAAAAGGCATCGACGAGGATGCTTTTGTTGTTTAAGCACTGCCCTGTCCTATTTTTTCAATAAGGATTTTCATATCATAAATATATTGAGAAGTTAGTTTTCCAAGTTTACCTACCTGCCAGGAATGGCCGCCATGTATGACCAGTTTCTTGGTAATATAGTCTAAGAGATAGCTCTATACTAAATTAGATATCGACTTCACAGCCGGCTCTATACTTTTTGTTTATCAGTAAATCTGCTTCGTGAGCATTGGTAGTTTTCATTGCTTCGATATCCAATTCAATCTCTTTTTCGAGTCGAACAGCCAGGTTACTAATGAGCATGGCTTATAAATAGTGAAGAATATTCGAAGGCGGTTAAAGCATTACACGCCCACATTCGGTGGATAAGTTCTTATACAAATTTATACCCATATAATTGCGGCGGAATATGAAAGATAGTTTGATCTAATAGACCACCCTGTAATTTTAACTAAAGGGTAATATCTTCGAGCTCCCAGCCTTTGCGCATATAAGGCCTGATAAATTCATTAGCCTTATCATTATTTTTGAAGCGAAGGTTCTCACCATCCCACATAAGTTTCTCATTCGGGAAACGCCAGCTTATTGTACCAAGAAGCATCCATTCGGCATATGGTGCAGAGTTGCTGAAGTTGGATAAAGATTTAGGTCCACCCTTGAGTGAAGTGAGCCATTCTCCAATATGTCCATTTCTAACACGTGGTAATACCTCTGGCGGTTTAACTATGGTACTGCTACGAGGTACAGGACTGAGGCTTTCGCCGCGACCGCTTGTACCCAGTATGCCTTTCGTGCCGTAGAGAACCTCATTATATCTTGCGAAATCACTTGCACTCATGCCTTCAGGTACAGGTGCCAATGAGTTTCTTGCCTTCTCACCTTCGGTCCAGTGTATTTTTACCGGCTGCATTTTTTGGCCGGCTTTTGTTGGATGGGCACGCTCCGGAAATTCATAAATACAGGTATAATCCGGATATGTAACTGGATTGACTCCTGATACTTCAATGCATGTCACACTTGTCGGATAGGTATAACTAAGACCCAGTCCAAGATTCGCCGGCCCAAGGACATGGATGCCCCAGTCGCCAATCATATGTGTACCATATTCCAGGAATCCACGCCATTGATATGGATGAATTTTTGAACTGTATGTATGTTCTCTCGCCCGACCAGTGAAAAGGTCCCATTGCAATGTCTCAGGTATCGGCTCAGGTTCCGGCCATGTTACTATCCCGCGAGCAAAGTTGCCTGTATACCATGCATGAACATCGGTTATTTCACCAAAGTCACCGTTCCAGATCATCTCAGCGGCTAAACGTGTTGCTTCAGCAGAATATCCCTGATTACCCATCTGGGTAGCAACATTCGGGTATTTTTGTTGAGCTTTTTTCAATAATCGTGCTTCCCATACACTCTGTGTAAGAGGTTTCTCAACATAGGCCCCAATACCACGCTCCATCGCCCATATAGCCACAGAAGCATGCATATGGTCTGGAGTGCCACATATTACTCCATCAATGTTGTCTGCTTCTTTATCAAACATTTTTCGGAAATCTTTGTACAATTTCGTGCCATTCGTGCCGGTATAGTATTGCGCAAATGTTGGGCCTGCCTTAACTTCGTCGATATCACAGAGTGCATAAATGTTCTCGTTTCCACAGCCGCGAATATCTCCGCCGCCCTGTCCACCTACACCCACACCTGCGATATTGGCTTTGTCACTTGGTGCCTGCTGGCCTGAACCTGCCAGAACATGTCGAGGCACTATTGTAAAAGCTGCAAATGCGGCACCGACACCCATAAAACTTCTTCTGGTCATTTTAATTTCTTTGCCAGCTTTTTTCTTTTCTTTCATAGCTATGCTCCTTGATTTTTGAATAAGATTAATGCACTAAATGCTACTTCTATGAGCAAATAGTTATATCAGCATAATTGATTATTTGTGTTAATCACTATATTGAAAACCACCCGGAGGAGGTGTATAGTTGCCACCACGGCCACCCATGCCGCCACCAGTGCGTGTGCCGCCGCGCGCACCACGGATATTGATTCCCTGTTTCTGTGCTTTTTCCTGACGCGCAGTAATCATAGCCTGAATTAAAGCGGCTGTCTCTTTAGCTCCTTCAGCATTCGCTTGTGTCAATGCTGCCTGAAGTTCTGTAACTTCCGTCTGAAGAGGTGTATTGTCAAGAACTAAACATTGATTGGCAATAATCTTTGCTGCTTCCTGAACCTTTGCTGTTCTTTCCTGTATAGCAGCCATTATAGCCTGGAAATCTACACCTCCGACACCTGTTGTTCCACCACCAGCGTCTCTTGTACCTCGAGCACCGCCTGCTGTACCTGCCGCATCAGTTTGTTCAGCAGCTTCTGCTATGACTTTCTTAATTGCACTAATCTGTTCTTCGATAGCTGTTACTGCTGCGCTAATGGATTCTGCATTGAAGCCCCCCCGACGGCCGAACATGCCAGTCATTCCACGATCAGTTGTGATGCCTCTGCCTGCTCCCGCACCACCCATTCCCATTCCGCCCATAGCACGACCTCCGGCCGCTGGAGCATCCTGGGCGCTTGCCGCCATCGCCAGAGACAGCAAGGCAACAATACAAATCAACAATATTTTTTTGAACTTTTCCATAACTGAACCTCCTGAAAATAAATAACAATTGAAGTGTGTTGATATATTAAAACGCTCAAATTTGTCTGAATTTAAATTAACCAAAACAGATTCACGAAAAGCTTCCCTAAATATTTGTACAAAAAGAAGTCCTTTTTTATATGTTTTATTGATTCAACATTTTATTTAGGATGCAAGGGCATCTCTGCAATATTGCACACATTTGGTTACTTCAGTTACAGCATCCGAACCTTCAGGAACTCGGTATTCGAGTTCTATATCAGCCGGGAATTTCCATTTCTTCTCTCTCATTAAGTGAAGAATTTCTTTTATAGGAGTATTTCCCTGGCCCCAGGGTAAATTTCCTCCTTCAGCGGTTCTGTCTTTCAAATGCAGGCTTACAATGCGTTCATGGTATCTTTCGATAACTGGAATGGGGCTTTTACCTCCACTACCTGCAAAATAATGTCCCGTATCAAAATTGAAACCTATGTATTTTCCATAAGACAAAATAGGATCATCTTCTTTATCCATCCTGGGATAGTTGTTTGTGTGATTATGGAAAGCAATCCATATTTCATGTTTTTCAGCATAAGGCGCCAGCTTCTTGGCTGCCTCTTCTGAACGTTCCATTGTAACAGCATTTGCACCAAGAGCTTTAGCAGCCTCGAAATATTTGTTAATCACATCCTCCGAAGTTTCTCTGGCCACTGAATCAAACTTAACGATATGTATATTGACACCGGCATCATTATACATCTTCTGAAGTTCCTCAAACTTCAAAATTGGGACATCCAGAATTGATCTGGTTTGCGATTTCTCTGATTCCTGAACTTCTTGAGGCGTCTCACCTCTGGTACCACCTCTACCTCCTCTCATCATACCTATACCAAAACCGCCGCTGCCGCCACCGAGACCGACATAATTATTTACAGGATCACTCATAAGCTCAACCTCGCTAAGACCACACTTAACAATTGCTGCAAGTGTGCCTTCTGCCGTGCTTTCAACTCCTCGGTAACTATAAGTTATCACACCAATGCGAACGCCATCAAAAACAGAATTAGGCTTGTTTTTTTTCTGTTCTCCACTGTTACCGAGAAGATAGTTAGGTGCGATTGTAAAAGCTGCTAAAGTGGCTGCACCTCCTAAGAAATTTCGTCTTGTTAGACAATTATGATTTATATATTCATCTTTCATATTTATATCCTTAAAATGTTATAGATACGTGTGTTATGATTTCATGTTTATATAATATCATTATCAAAGTTATATTCCTGATGGTATGCTTTATTTTTTCGGGTAATAGACAGTGTCGAAGAAATCTTTCATTTTCGCAGCATAAGGTACACCGTATTGGGCAAAAGTAGCTTTTGTGCGCGTATCCACTTTCCAGTCGAAAAATGCGTGGCTTGCGCCTTCAGGCTGCAAATATTCGACAATCTGACCTTTGGCTTTTAACGCCTCGGCATACGCCTGGACATTTTCATGCCTGATAAGAGAATCATTTGTTCCGCGTGTAAGAAATTGTGGAACTGCTCTGTCTTTTACATCCGGAATATGGTTGATTGGGGAAACGGCTTCAGTCCATGACCGGTCAGCGGCAGGGTCATTGGAATAGGTATTCAAGTTAGCAAAAACACCATAGCTTGGAGCAGCGGCCTTAATCGCAGCGGTTATTTCTTTGCGTACCTGTTCAACTGTTTTATCTTTTGGCATATAGGTTGGTTTATACTGGAAAACGCCTGGTTTTACTCCGAAGCCTTCATCACCAATCATGTCAACCATATTGATTACAGCAGCTGATAAATGGCCGCCTGCGCTGTCACCTGTAACTGCAAGACGCGTCGGATCTACGCTGTATTCGCTTGCATGTTCCTGGATATGAGCAATTGCGCCATAGCAATCTTCAATTAGATTTGCCATTGTGTTTGGCTTTTCATCACCGTCAACTGTTTGTGCCCAGCGATAATCAATGCTTATAGCAACATACTTGCCGTCTTTAGCAAGTTCACGACCGAGACCGCGCATTACGTCTTCGCAATTTGAAGTCCATCCGCCGCCGTGAATTATAACTATACAAGGCAGATTTTTGACTCCTTTGGGTGAGAATACATCGTATTTTAATTGCTTTTTACCAGGCTTGGCATAGTTGACATTATTAATTATGTTGAGATTCGTTACTTCTGATACTTTAATGAACGAAGCTCCGATTGTCATATTCTTGTCAACAGTTATTTTAATCTCAGGATCTGGATATTCAACATTTGCGGCAAACATACCACCGCCTAAACCAGAATGATAACTACAATCAAGGACATAGCCTTCATCGGGAGTAGCTGTTAATGTTAGCACGGTACCTGCAGCTACTCTACCGTCTTCTGGTAAAGCCGGATTGAGTTTGACACTTCCATTTGCAGCTTCTTGAACAGTTACGGCGAATTTCCCATCTGCGGGCGTAGCCATCTGTCCACCGCGTCCACCACCGAATCCAACGCCGCCGCGACCGCCGCGGGCAGCTCCCTGGGCCATAGCACTGCTTCCTTGAATAAGACTTAATAACATTACAGCGCAACAAAAGGAAATAATAAGTATCCTCAGGGATTTTGTTCGTGATTTTTCATTCAGTTTCATAAGTTTTACCCTCAATGTGATTTTTGAAATTTTTACAATTCTATCAGAATAAAATCATTCTGATCTCTCAACATCATATTATGTATCAGATGCAGAACTTACTGATTCGACATAACAATCAACAAAAATGATACTAACTGCACCGTTTTTTGCTCTACAACTTGATGTTTTATAAAAATTGTTAAACCGCTTACCTACAAATTCATATTGTTAGGTTACGTATACGTACTTTTATACAATCTTTAATAGCAATAGTCAAAATAAAGCCCAAAATATCTATCGTTTTTACACAATAAAAACCGATTAGTCAAGAACATAGCCAATATCGGACGTTTTTTACTTTGAATAATTATCGGACTGAGTGGGCGATGTTTAGTTATATTAAGGCTCGATTTTAATATTTTACATCAGTTCGTTATAAATCTGTGCTATAATGTTACTATATATATAGATAAGCCGCTGACATATATTGATTAGGAGTGATTAGTGATGTTTAAGAACTTTAGCATCATAAAGATAATTTGCTTTGGTCTGTTTATTTTACCTTCATTTGCTGAAGTCTCTTTTGCAGATTCAAACGATTTTAATATTGATGGTACATTCGAGGCCGCCTTAGACATCCCCCGTATTTTATTCATTTTAAAAAGAGAGCCTAACGGACCTCCTTTAGAGCCGACAGGAGGCTCTGATGATCCATGGGACGATATCTGGGATGATATTTTTGACTTTGACGATATTTTTGACTTCGATTTTGATGATTTATTTGGAGAAAACCTCGAAGCGGATACGGCAGATTTTGATATAAACTGGGCTTTTCTTGATACGGGCGTTTCAAGCATAATGTTATCTAAAGAAACAGCGACATATATGGATATTGAAATTGATCCAAATGGTCAATATGTGGACCCTGGTGTTGCCGGCGAGGAGTATTTTGATGTATCCGAACCTTTGCATATAGGAGTTGCTGATTATGACGATCCGAATCCGGAAGACCAGTCGCATTATATGCTGAATGGCCCTTATCGAGTTATGGTCAGACAGAATAATGCTTCTGATGACCTTCTTTCTGAACCTTATGACCTTCTCGGCATGCCCGTAATGTTTGGCAAAACAGTAGTTTTCAATACTCGTGCACCAAGTTCTCTGGAGTATTTTACCGCCCGGATTAAAGAACCTAATGATTCATCCATTCCTGCTGTCGATTTTGAAGTACCAATACGATTCGAAAAATATGTCATGCCGAATGATCCCAGGCAAATCCCGCCATTGCCGGTGCTTGCTTACAATCCTGTGATTGATAATATTACTATCGAAGATGGAAACAATTCGAGTTCAGGAACGTTTTTATTTGATACAGGCGGCTCAATAAGTTTAATTTCTGTTTCTCAAGCCGTGAATTTGGGATTGTTCGACTCAAATGGAGTACCAATTCGTGAACCGGACTACAGTATGCCGGTCGGAGGAATAGGCGAAGGTGAATCGGTTGAAATTCTCGGATATAGAATCGATCGTCTTATAGTACCGACTTTGAATGGTTACAACCTGGTCTATCTAAATGCTTCTTTGGGTGTTCAGGATATTTCTATAGTCGATGAAGTTACAGGCGAGCTGATTACTTTGGATGGCGTATTCGGCAGTAATTTCCTTGTAGCAACAATGGAAATAGAAACGTGGGATATTGCCGATACTCCTTTTGATAATGTCATTCTGGATACCCAAAGAGCAGTATTGGGTTTTGATGTTAACGACCTTTATATATTGCCTCCTTCAATGCCAACTTGCGGCGATGCAAACAATCCATGGCCTGAAGGTGATTTAAACAGGGATTGCTCAGTAGATATTTTCGACCTGAAGCTGCTTACAAATCAATGGCTTAATGAATGCGATTGGCTCAACTGGAACTGCTCCGGCGCGGATTTGAATTTCGATGGAACTGTAAATTATATTGATTATAGTAAAGTGTTTATTAAAGAAGAATAAAGTTAGACCGGCATCAGCAGACCAATATAAATTAACTGTTATTTCAATGTTCATTGCTCCTGGCATCAGCAACTCATATTTTTATAATCTGGCAATTATTTGACATCGCCGATTTTTAAACATATCATTATCCCCTGTAAAATTGATTTTTCTGTTTTTGCAGGATTGCCTGGATGAAGTTTATTCTTGATTTTTTATATGTAATCGCCGGGATGCTTTATAGTCCCGTTGTGATATATCGCGCCGTCAGGCACAATCGCTATCGCTGCGGCTGGGGTGAGAGATTCGGGAAAATCAGACGGAATAATCCTGAGAAAAAGTGCATCTGGATTCATGCGGTAAGTGTAGGTGAAGTGAACGCCGCAAAGACCGTTGTAAAAGAGCTGCAAAATAAATTCAGTGATTTGGAAATTGTTATCAGTACGACAACAGATACGGGACAGGCGAGAGCAAATGCAATTTTCGGAAGCGAGCATAAAATAATTTATTTTCCTTTCGATTTTTCATGGGTGATGCGCCGGGCGTTCAGGAACATAAATCCCGCGATTTGCCTTTTAATGGAACTTGAAGTCTGGCCGAACTATGTAAACACGGCAAATAAACTGAACGTTCCTGTTGTAATAGTAAATGGCAGGATAAGTGACAGAAGTTTTTCAAGATACAGTAAAATAAAACCTCTTGTAAAAGGAGTCTTTTCCAAAATTGACCTTGCACTCGCTCAGACTGAGGAATACGCAGGCCGCTTTAAACAAATCGGCGTACCGGAAAATAATGTCATTGTCACAGGTTCGCTGAAATACGATACTGCACAGGTAAGTGACAAAGTCGAAGGCTCAAATACGCTCGCGGCACAGCTTCAACTTGAAATTGGAAACAAAACCCAATTATGGATTGCAGGCGCCACTGGTCCGGGCGAAGAGGAAATCATACTCGATGTTTATAAGCAGTTACAACAGCAGAAAAAATACGAAAATCTGACGCTTATTATTGTTCCCCGCAAACCTGAAAGATTCGATGAAGTGGCACAACTCATTATTAACAATGGCTTTGAATGCCTGCGCTACAGCAAGATAAAAGTAGAACACAGAACACAGAACGCGGCACACAGCACAAATTCATCCCTCGTCCATCATCCATCATCTGTCGTTCTACTCGGTGACACAATGGGTGACCTGCGGAAATTTTACAGCCTTGCGACAATAATATTTGTGGGAAGGTCACTTGTTCCGATGGGCGGTTCGGATATGATGGAAGCGGCGGCTCTCGGAAAATGCACAATGTTCGGTCCACATGCTTTTAACTTCAAACAAACTGTCGATGACCTTCTTAAAAATAACGGCGCTATTTTAGTGCAGGATAAAAATGAACTTCTCGAAGCGATGCGAAAATGCCTCAGCGATCCGACATATGCACAAAAAATCGCACAGAATGGTCAACGAGTAATTAAAAATAACCAGGGTGCCACACAAAAAACAATCGAAAATATCAAAAAAATCCTAAGTGTAAATTTATAATCTTCGGAAATTTCAAAAAAAAGCCGAGCTAAACCAGCCCGGCCTTAGAAAGCAAAAATTTGCAATATTTCTATGGTTCAGGTTGTTTCGTCCTAAGCCAGCAGCTTAGTTCAAGAATAAATTCATCTTGCTTATCAGTTGCCCTTAATACAGGTGTGTACCTTATATTACGGTATATTTTGTCCGGCCAGACTTCTTCATTTCCCAAAGCGGCCTTTACTCCCTGATCCAGCCAGAGCGGACAATCTTTTGCAGTATTGCTTACATACCCATTATCAAGAATAAATGTTATCTCCATAAAGTACATCGGTTGGCCTATAAGCTCGTATCTATCACGATACGGTATCGGTAAATCTTCCGACGGCCCATCAAATTTAGTATGTAATCTTACAATCGCTTTTTTTATCCCGGGTGCATCAATAATGTCAATTTCGACCTCTTCGCCTCCGAGAATAACGCGTCCAATTCCGTTAGGAGCTTTAATCTCTGTAGGTGGTTCAAAAAACGCCGCTTCCTTTTGTGGTTCTTCATAATCAAAAATTAGTAATTGATTAATACTATACCATTGTTCGGTTTTGTAGTATGTTTTTATTTGTATAGGTGTAAGCGAATTTCTGCCGACAGTAACAGATATTTTCTCAATCCAATCGGTATCTGCAGGAGGTTCAAAGTCAAAAATTAAAAAGTCGTCACCAATAAGCGTTGGAGCCTTATCCTCGAATTGAGAATAGACCGCAGAGAACAATCCATCTGTTAAAACTTCATAAATATTACCAAATCTCTGAATATCAGAAGAGTTGAGAACCGTAACATTATTGTGCAGATCAAAATACTTTACTGTTTTACCATCATCAATAATCTGATTTGCTCCCTGACTTCCACTACAACTAATGCTTTTTATTTTTTTATTTGAATACCAACCTTCACGTATAGAAGGTAAACTACCTTCACGATTTTCTATTTCATAATAATGAAAATAATTTATATCATCTATATTTTTTACTATCTGACCCCAGGCGACACTTGTAAAATTTATTGGTCCACTGAAATGATTTATGCCGACTGATACTATAATAATTATTATCGCCGCTGTGGCCAGTTTCATTATTCTGCTGTTCATAAATATTCTCCCTGTATCCGGCTTGAGTTTCGCCGAATTTATATTTTTAGTTTGCTCCAGTTCGTTAATGAGCCGCTTTAAAGCGGCTTGTTTAACTTCCGGATTTATTTTTATTTTCGCGTTTTCAATTAATCTTTTTATATATTCTGCGGATTTCATTTTTCTACCTCACTATTCAATAATGCTCGCAGTTTGTTTAGTCCGTAATTGTATCTGCTCAAGACCGTCTTTACTGAAATACCCTGCATTTCTGCTATTTCCCTGAATTTCAATTTTCCCTGTATGTGCAGAATTACAGCTTCTTTTTGTTCATAAGGCAATTGGTAAAGAGCTTTGTACAGTTTTTGAGAAATCTCGTCACCTGCAAGAAATTCGTCCGGCGTTTTGAGATTCGATGCCGCTGGTTCAACTTCATCTATACTCACGGAATCCAGCATAATTTTTTCTCTGCTCAAGTTTCGGATTTTATTAACAACGCAGGATGTCAAATATCCTTTCAGGTTCTTTCTTATTTCATGTTTGCCGGCAGAATGAACCAGAGCCAGGAAAACTTCCTGAACGACGTCTTCAGCGGCGCTCACATCATTCACAAGACCTGCGGCGATTCGCACAAGATTATCTCTGTACTTCTCGTATATCCGGCAGAGAGCTTCCTTACTGCCTCGATTTAGTTTCCAGATAAGCAGCTTATCTTCCAACACTCTGACACCTTTTCAATAAAACAATGACCATTGTCAAACATAAGACACATGATTTATGGATTTTACCTTAAGAAAAATAACCAAAATAGCTAATTTTGGGAGTGTTAAAAATATTTGGAGCTATAATACAATAAGATTAACTTTAGACACTTTTAACTTTAGGCGGTTCAGGCACCTTATTGTTCAATCGGTTGGCCGTTGATGACACGGTAGATGTGGTCAAATCCCTTCGGCTGAGAGCGGACGATGGAAAACTTCTGCTGCTTTTCAGTTGCCGGCTTTACGGATTCGAGAGTTAAATTCACAACTAAGGAATCTTCTATAATTTCGCTCATCGAATTGATAACTATTTTAAAGGGAATGAATAATCCCTGCGACAGTTCCCTGTAATCATCCAGCTGAGCAACGGCTGAAGGTACGCCATGATTATCAAAATACTCTATTTTTCTTATCCTGTAGTCGCAGCAATAAATGTATATTTTTTTGATAGTTGCGTTCTGTGAGGTTTTAGTAAGCACGTCGAAAGCGCCTTCGTTAGATAATGACCAGCCCTCCTCATCTGTATCGATTTCAGCTATACCGAGCGCTTCGAGCAAGGTTCTCGGATTAATCATTATTCCGGCATCGTGATTTTGCTCTGACCAGAGTCCCCACCAGTACTTGCTTATTTGTTCTGGTTTCGCTTCCAGCCAGAATTCCTTCGCGTTCGAGCCGAGAACAACGGCTTTATCAACAACACCTGCGCTTGCCTGTATATAAATTTCAGATGGCGGCTTAATCAGAAAAACTTTTATCGAAAGGTGCTGTTTTTTCTCCTCGTTATTTTCATAGTATTTAATACTGCAATTGCCGCGTGCGAAAAGAGGAATCTTGTTTTGTGACTGAGACTGCAGCGCGTCCAGGGCTTCGGCGGCATTGCTTTTACCCGGACATACTGACAGCGGCTTCGTTATTGTGCCTGCGCAGCCGGAAAGAAAAAATACTATTACGGCACAAAGTACTCCACAGCATGGGCTGAAGCTCATCCTACATTTATGTCCTTGTGTTCTTATGCTCATTTGTTCTTTTCTCATTTTTTATAAATCTGTTTGGAGAATTTCGCCGAGTTGGTTCGAAAGCTGCTCGATTTGCTCTTCGTTGAGATGGGGATTTATTACATCGACCTTTTCTTTAGTAGAATCCCCAACAACTCTTAATCGCCAGATTTCTTTATCATCGACGTTTTTTGTTTCATCGTATTTGAAAAATCTTTTTCGCATCAGGATAAGCGCAAGGACAAAACGGAAATTAATTTTCTCTTGCTCAGTCTCGTTTGCCAGCCTCTCGAAAAAAGCCATCAGCATATTATCATCTACGAAAATCCGTTTCTTCTGGTCGGGATTAGGCAATTTCGTTTTCCAGAAGCAGAACACCTCCGGCTTTGCGCTTTGCCAGTAGTCCTGGCAGAAATCACATCTTTTCAGACCTTCCGGGCTTTGCACAAGGGCGCCGAAGTATTCTTCACCATATTGTATCGTTTTGCCGCTTCCGGAGCATTGTCCTATCGGTTTATTTATTTCCCATTCTGCCATATTATTAAAATTCAAAATCCTAAACTCTAAATTCCAAACAAATTATAAATCTCAAATCCAAAATTTTAAACTTTCAGCGTTCTGCAAGTGTTTTCACACAAAGTGACATATTTTATTATTCAAACCTGAGTAATTCTCTCATATTTTGTACTGTTTTCGGGCCGATGCCATGTATATTTTGTAAATCGTCAGGAGTTTCAAAAGCTCTTCTTCCGATATTATTTTGCGTAAAACTATTCCGATATTCTATAATTGCTTCTGCCCGTGCAAAGCCGATGTCAGGCAGTCTGACTAAACTTTCAATCTCCGCCGTGTTCGGATTGATTTGTTTGTCCACCCGAGCGGCATCTGCATGCGAAGCAGAATGAACGAGATTTGGCGCAAAATAAAATGCAAAACACAGCGCTGCAAATGCGCTTATAACAAATGCGAACGATTGAATCCTGTTTTGCCTGCAATCCATCATATATACAGCGTCACTCCTTTTTCATTTAATTACCTACCGGCTGAAAACACCATCCGATAAATCTTTCAGAGCGTGATAAGATTCCTTCGGCTCAAGCTGGTCTGTTAATAAGCCGCTGTTGACAATTACACTGTCATGTGTATCGATGAGGTTCGAGTAAGTAACGGAATTGACGAACGGCTTGCTCAAAGCTATCTGGAAGAACTGGTTGATCCATTTTGCCTGGAGTTTCTGGTTCCATTTATCATGCCATATTCCAGCCAGGTTTCCGTCATTTTCGCCATCACCATTTTGACTTGGTACTTCGACGCATGTTATGTATATAGGCTTTGCTATGGGAGCGAACGTATCGAGAATAGCTGATATTTGCATCATGTCTCTCGTATGCATGCCTGCTTTATCTTTTCCAAATCTCATCTGCAAACCGAACGCATCGAAGTTCACGCCGCTTTGTACTACCATATCCATATACACCAAAGGCGGAATGCTGTTGTGTGAAGTTGTGTAATATTCACCCCAGGGATTTGATATTTCGATTATTTTTATAGCCCTGTCGCTTGCCTGTTTCACAGCCATATTTGCAGCGCGAGTCATTTCGAGAATCTGTTCGAATCTGAAACCGAAATGATTGAATGCGTTCAGACCGCTTATTGTGTACCATGCCCGAATAATATTGCTGTAGCGTCCGACAATCTCAGTAACAAACTGGTAAGCGGTTTCCCTGATTTTCTCAAAGCTCTCATTTCCGTTGAGCAGCCATGCCGGCAAATATTCTTCCGAGAAACACAATAGCGGGCCTGCACTGAGAGGCAGCTTCTTTTTAACAAGAACTTCTATACAGGCATCGATTTTGGAAAAATTATAATGCCCCTTTTCCGATTCGATTTGTGCCCAGTTAATCGGGATGGTTACAGAGCCGAACAATCCGAGCAGCTTTTCAATGTACAGAGGATTGTCAATTTCCATCGGATCGATTTTGCAGCTAAAACAGCCTCTGCCGAAACCATGGCTCTTTGTCCTTGTGTGAAAGAGCAGCTCAGCCTGTTTTATTGCAAGTTTTTCAGATAGTTCAATAGCCCTGTTAAGCGCTTCATCCGCCAGTTTCGACGCCGCAGGCGGATCAGAGATGTTTTGAATTGCCCTTATAAAAAAATCATGGGCTTCTTCAGAAAGCTCTGACATGCCCTTAATACTATTGAAAAATGACCAGTCTTCTCGTTTATTAACGATTTGCATCAGTTTTGCACGTGTTATCTCGACATTCAAATTGTAAGGTCTTTCTCTCTCCGGCAGACAGGTTGTCGGCAGGAGTACTTTTCCGAAGCCCTCTATCGGCCAGAGCAGCGCCAATCCCGCTGTTTCAAGATTTGCCTTTTTACAAAGTATAAAACCGTCCTGAAATGTAATCTGGGCACGTCTAATGCCGATTCCATCACCTCCGAAAAGATAAGCTCCGCTCAATGCAAAATCTTTAACTATACTGCCGTTCTTAAAAACCTGAAATTTCACTTTATTCTCTTATTTTTCTGCCTTTTCAGCACATCATTCTGATGGTCGTTGTTTTATTGCCATTTTATTAGATTTCCGCCTATATTGTGGGAGCGGGAACCAGAACTTGCAATCAAATCCCACAACTTTATGTAGATTATAGCGTTTTGGTCAAATTATGCAATTCAAACTTTATGCACCGCGATTTTAAGCTGTAATATATTTTTAAGTAAGAGTTTTGCAAAAATGAGAAAAGGCATATATTATTTAAGAAAATCGATGAACGATTTTCTTAAAATAATAAATTACTATTTGCATAACTCTTTAATAAGTAATATGTTATGTTTAGAAAGAAAAAATTGTGAAATGAATTTTTTCTTTCCAAAGTATGCCTTTTCTCATTTTTGCAAAAGTTCAGTTTAAAATAGAAAAAATCTGAGAAATGAGCCCGATTGAGATTTTTAGCCGCTAACAATCATTCTCTATGTTATTTTTCCGCGATACAGTAAATATATTTATGTCCCTTCAGGATAATCTGATTATCAACGAATGCGGGTGATGCGTCGAACTGGTCGTCGAGCTTATTTGCCGCCAGGACCTCGTAGGTGTCGGAATTTTTGATAACTGCAGTAAGGCCGTTCTGGGAAGCCAAATAAACTCTGTCTGCCGCTCCTGCGGGAGAAGCATAATATCCTCCTGCTCCTTCAATGGCTTGCGATTCATAATACGGTTTTCCTGTTTTTGCGTTATAGCAGGACAAAATTGCTCTGTTATTCGCCAGTACATAAAACCTTTCGCCATATAATAATGGTGACGGGACATAAGGAGTAGTCCTGCTGCTGGATTCCCATTTTATCGCGTCTGTTCCGCTCAAGTCACCTGTTCTGCCAAGTTCAATAGCCTGTATTTTATTGCCGCTGTAGCCGCTTGTGCAAATAACAGTATTTAAATATCGAACCGGAGAGGGAATTACATTTCTTGTTTGGCCGCTGCACTGCCAGATAACATCACCTGTTTTGACATCATAACAGCGCACAAAATTTGTGGCGCTTGTCACAACCTGTAATTTTCCATCCACTTCGACAACAAGGGGGGTCGCCCAAGATGTCGGTTCATCTCTGTTTTTCTGCCAGAGGATTTCGCCGCTTTCTTTGTTGAGAGCATATATAACTGATTGGTCTTCCTGATCCATTTGGACGATTATAGCGTCACCAGCGAGAGCAACGGAGCTTCCTTCTCCGAATCCCATGAGCATTCTCATTTTGCCCAAGTCTTTCTTCCAAATTTGATTTCCGTCCATATCATAGCAATATACGCCGCGAGAGCCGAAACCTGCCCAGATACGTTTGCCATCTGTTACGGCAGAACTGGATGCAAAACTTCCTGTTTGCTGATGTCCTTCATGCGGCAGGGTCTGGATGGCTGTTTTTTGCCATATGGTTTTTCCTGTTTCGCGATCCAGGCAAACTATGTCGAATTTGTATTCGTTTGCCGGAGATGAACTCATACCGCCGCCTCTTCCGCCTCGTCCTCCTCTGGCTTGTGTGTCAGCAGCAGGTGCAGCGGCTGGTGTACTTTTAACATCGGTTTCAATAGCGGTCAGAAAGATAATCTTGTTCTCCCATACAATTGGTGTGGATAATCCTGCACCGGGTACTTCGACTTTCCATTTGATATTTTCTGTCTCGCTCCATTTTATAGGCGGATTAGCATTTTTAGCTGCGCCGGTATTATCCGGGCCTCGCCAGTTAGGCCAGTATTCTTGCCCGGAGGCGGCATAAGCATTGCTTGAAATCAATAAAGATGTTAAAACTGCGATGATTAAACCTGTTCCTGATTTTGTCATGATTCAACTCACTTTCTGTAAAAACCAATGTTTTTTTGACTTTTATTACGAGCAAGTTAACAAAAAGTTTTAAAAATCCTATAAAAAACTGATTTTTCTTTGTGAAAATTACATTTAATTTTGCAGAGTCAATCGTAAATATATGTGATTTATAGAATTAAATATTGCAAATTCGATGGATTGGCATTATAATCCCAATTCTTGCGCAATAATTGAAAGGGTTATATAAATGAAATATGATGTAGCAGATTTATCATTGGCAGAAGGTGGAAAGAAACGAATAATCTGGGCTGATAATGATATGCCGGTTTTGGCGTCGATTCGGGAAAGATTCGAGAAAGCCAAACCTTTGAAAGGCAAAAAAGTATCTGCCTGTCTGCATGTTACAGCAGAAACAGCTAATTTGGCGAGAACATTAAAAGCCGGCGGAGCCGACCTTGTTCTTTGCGCTTCAAATCCGCTCAGCACCCAGGATGACGTAGCTGCTTCGCTTGTTAAGGATTTTAAGATACCCGTTTATGCGATATGCGGTGAAAATCGCGCTATTTATTATAAACATATCCATGCAGCTATCGACCATGAGCCGGTTATAACATTTGATGATGGCGCAGACCTTGTAAATGAGCTTCATACAAGCAGAAAGAAAGATTCCGGCAGAATTATTGCCAGTATGGAGGAGACGACAACCGGTGTTATCCGTTTACGAGCGATGGCCAACGAAGGAAAGTTGAAATTTCCGGTTATCGCGGTGAACGACGCCGCTACAAAATATTTATTCGATAATCGTTACGGCACAGGGCAATCGACAGTTGACGGCATTATCCGGGCGACGGATTTCCTTATGGCAGGCAAGAGAATTGTTGTTGCCGGTTACGGCTGGTGCGGACGGGGCTTCGCTATGCGTGCCAGAGGAATGGGAGCGATTGTTATTATTACTGAAGTTGATGCCATCAAGGCGCTCGAAGCATCTATGGATGGCTTTTCAGTGATGCCGATGGCAGAAGCTGCCAAAATCGGCGATTTGTTCCTGACTCTTACCGGCAATAAAAATGTTCTGCGTGCAGAGCACTTCAAATTGATGAAAGACAGAGCAGTCGTAGCCAATAGCGGCCATTTCAATGTTGAGATTGATATACCTGCATTGAAAAAGCTGAGCAAGAAAGTCATAACAAACGTGCGTCATTGCGTCGATGAATATGTACTTAAGAATAACAATCGCGTATATCTTCTTGCCGAAGGACGTCTGATTAATCTTGCCGCGGCAGAGGGACATCCTGCGAGTGTCATGGATATGAGTTTCTCGACACAAGCGCTGCAAGCTGAGTATGTTATTAAAAACCAGGACAAATTGTCTGTCGCAGTCCATGATGTACCGCCGGAAATTGAGCATAAAGTGAGCACACTGAAGCTCAAATCGATGTCAATACAAATTGATAAACTCACTGACGAGCAGATCGAGTATTTGGCATCCAGCGGCGAAGGAACATAAATCGTGGATAGTGGATGGTGAATAGTGAATCCGCACAGGATATAAGCCTGGGAAAATCATAAATTAATGACCGCTATTCACAGAAGACGAGACACGAGATTATGGAAAGTAACCAGACAGAAAAGTCACAGATAGTAGTTACTAAGTCATTTTTGACTTCTGGTCCGACTTTACATTACAGTCATCGTAATGTTCAGAGAAGCTGGTTTCTTACTATAGGTATTTACGGCGTAACATGTCTTTTCTGGTCGAAAATTGCCACCGGCTCATTCTTTTCATTTGAAATCGAAGCAGTGGCAACACATGCTTTCTGGCGTCTTGACCAGTCCCTTGTTACAGGTATAAGCATCTTCGAGTATCCATGGCAGATTCTGGTGTTAGGTCTTTTGATGGGTATTTTATCGATTGTGCCCGTCTTGATATCACAGCTTATGAGCTTCGAATACAGCCTTCCACTTATACTTGAGGTTATTATTCTTGCGAATTTGCCTGGTTTTGCGATTTGTCTGTTGATAAGCTGTTTCGCGGTAGCGTGCAGGCCTTTGCGATTTCGGTCGCGTTTTATTGCAGTTACTCTCTGCGCATCTCCGCAATTGGCATACTGGATATATTTCGGCGGAGCCAGGGGAGTTGAGCCGGTCGAGATGGGGTTCTCATTTGTGCCGTGGTTTGTCGCATGGCTGGATGGTTTGGTACTGGCAGGCTTTGTTCTTGGTATAGGACACTTCACTCGCTACAAACCCGGCCTGATATGGATGTTTGCCGCCTTTACGCTGGTGATTGCAGTTACTGTATTTGAAAGCGCAATCGGATTTGATGAGCTTGATTATCAGCTTTATGTTGCAAAAAATAATCCTGAGCAGGTAAACGAATTTCGCGACCATAATATTGCTGAAGTTCTGGACAAAACAATAAATAATCCTGCCGTTCAAAAATATCTCAGTGATTTTTATTACACGACGGATCCGCAGGCAAGAAGGAGCGAGCTTAAAAGAGAAATACAGAACCGTCTGAGCAATGATCGTTGGCCGGGCTGGTTCACGCTTCCTAACGATATGCTTCCGGAAGGGCTGGACTATATGTCCAAAAAGGATGAATTATTCAAACAGTATAACCTGTTCATTAAAAAACGTCCGAAAAGCCGTAGAATGCCGATAGTACTTTATTATGATGCCATTCTTAACGAATACAGCCCGGATATCAGGATTCTCGGAGAAAAAGAAATACTGCGTTTCTATAATGATTATCCCCGTGAAAGGTCGGCGGATACATGGCTCAGTCTTTACAGAGATTTCCCGGACAGCACAGAGTCACTCGAAGCACGATGGCGTATAGCCAGGCACAGGTCAGGAAAAGGCATATTCCAGCCTGCGGAAGACCTTCTGATTGAAACACAAACGAAATTAGTCGAACGATTGAAGATGCTCGAAACAGAACAAAAACCGAATGAGTCGCTTTTCAGCCTGTTTCGGAGACCTCCTGATTCGGTAATGACTATATCTAAATTGAAGGATTTGGAAAGAAGACTTGAAATCACACTTAGTCTTATCGGGTCTGAAAATCGCTCCGAGAAACCGGGAGTAAATGAAAGGCTGGCACAGTTCGTTATGTTAAATCCGCACAGTCTGGAATATCCGCAGCAGATTAATTTGCTTCTTCAGCAGACGGATGAAGATGACCCGCTTCGTGATAATCTTTTGCTGGTCGAAGCAAAACTTACCAGTGATGAGCAGCTTTGTGCTCAAAAACTGATAAAACTTCATGAGCGATATCCCATGACTGATGGTGGAATGCAGGCTTTGTACGAATTATGTTTACTGGATGTTCAGAAATGGCGTCAGCAGGGTGATTCCGATGTAGAACTTAAGAAAAAGTACAGGGATGAAGCGAGAGCAACTCTTTCTAATTTTAAGAGTTTATATCCCGAAAGCTTCTATATCGAGCAGGTTAAAAAGTATCTGGACGAAATTCCTGCGAATTGATATAATGAGTTCGCAATTGCCGGCTATAATCTGCTTTTGGAGGTAATCACAGGTGGCAGCCAGTAAACAAAGTATATCTAATCGCAATACAGGCAAAATCCTGCTTGTCGGTGACATCCGAAAAGTCTTTCTGGATGCCGCTTCCGCTGCAAGCATCAACTGCGAGGTTCACGCGACTCTGCCCGAAGCCGTCAAAGCGGTACAAAACAGCACTTTTTCTGCCATCGCTGTTGTCCTGTCCGGAATTCAGACGAAATTAAATTCGTCTATTAAAAGCCTGAGAGATAAATGCGGCGCAAGGATAGTTCTGCTGGCTCAAATGTATGAAGAACCTATCGCCATTCGGCTTACATGCTCCGTGTACAATGATAAACCTCTTGCGGATGATTATATGATATGTCCCGTTCAGGTGGACAATTTCTGCGAATTTCTAACCAGCGGGAAAAATCTTCATGCTCCTTCAGAATATCAAAGAAGCGAAGAAAGTGCATCATGGGCGGCTCTTTCAGACGAATCGACTGAAACAAAGATTAGACATCTCGAAAAGATGGCAACCGAAGACGACTTGACGGGATTAAAAAACCGGAGATATATCAGGGAATTTGCCAGGCAAATTATCGAATACGCACGGAAGGAAAACGGACGGGTGACATTGCTTGTGTTCGATATCGATAACTTCAAGAAATATAACGACCTCTACGGTCATACCGCCGGCGACGAGATTTTAAAACAGGCCGCACATCTTATGCACCGCTGCTGCAGAGCACATGACGTTGTCGGAAGAATAGGCGGAGACGAATTCGCAGTAGTGTTCTGGGACGACCCGTCAATACTTAAAGCTGTGATAGAGCAATCAAAAAACAATGACAGGCGTTCTATCGATTCCGACCATCCGCATGAGGCAATGCTGATTGCCAGGCGATTTATAAGCGAACTGGAAAAAACTCCCGCACCTGTAGGAACCCGGGACGAGACCGGATTAGGTCCCGAAGGCACCGGAGTACTTACAATAAGCGGCGGTTTGGCAAGCTACCCTCGCGATGGACAAACTATACAGGAACTGTTTGAGCAGGCGGATAAGGCTTTACTGGAAGCCAAACGCAGCGGCAAGAACAGAATATACCTCGTCGGCAAGCCTGTAAATCAATAGGTTCGCGATATTTTTTGGCTGTCCGTTTGCATTTTGATAAAAGTGTATTATATTTTAAATAGGGATAGTTTCAATTTTGCAGAATCCTTATATAATTCCACTTTTGGGGGGGAGAAATGCGAAGGGCATTCAAGATACTCGATGAAACGGTTTTTTTTCTTTCGATGCTTGCCGGGGTATATTTGTGGATAAGTTTACTTATTATAACTCTTTTCACGTATTTAAAAAGTACCACAGGTTCTCCGATGTAGGAAATTTGGCGGCAGAGTATTTCTTTTCTGGAAAGAAGCGGAAACCGGACACCAACAGCAAGAAGCCACGGCATAGCAGCCAGACTAAAATGTTTTACATGCTGTTGTCCTGAAAGTGTTTATCGGAGCTTATTGTCGCAGCCTCTCAAAGAATTTTAGAAAAACCGCACGAACTGCACCAAAATCCTGTTTTTCACGATAAATATTATTCAAGGTCATTTCTGTTACCACGTCTAAATTGATACACTCAAGGCGGCAAATCTTCTCACTTTTGTATGTGTATTTCATTATGAGACCTATGTAAAGATTCAAATTAAGCCTTTTATTCAGACAATATAAACTATTGCATGGAATAGCTTTATGACGATAAAAATATAAAAAGCATGACAAATTTGAGATTTTGTGTATAATAATATTATTATGTTTAGCCGGAACGAAGTAAGTTTTGGAGGATAGAGAATATGAAACGTAAAATGTTGTTCATAATAATTATAGCCTGCTTTACGGCTGTAAGCTTCGGCCAGAGACGAGCCAGAACCTCAATACTGAAAATCATCCAGTTGACAAAACCTGTTACTTCAGGGACTACAAGCTTCGAGGATGCTCTTTCAAAACTGCGGCCTGCAGAAAAGTTCACGGGGCAGCCGGTGGATAACACGATTGTAGGCCAGCTTGCCTGGGCTGGTTTGGGCAACAGGATAAGTTCCAGCGCGGCTCAGGTTATACCGCAGCCTTTGCAATCGCCTTTTCCAATGCAGATATATATGGTGATAAACGAGGGAGTCTTTTTCTATCAGCCTCTCAATCACAGCATGGAACGAATAGTAGAAGGTGATATTCGGCTCGCTCTTGCAGGCGCAACTGCGATGCCTACCTCAGTAGCCAGCGCGGGATGTGTCATTGTTGTTGCTTCCACATCTGTTTCGAGGAATACTGCTGCCAGGAGAGGCGGTACATCTGCCAGCGCAAGAAATGCAATGCTGCTCGAAGCCGGACATATTGCCCAGAACATTCAATTGCAGGCAGTGTGCCTGGAGGGACTCGGCTCGACGGCTATAAGTGAGTTTGATTCCAGCGCAGTTTCCAAAGTCTGCAACCTGCAGAGAGATTTGGATGTGCTGTATATAGTTTGTGTCGGTTATATGACAGAACGGGAAAAGCTTGCAAATCCGTCTGATACCGCGGCAGCAAAAAAAGCAGCTATAATCGTTCCAGCTCAAAACTTTGAAGACGAAGAGTTCTGGCAGACTAAGAATATGCTCGATTCCGCCAGGATTCTTGTTACAGTAGTAAGCAATCAACCCGGACCGATAAGAGGCAGAAACGGGACGTTATTCGATGTTCCTGTGCGTGCAGATCAGATTCGAGCAGATGATTTCGATGCTTTAATTGTAATAGGAGGTCCTGGTACATCTATATTCAATAATGATCCGGTTGTGCGGAATCTTCTTCGGGATGCTTCTCAGAAGAGAAAGATAATCGGAGCATCCTCTTATGGTACTGTAATACTTGCCGGCGCGGGAATTTTGCAGGGTGTGAAAGTAACTGGTCCTGTCGCAGAAAGCACAAATATCCAGAGAATGGGTGCAGTTTTCTCTAATTTGCCTGTCGAGGAACATATGCGTGTGATAACTTGTGCAGGTCCGCAAGCCGCAAGAATTTTTGCAACAGCTTTGGCGGATGCTATTTTAGGCAGATAATCGCCGCAAAAATCAGAACATTGCTTACGAACCAGTCATATCACTTCCTGACTTGTAATAATTGGTTATAGGCAGCCTTCTGTCTTTTCCGAAAGCCTTTGAAGTGATTTTCACGCCGGGAGGCGACTGCCTTCTTTTGTATTCGTTTTTATCCACCATTCGAATCACACGCAGAACAATATCTTTGGGCAGACCTGATTGAATAAGTTGTCCTGCAGATTTGTCGTCTTCGACATATCCTTTCAGAATTTCATCGAGCAAATCATAATCTGGCAGCGAGTCGGAGTCTTTCTGATTATATTTCAGCTCTGCACTTGGGATGCGAGTCAATACATCACTGGGGATAATATCCCATCCTGCAATTGTGTTAATATGACGGGCTAATTCATAAACCATCGTTTTGGGAACATCCTTTATTACCGCAAATCCGCCGGCGGTGTCACCATATAATGTGGAATAGCCTACGGCTGTCTCACTTTTATTACCCGTTGTCAAAACTAAAGAACCTGTTTTATTACTCAGTGACATCAGGATTGTTCCGCGTATCCTGGCCTGAAGATTTTCGTAGGCGATTCCTTTGCTCTCCCAGCCATGTACTGTTTTTAGAGAATTGTCGAATGCCTGCAAGACGGACTGAATCGGGATTGTCAGAAATTCTATGCCGAGATTTTTCGCGAGCTTGCCGGCATCGCTTATCGTTTCGGGACTATTGAATTGAGTCGGCATTGTAATGCCGATTACATTTTCCCTGCCAAGTGCGGTGACCGCAATAGCGGCAACGAGTGATGAATCTATTCCGCCGCTCAGACCGAGAAGAACTTTTTGAAAACCGTTTTTGAGTGTATAATCTCTCGTACCAAGAACAAGAGCCTGATAAATTTCATCGATGGTATTTTTAGGCTGCGGAACTGCAGGTATCAACGGCTTGATCTGAACTTTTCCGTTTTCAGTACGAACAATATCAGCGATTAGCAAATCCTCATCGAACGCTTTTGCCTTGGTTATTGTTTTGCCTGTCGATTCGGTAAGTATGCTTCTGCCGTCGAATACGATTTCGTCCTGACCTCCTATAAGGTTGCAGTACGCGACGGCGCAATTCAACTTGAGTGAGCAGTCCCTGATAACATGTTCCCTTACATCGATTTTGCCGTAACCAAAAGGCGAAGCGGAGATATTAACAAGCATATCGAAAGGCATCGAGTTTTTGAGAAAATCAGCGAGCCATTTCAAATGCCAGATATCGGCGCAGATTGTAACTGCAATCGTTATCCCGCCGACATCAATTATCAGCGGTTTGTTACCGGGCTGGAAATATCTTCGCTCATCGAAAACGCCATGATTTGGAAGTTGTCCCTTCCTGTAGATTTTCGTTACCTTGCCTCCATACATAACAGCGGCGGAGTTGTAGCTTTCTTCCCCATCGGTTTCGACAAAACCCGCGATGATTGTCATATCCGGGCAGGCTGCCGCTGTCTGCTCTATGCTGCTTGTACATTGCTCCAGGAAATGTTTTTTCAGAACCAAATCTTCAGGCGGATACCCGCAAATACATAGTTCCGGACAAACCAGTAAATCCATTTTTTCCTTAAGTGCGCGAGTATAGAATTCCTGAATCTTCCTGACATTGCCCGGAAGATCACCCACAACCGAATTAAATTGTCCTAAACCTATACGCATAATGAGTTTTGAATTCTCCGATGGTACAAAAGTTTTTCTAAATAACTCTGTTTTGAGAATAAAGACAAACTGATATTCTCTTAACAATAAACTATATTAACAAAAGACTCTGGTGTTGGCAATATCCGCAGTATTTGCTTTTTAATTTCTATGCCTGGAATAAAACTTTCAAACACTTTAGTTTGTAATTACCTGCTTTAAAAAATCTTTTGCTTTTTTTCTGGTTTTGGGGCTTTTGCAGTTTAATTGCTTTTCTACAAAAGCGAGGATTTCTTTTTTATTTTTTGCCTGTGTGTAATATTGCGCAAAAGTGTCGATTATCGAAGCTTTTGCCAGGTCTTTGCGTTCTTGTTCATGGTGAGTTTTATCAATATCCAGTAATTTATTTGTTATCTTTGTTTGAAGTTTCGGTTTTGCCAGGGCGATAATTCCGGAAGCCTGTGAGACATACGCCGCCGTGATGAAACTCTTGTCGTCAAGCAGAGAATAAAACTTATTGAATATCTTCTCGAATTTATTGTCTTTATCTGCTTTGGTAAGATTTCCCATGAGGAGTACTGCGCTTAGCTTGTGATAGGTATTATCGCTATCGAGGAATTTAACAAGGTCATCCCATTTGTCATATAATAATTCTGGATTCTTCTGAGTGAGGGAAAATAGAATTTTGCTGCTGTTGTATCTTACAGTTTCATTTTTAGACAAGAGATTTTCGAGCAGTTCTAAACGCATTTTTTTGTCTTTCATTGCTATTTCAACAGCCGCTTCGATATTCAGCTTTTTATCATTCAAGTCGATTGGCATATTATTTCTCAATCAAATTGGGTTTCCATTTATTAATTACAGGTTCTGTGATTTTTGCTCCAGCGGGATTATCATTTGTATTGCCGTATGGATAGAACTCCATCTTTCCTGTCAGTGATCCATCCTCCCAAACCGCTTCACCGATTAACCAGCCTGTATCATCCGTGATTCTGATACCATGTTCTGTGCTACCGATCAGTAGTGTGAAGTAAAATCCTCCGCCGAAATCGTAGAAATCAGTGACAGGTAAGATTGTATTCTTATCATGGAATATATCCTGGTATTTTGCGATTAACTTACCATTATCTCGTTCAATATGCAGTTTAACAGAATGATCTCCGGTTGCGCACGGCCATTCCCATGTTCCGGTAAAGTCCACTTTGTCTCGTTGGGCTTTCCATTCATATTCTTTATTCTTGCCTTCTTCCCTCATAATTACTTTTCCGCTCATGGTATTTTCAACGACCTGACCATTGAATATAAGTTCTTTCTGGCCGAATAGAATATTATCTGGCAGGCACCAAAACCTTATTTGACTGCCCCAAAGTTCAACCCTTGTGTTTCCTTTCAGATTATTGCTGTCTGAAAGCTCAAACGTTCCACTGACTTCTGAGAAACGCTGATGCAAGATAAGTTTGAGTTCTCGTATTCCTTGCTCAGTATTGATTTCTCCATGCCAGATACCGGCAACAGAAGCTGGCACTACCCACATCAAAATGTTATTACTCGTTCCAAAGTGACTCTCATTGCCTGTGTAGTCTGGTACGTGTAGATTGTAAATGAAAGGACTCTCCGCTTCACCCCACATTCCAAAAGAAACCGTGCGTACTGTAAGTTCTTTAACCGCTTGCCATTCTCCCATACCAAATTGATGTGAAACGATGCGCGTGCCGGGCTTGAGAGCAGCGAGCAATTTTGGACGGAGTTGTATATTTGGTCTGTGACCGAGAAACAGATTAACAACACTGGCTTCGCTGAAGTCTGATGAGAACAAATCGCCCTGAATAAATTTGACTTTATTTGTGAATCCAGCCTTTTGTGCATTCTTCATGCTTTCTTCGATGAGGTTGGGATCAATCTCAATACCAACCGCTCGGCTGACACCAAAATCACGAACTGCCGCTATTACTATGCGTCCGTCACCTGAGCCAAGGTCATACACGACATCGCTATCGTTGACATCTGCTAACCAGAGCATATAACGAACAGTATCACTGCGCGTTGCTACGTACTGAATAGATGGTTCAGAAGATTTAGATATGTTAAAAAGACCTGATAGAAATAAAACGACAACAACAATCAAAACTGTTCTTGAAAAAATATATACTTTTTTCATAACCTGAATCTCCCTCAGGGAATTGTTGGTATTGTTCCGTCTGATAATCTATGCAAAACTTCTCCTGCGTGATGGACTACTAAAATTCCTTCGTCTTCCCTGTTTTCGTAATCGGATATATCAATATTATCAGGATTCATATATCCCAAATTGATTTTTTCACACCTTTCTTTGGGTATGCCGGTTGCGAGCAAGACATTAACTCGCGGCTTTTCCACGCCGTTAACGAAAGTCCCGATGCCCCTGACATGAGTCGAATGAGCAAGAATGCCCCGCGGTATGTCTTTGAAATTATCCATTTGTTTGAGAAAATAATCGCGCGTATGGTAGCCGATTTTGTCTAACCATTTTGCGTGCGAGTAGGAAACTTCGGTAATATGAGGGGCGTAGATAATCAGGATGCCGCCATCGGCAACTATCGGTTCAAGCTTATACATGACTTTTCCGGCTGTCCAGATGTCATCGTACATCGGCGGAGCTATTCCAAGAATAGTATTGAATGGTTTGTCTTTGTATGTGATATGGATTTGCTCGGACAAATCTGCTGCTTTTTCCCACGCTTCGAGTACATCGCCTATGAAAATTCCTTTCAGGTCATTTTCCAGTGCGACAATCGCGAATAATTTTCTGGGTATTGGAATTAAAGACGCGGATTTTTCGACAACTTTTCTTGTGGGAGTCCATTTCTCGCCGTTAATATGAGGATTGGTTATCACGGCGCCGAGCCAGTGAAAGAAATGGATTATTTCGTCGCCTGCTATTCCTGGAAAGAGATACTTATGCCCGCCTGAAAAACCGACAACCTCATGCGGAAAGACAGGGCCAAGGATAAAAAATTCGTCATAGTCGAAAATCAGCTTATTGATTTTGACGTCCACTTCTTCACGAAATAAACCGTCGCTGAGACTTTCAATTTCATCAGCAGTAATTTTTCCTACAGATATAAACGACTCAGGTTTGTCCCATTCATGATTGAAAAATTTTACTGAGGCATATTTGTTTTTTCTCTGCTGTGAGGTAATATCAAGCCTTGTGCAGAATTGTTTTTCGCTCATGGGTTGATGAGTACCGAGAGCCACAAGACAATCAATCGCTTTTGTCTTGCCGTACATGGAATCAAAAATAATTTTAAATATGTCACCAATCGGTCCGGAGCGTGTATTGTCGGGAATTATCAGGAGAATGCGTTTGCCTGTATAGTCATTCTTTGAAAAGAACGTCCCTATCGCGTTACGAACCTGCTTAATATCTACGATTCCTTCTTTATTTTGCTGTGATGTAATCATAGTTTTATTTCGAGTTAAACACTTTGTTTCTGCCAGGGCGGCAGCTCAGGTAAATACGAATCGAATTCAGCGATAACTTTCTTTTCATACGCACCGGCGTACTTGCCCTTGATGAATCTGTCGAATGCCTCATCGTGGAAACGTTTCCATGACTGGATTTCATTGCCGGGATTTATAGGATAAAACAGGGCATTGTTTGCCTTCGCGGCTTTCATGTCACCCGGTGCATCACCTATCATCAGTACATGGTCTTTTTCATATTTGCCTTTCGCGGCGTATTCGAGATGCTGGACTTTTGTACCCATTTCCTGGCCAGCTATTATTGCTGCGTACTGTGCGATGTCATGTTCCGCCCACTCGCGTCTGAGAGCTTCATCAGGCGTAGCAGAGACAACTATAACATCAGCGGCTGGTTGCATTTTTTGCAGCGATTCTTTTACGTATGGAAAAGGCGGCATGCCTTTTACTATTTCCTCGATAGCCCAGTTTACCTTGTTGCTCCATTCGAGAACATATTCCAGCTCTTTTTTTGCTTCCGGGTCTTTCGCCTGTGCAATCGCCTGCTTGAGTCCATCGTTGCTCAACATGCTTTTCGGGTCGTCAATCCATGCGAAATAGTGCGGGAACTGTGGAATCTTGAAGTTCATAGCCTTTGTCATGGGATGAGCAGGCAGAAGTTCGGCTATGATTCTCTTTAATGTTTTGTGCCGATTGCCGCCGCGGGTTTTTGAAAATAAATCCGCGAAGTCCTTGCATTCACGTGCCGCCTGCGCGACAGGCTGCAGGTGGAAATAAGAAATCATCCAAGGGCAGAAACATTCACGCTGCTTTATTCCCATCGTATCGAATGCACAGCCATCGGAATCTATTCCTACGAAAAATTTATGTTTTGGTTTGAAGTCTTTCAAAAGTTGTGCAGGGTTATTATCAGTCATTATTTTCTCCTGTATTCTTTATTTTCGTATCACTGTAAATGTTTGTAAATCTTTGAATTAAACACCGCTGAAAGCGGAAAATCCGCCGTCTATAGGAACGACTACGCCAGTGACAAATTTCGCGGCATCACTGAGCAGCCATATAACTGTTCCGACCAGTTCGTCGGCTTGTCCGAATCTTCCCATCGGCGTATGGTCAAGTATTGTTTTGCCTCGCGGCGTCAGTTCACCTGTTTTTTCATCGGTCAGAAGGAAACGGTTTTGCTCAGTCAGGAAGAATCCCGGGGCAATCGCATTGACTCGAATATCTCTGGAATAGTTTTGGCAGACATGAACCGCCAGCCATTGTGTGAAATTGCTCACGGCAGCTTTAGCGGCTGAGTAAGCGGCGATTTTTGTTAAAGGTCTGAAAGCGTTCATGCTGGAAACGTTCAGTATCAATCCGCTTTTGTTTTCGGTCATTTCCTTTCCGAAAACCTGCGAAGGGAGCAGGGTGCCTATGAAATTCAAATCGAAGACAAACCTGATGGCTTCAGCCGGCAAATCGAAAAAGGACAAATCAGGCGAAGTAGTCGCGTCCTTTTTGTTTCCTCCGGCGCCGTTGATTAATACATCGATTTTTCCAAATTTCGAGACAATTTTATCTTTAGCTTCCACAAGGCTTTGCTTATCCAGCACGTTGCATTTAATCGCAATTGCCTTGCCTTTATCTGCTTTGATTTGTTCGACGATTTTGTTCGCTGCGGCTTCCATTAAGTCCAGCACGGCGATTTTTGCGCCGGCTTTTGCCAGAGCAACAGCCATCGTGCCGCACAGGATGCCCCCGGCTCCGGTAATTGCTATTACTTTGTCTTTTATAGAAAACAATTTATCCATTTATGTCCTTTCTGTATTTATTGTTCGATAAATCCAAACGTAATTCATATCCTAAATGTTCTTTACGGCAAATTCAACTTTTTTTAATTGCCGGTAAGATGTATTATATCCGAATGTTTTGTACTTGAGTAAGATTCATTTAATCAACAGGATATAACTATGAAAGACAGGTCGAAAAGTGAAAAAAGCAATCACATTAAAGAACCTTTTGGCCGGCTTGATGCTGATATAGCTCTTCATGATAAATTGCTCAAATACTGTCGGCTTGGTCATGGTGATATTTGGGAAGATTCACAATCAGGTCATCGCGTTGGTGTTCTTGATGCGACAAATCCTGAGCATCTTTACAGAATAATTTCCAGCGATAAGCCATCTCTGTTGATAAACGATCCGCCCTATAACGTTGTTGTTGGAAACGCAAATACGAGCAGCCTGTCAAAACAGGCTTTATCCGATTATATAAACTTCTCAAAATGCTGGGTAAAAAATTGCATTTCTGTTATAGGCGAAAATGCACATTTTTACATCTGGCTTGGAGCAGATGTTCGTGACAATTTTCAGCCTCTCCCTGATTTTATGATTATGATGCGGGAAATTACCGAACTTACGTCGCGTAATTTTATTACGCTGCGAAATCAGAGAGGGTACGGCACGCAAAAGAACTGGATGTGGGTCAGGCAGGAACTGCTTTACTATATCAAAGGCAAACCTGATTTTACGGTTGTTTATACGGATATTCCAAAAATCCTTCGCGGTTATTACAAGGAAGTAAATGGTAAAAGAACTGAAAATATGGAACGCAGCAAGTCTGAAAATATTCGTCCCGGAAATGTTTGGGTGGATATTCAGCAGGTATTCTATCGCATGGAGGAAAATGTTCCCGGCTGCTACGCGCAAAAGCCGCTCAAAGCTATTGAAAGACTTGTATTATCGAGCAGCAGGGAAGGTGACATTATCCTTGATTGCTTTGCTCACTCGGGAACAACTCTCATCGCAGGTGAAAGGCTAAAAAGACGGGTGCTTACATTCGATGTTGACCCTGTATTTGCTGAAATAACAATCCGCCGGCTCGAACATTACCGAAAAACGGGCCGCACCGGCTGGCAATATAACAATCCTTTTCCAGAGATACACTAAAATATTTTTGGAGTTCTATAATATTTATAAAAATAATTCTGCAAGGTTAATCAAAAATAAACTTAATGCGTCTTTGTGTTTAAATTATTAAAGACAATTCTATTGTCTGGCGTTATAATCCCCGATAATATAGTGTTATTGGCTGAAAATTTAGCATTAATAATGCCATATCCATCCAGAGCAGCCAGAAGAGAATGTTAGAAAGTCTATTTGAAAGTGAAAAATAATGTGTGGAATAATAGCTTATCTTGGAAAGAAAATGGCACAGCCAATCCTGATAGAAGGATTGAAGCGTCTGGAATATCGCGGTTATGATTCCGCAGGAGTAGCTCTTTTAGGCTGTGACGGGATAAAAATCAAAAAAACCGAGGGCAGAATAAGTGCTCTTGAAGATATTCTGGATAAACCAGAAGTCTGCGAGACATTCGGTATAGGCCACACACGATGGGCTACACATGGTGCGCCAAATTCCATTAATGCGCATCCTCATATTGATTATACGGGTAAAATTGCCATTGTTCATAACGGCATCGTTGAAAATTACAACACCTTAAAAAAATGGCTCATTAGCGAAGGCATTCAATTCGTTACTGAAACTGATTCTGAAGTAATAGCCCAGATGATAGGCTATTTCTATGCAAAAGTAACAAATGGGCAGGACGACCAGAGCCTTAACGGACAGAATAAATTCGAATGGGCTGTCCAGCGCACTCTTCGCGAGCTGCATGGTACGTTCGGTCTGGCAATTATTTGTTCGGATTATCCAAACATGCTTATCGGAGCCAGAAAGGGCAGTCCCCTGATACTGGGGATCGGCAATAACGAATATATTCTTGCGTCAGATGCGGCGGCTATTGTTGAACATACCACCAGCGCAATTTATCTTTCTGATAATGAAATTGTTACCGTCGCCCTGGATGGATTTCATACTACGACAATTAATAATGTTGCGGTTGCCAAAGACGTTGAACCGATAGAATTCTCTCTTGAGCAAATCGAGCTTGGCGGATTCGAGCACCACATGCTCAAAGAGATTTTCGAGCAGCCGGAGTCTCTAAGCATCTGTATGGGGGGCAGGCTTAATAGGCAGGAGCACAGAATAAGACTCGGCGGGATAGAAAAGTACCTGCGCGAACTGACGCGCACAAAAAGGCTGATAATAACGGCATGCGGAACCGCTTTCCATGCCGGACTTGTAGGCGAGTTTCTTTTCGAGCAGCTTGCGCGAATACCCGCGGAAACGGAATATGCAAGCGAATTCAGATACCGCAACCCGATTATCGAAGATGGCACAGTAGTGATTTCTATAAGCCAGTCGGGAGAGACTCTTGATACCCTCGCGGCTGTGGAGGAAGCAAAGGAACGCGGTGCAACTGTGCTTGGCATAGTAAATGTTGTCGGCTCGACAATCGCAAGAGCTACCGATGCCGGAGTGTACCTGCATGTCGGCCCGGAAATCGGTGTTGCCAGTACAAAAGCATTTACTGCACAGGTAGCAGTTCTTACGATGCTGGCAGTTGAATTGGGCAGAAGAAGGCTTATTAGTACTGCTCAGGCCGATAAATACATAACCGAGCTCTCACTGATACCGGAAAAAATAAAAAAAGTATTAGAGCAATCTGACCATATCAAGGAAATCGCTCAGGCTAATATTGAAAAGAACAACTGGCTGTTTTTAGGCAGGGGGGTAAATTATCCTGTCGCGCTCGAAGGCGCCTTGAAACTTAAAGAAATAAGCTATATCCATGCCGAAGGGCTCCCTGCGGCGGAAATGAAACATGGTCCAATTGCGTTAATCGCTGATGGTATGCCGGCGGTTTTTATTGCAACCTCCGGTCTGCAATATGACAAAATTATGGGAAATATCGCAGAAGTAAAGGCACGCGGAGGCAGGATAATTGTTGTAGCCACCGAAGGTGATAAAGAAATAATGAAATGTGCCGATCACGTAATCACTATCCCGGATGTACCCGATTTGTTGCAGCCTATGATTGCCGTTGTGCCTTTGCAGCTTCTGGCTTATCATGCCGCTGTGCTTCGGGGACACGATGTTGACAAACCTCGCAATCTTGCCAAAAGTGTTACTGTTGAATAATCAATTTACGGTGGATTGACTGAGTAAAACTCTATATTCATCTTATGGATTCTGCTTCTTGACGGTTTTATTGCTCGTACATTCAGAATGCTCTCAATCAGGAAATTCCGGACAACTATGATGATTCACAAAGGCAATAAAATAGTAACATACTATAATGAATACGTTTTCAGGACTGAAAAATAAATAAGTTAAAATTAGTCGTATAAAAAACAGGGAAATAATTGGAAAATAATGTAAATTGCGTGTTACTACATATAGTATATTGCTGATTTGAATAAATATGAAAAAATATTTTACGATTTCATCTGACAGTGATTTTCATTAATGCGTTTTTTAATACTGATAATGCTGTTTTTCCCTCAAAATCTGTTGAAATATAAGGTTTTAGGACGGAAATTAAATCCATAACAAATTTAAAGTTTCTTTAGAATTGTTGTCGATATCAACATTAGTAAAACGTATTAACCTCAAGAATGGATTTCGGGGATATACAATATATAGTAGTAATAAGCTTCGAGAAGAATAAAGGATACTTCTTCTTGGGCGTTCCAAAACCAAGGTAGCTTGAATGCCAGAATTTGAAATTCATCACCGTTTTAAGTATCAGAATCGTCAGGTCACTCCTGGCGCCAAGACATCTGCTCTAAATGAAGATGCAATGATGGAGAAGATTCTTGAAAATCTCAATACTACACCCATGGGGCAGGTATTGAAAAAAATCGCTTCGCTTCCGGAAGTTCGAAGGGACAAAGTGTTAAATGTCCGAAAACAACTTACCGACGGCAAGTATGATCTCAATGAACGTTTGAATATTGCCCTTGATAAGGTTCTTGAAGACCTTACTGCTTAGCGGGCGTTTGCTATGACACTATTTCGGGAATATCATCATCTGGTTCATCTATTTCGATAGGCTTGTAACCCGGTTGCCTGGATTTTTCCAGTTCTTCTTTGAAAGCAGCAGACACTCGTTCCTGAATCATTTTTCTGCATTCAACATTAATCGGATGAGCGATATCAGCATGAAGTTTCATTTTGCCTTTGAAATCTTTTCTTACCCGATTATTCTTCAGGGAAGCGCCGCAATTATTGCAGTATTTCGCTCTAAGATGGTTCTTGCCTCCACATTTATCACAATGATCGCTCATTTTTCTTGAAGGCATGGCAACAAAATAACCTTTTGCGCCCTGTACGATTTTTATGTCTCGAATTACAAACTCGCCATCTATTGTTATTGAGCAAAAAGCCTTTAATCTGTCGTCTTTGTTGTTCATCAACTTGATTCTGACCTCGGTGATCTTCATTTTCTTTGCCTCGCTTACTTGTTCACCATCTATTGTTGCTCACAATTACGCATTTGCAACCCATTTTTTCCTCAATTATATGCTTATATTCTAATATTTTCGATTCATCCCCGCTCTCGTAAATACAAAAAAAAGCAGAACCACTACCGCTCAGGCAGCAACGCCCAATGTTTAACTTTTCAATTTCTTCTTTTATTCCGGCAAACTCCTTATTCAAGCCGAAACAACTTGATTCGAGCATATTTGCGCATACTTTTATAACTAAATCAATCCTGTTTTTTATGATATGTTCGTTAATTTTACGTTTAAGCTCTCCATAAAGGGTACTATCATGTCTATAATTTTCATAAACCTTTTTAGTAGATATACTTACGTCAGGCAGGATTAATAGGGCAAGAAAATCAAAAATTTTATTAATTTTATTAATTTTTTCTCCTTTTCCTGAGCAAAACGCTAAAGGACCATTAAGAAAGAAAGCTACATCACTGCCTAAAGTTGCCGCTATTTTGCTCATGCTTTTTTCGTCAATCCCGGTTTTCAGGTATTTGTTAAGCCCGATAAGGGTTGCTGCGGCATCACTGCTTGCCGAGCCCAAACCAGTTCCGGCAGGGATATTTTTCGTAAGAGTGATTTTTACAGGCTCTTTCAGGCCGCATTTTTCCATAAGCATTTCAGCGGCTCTGAAAACAAGATTTTCTCTGCCTTCCGGCGCCCAGTATTGCCCTTTGCAGACAAGTTCTATGCCGGTTTCTTTTGCTTTTTCTATGGAAATTTCGTCATACCAGTTGATTTTAGCCATTATTGTTTCGATTTCATGGAAGCCGTCAGGACGTTTGCCTGCGATTAATAGCGACAGATTAATTTTGGCAGGAGCCATTATTACTAATCTCTCTCCAACAGTGGTAATTTGTTCTTTATTGTTCATTGAATCCTGAAAAAATTAACTATAAGAAATTAAAATCATCGAACATTAATCATATCAGATAGTATTATAAAACGAGGCGCATATTTTGTAAATTTTTCTGTTTTACACAAAAAAGTTTCTGTATAAATATATAATGGAATATTTAAATATTTATTTGGAGATTAGAGTTATGTTGAGAATCGGTTTATTATTCAGAATTGCGTCTGTTTTAATTGTTTCTATTATCTTTTCGGGACAGGCTTTTTGTGACGAATTGCTAAATTTCCAAAGAAAAACACCTATAGTTGAAGTGTATGAAAAAACACATAAAAGTGTAGTGAACATTTCAGGCACGAGGCTTGTTTCCACTTCTTATTCGTCGGGTTTTGGTTTTCCTGATTTGTTCGATAGTATGTGGGGGCCAAGACTGAAACAGGAGGTCTCAGTTCTTGGCTCAGGAGCAGTTGTTCATGAAGATGGCTATGTAATGACAAATGCGCATGTTGTCGAAGCGGCAGATAACGTAAAAATAATTTTCAGCAATGGGGACGAATTTCCTGCCGCTATCATTGCATCTGACAAGGACAAAGACCTGGCATTATTAAAAATACAGGCTAACAAAAAACTTCCGTTTATTCATTTGGGGCGCAGTGATGATTTAATGATAGGTGAAACTGTTATAGCAATCGGAAATCCTTACGGATATGCGAATACTCTTACCAGCGGAATATTAAGCGCTACAAACAGGGACATCCGTGTTTCTGAAGGGACATGGCTGCGAGGTCTCATTCAAACTGATGCGCCTATCAATCCGGGAAACAGCGGCGGACCTTTGTTTAATATTAATGGCGAGCTTATCGGGATCAATACTGCAATCGCTGAAGGAGCGGAAAATATCGGTTTTGCAATACCTGTGGACATCGTAGCAGACAATATTCGGCAGATGATTATGCCTGAAAAACTGCGCCGGGTCCGCCTGGGCCTGGATGTCGGCAGAGTGAAAACTTCAGGTGCGTATTCAGGTTTGACAGTTAATTCAGTTGCTGAATCGAGTCCGGCGGCTGAGAAAGGTATAAAGACAGGGGACATTATACTTGAAGTAGATGGACACGAACTTTCCAACATATTTGACTTTTATATAAGGATGATGAGCAAAGATATCGGTGAGCCAATCAAAATTAAATATGCCAGAAGAGAAGGCAACTCCGCCAAAACAGATACAGTAACATTGACTCTGCTGGAAAGACCCCTGCCCGACGGCCGCAAGCTCGCACAGAAATTCTTCCAGATGGACGTTTCAAATCTTGATAATAAAGCGGCACAAAAGTTTGGCTTCGACAGTGCATATCCGGTTTTGATAATTAATGACACAGATAACAGCGGCATGGCTGATAATGTCGGATTAAAACCCGGTGACCTTATTCTGGGTATTAATGAAGCCACAGTCCATAATATGGAAGAACTAAGTACCGAAATGGAAAAAATCAGTTCAGGCGATGTTGTAGCACTCACAATTATGCGAATCGGCATGAGCCCATACGGCCAGGTGCAGAGAAGATACGCAGTAAAATTAAAAGCCCAGGACAAATGAACAAATTCATTTGCTATACTCTTATCAGATGATTAAAAACCACTAATTGCGGTAAAAAAGTATTCTCCATACATAAATTTTAAAAGGATTCTGTTAAATTGAAGTTAGACATATATTGTATGAAGAAAATCGGTTTAAAATATTTTCTTCATACAATTTGCTGCATAGCCATAACTGCTTATCAGTAAATAAGTTAAGTGGATTGTTTAAGAAAGAAGAAATTAAACGCAAGCAATTTTTTCTTTCTTAAAGTATGCCTAACATCAATTTAGCAGAACTCATAAGTTCTATAAAAATTTTCTTTTTTTCAAAAATTTCTCAGAATTTATGTAACGAATTTGACTCTCTTTCGTCTTATAATCTAATACCGCAGATATTTTGTAATAATAAATAGAATTTTTTTGAGGTAAGGAAAAAATCATGAAAAAATATAGTTTAAGCCTAATAATGTTGTTTTGCTCAATAATTCCAGTTTCAGCGTCAGTTCGCCATGTCCCGGATGAATATGCGACAATTCAGTCGGCTATTGAAGATTGCAACAACGGTGATATGGTAATAGTCAGTCCCGGCACATACGTGGAAAATATCGATTTTCTCGGTAAAAACATCACTGTTACCAGCACAGATCCGGAAAATCCAGATACTGTAGCCGCTACTATTATTGATGGCAATAATGCCTCAAGTGTGGTAACAATTAAAAATAATGAGAGCAGCGAAGCGATTCTGACAGGTTTTACCATTAAAGGCGGCAGCGGGCAAAATAGCGCTGTTTTCGGCAGCAGTTCCTATTGCGGAGCCGGTATTTATTGTTATAACGCTTCGCCAACTATCGCGAATAATGTGATTTCTGATAATCACGGAAAAACAAATACAAACAATAATGTTGTAAGTTATGGAGGCGGAATCTGCTGTTTAGAATCAAATGCGATTATTACCCGTAATATTCTTAAAAATAACACTGCGTATCTTGGCGCTGGAGTAATGACATATTTAGGCAATCCGATTATCAGCAATAATATTATTCATGATAATTCCGCCCTTGAAGGAGGCGGTGTGTTTTTATATGGAGGGTATTGTGTAAATAATACAATTTCCGGAAATTCAGCAACTCTTGATGTAGAAGGCCAGACCCAAAGCGGCGAGGCGGGTAATCTGTATTTCTATGAGGAACTTGTAAGCGGAATATCAAATAATATAATCTGCAATGCAAAATCCGGCGGAGGAGTATATGCTAACGAGTCTGAAAATACCTCTCTTTTCAGGTATAACAACGTTTGGGGTAATGAACCTGAGAATTATTATGATATGTCAGACTTAAATGGAAAAAATGGCAATATTTCCCAGAATCCTCTTTTTGTTGACAATTACCATATTGGCGCTAATTCACCCTGCTGTAATGCCGGCGATCCGAATTATATGCCGTTTCTGTGGCAGCGAGATATCGATGGACAGTATGCAGTTATGGGGGTCTGTATAGATATTGGCGCTGATGAAGTAACAGATAACGCCCGTCCAGTAGCAAATGCCGGAGATGGTCAGCATTTCCAGACTTTCGTATCGAATGTAATACTTGACGGGGCAGGTTCTTATGATCCTGATACTACCGGCAATCTTACTTATCAATGGCATCAGATAAGCGGCCCTAATGTTGTTCTTTCCAATCCTGATACATTTGAGCCAAATTTTGCACCTGCTTCTGAAGATGTTTATGTATTCGAGTTGATAGTTTATGACGGCAGCCTGTACAGTCAGCCGGATGATGTAATGATAATAGTAGGTAACCGCATTCCCGTAGCCGAAGCCGGCGAAAAACAGATGTGCGAGCCGGGAAAGCAGGTTACCCTCAATGGTCTGGGCTCTTATGATCCTGATGCAGGTGATATTCTAAGCTATAGCTGGATGCAGATTTCCGGCCCTGCCGGAGAGTTTACGGATGCCAATACTCCGACTCCGCATTTTATACCAGCCCAAACAGGCGAATATGTTTTCGAGCTTGTAGTAAACGATGGCGCAGCTTCGAGTCTGCCGGATACAGTTACTGTTATTTGCTGCATTGGAAGTGAGCCTGATGCCTATGGTTATAGCTGGATAGATAGTGACAGTAAATGGGGACCGCAATTTCACTGGATAGATATCAGTAATGTACGAACGAAGATAACCGGAATTGAAAACAGTCTTGAGGAATGTTTCGGGCCATTCTCATTGGGCTTCAATTTCAATTTTTATGGCAAAAGTTACAATAAATGCTATATACAGTCAGACGGCTTAATCAGTTTTGGTTCTGAGCCGGTCACATACAGTAATCAAATGATACCACAGGCAGACGGGTATAATAATATAATCGCCTGGATGTGGGCGCTTTTGTATCCTCTGGATGGTTCTGAGATATGTTACAAAAGCTTCGGCGATTACTTCGTTATCCAGTTTATCAACTACACAATATATTCGAATAACAGTATTGTAAATGCCGAGGTAATACTGTACAAATCAGGCAAAATCGTTATTCAGTACAAGGATTTTTCAGATGATGTTTCGTATATCTCATATACCGTAGGCATAGAAAATTTCGATGGAACTATCGGAACGCAGGTAGCATATAATGACTATGGTTATCTGCATGATGAGCTTGCGATAGAATTTTCACTTGGCGGGCCGTATGAGCCTGCAGCTCATGCGGGAGTTGATCAGCAGTACAAAAAGACAGAATTGGTGACACTCGATGGAACAGGCAGTGTTGATCGTGATCCCAATGATGTCCTGACTTATCAATGGACTCAAACGGGAGGTCCTTCTGTTGTATTGAGTGATTCAACTGCTGCTAAACCGACTTTCATGCCGGCAGCCGAAGGTATGTATTTGTTCCAATTAGTCGTCAGTGACGGTACATATACAAGTTATCCGGACGAGGTTTCAGTTTTTATTGGAAACAGACCTCCGGTTGCAGATGCCGGCGATAATAAAGCATGTGAGCCAAACCAGACTGCAACTCTTGACGGTTCAGGTTCTTATGATCCGGATATGTCCGATGTATTAACCTACAGTTGGACACAGGTTTCCGGTCCGGCGGTTAATATTATCGATGCAGACAAGAAAAATCCTCATTTCGTACCAAATGCCAGAGGTGAATACGTTTTCGAGCTTATAGTCAGCGATGGGATAGAGCAGAGTCAGCCGGACAATGTTATTCTTGCATGCGGGATTGGAAGTGTGCCGGATGACTTCGGCTATCGCTGGATAGACAATAAAACTTCCTGGGGTCCGGCGTTCAACTGGATAGACATTCAGGAAACTGGAACTCAGGTTTCTGGAATCGCTGGTAATTATCAGGGAAGCTTCGGACCTTTTCCATTAGGATTTGATTTTAATTTTTATGGTAATGTTTATGACCAGTTCTATATCCAGGCAAGCGGCCTGATTAGTTTTGGTCCGGAACCAATCGCATATAATAATCAGAGTATCCCGAAAGCTGATTCATACAATAACATAATCGCATGGATGTGGACGCTGCATTATCCGCAGGGTAAAACGAAAATATTCTATCAGCTTTTTGACAATTATACAGTAGTCCAATTTGTTGATTATGATATTCAATATGGCAGCGGCACCGTTAACGCAGAGGTGATTATGTACAAATCAGGAAGAATCGTAATTCAATTCAAGGATTTTTCCGACAATGCCTATCTGTACCAGCATACGATAGGTATTGAAAACGCAGATGGAACTATAGGAACGCAGGCGGCTTATAACCAAAGTGATTTTCTGCATGATGAGCTTACAATAGAATTTTCACCTCAGGCTTTCGGACCGATAGCTCAGGCAGGCGAGAATCAATATTTTTCAAAGCCTGTTCTGGTTACTCTCGACGGAAGTAACAGTTATACTTATGATCCGGCAGGTATCATATCATATCACTGGAGGCAAACCGAAGGTCCGTCGGTGACATTAAGTGATCCAAATGCAATGAAACCGACATTCATGCCGGAGGACGAACATCAATATAAGTTCGAGCTTGTCGTCTGTGACAGCGGTCAACAGAGTGAACCGGATGAGGTATTGATTAAGATACATAACCTTCCGCCTGTCGCAAATGCCGGCTCTGGTCAATTATTTAAAATCATTCCACCGGCAGTAACTCTGAACGGCACCGGTTCTTATGACCCTCTTCAAGATACTCTTGTTTACTATTGGAATCAAATATCCGGGCCTGCGATAGAGTTAAATGAAGCAAATTCAGCATCGCCTAATTTTATTCCGACAGAGTATGGAGTTTATGAATTCGAACTGATTGTCAGTGACGGTACGAATAGCAGCAGTCCGGATACAGTCTTAATTGTTCTTGATAATGGTTTCTTCCCTGTCGCCGATGCCGGACAAACTGTTTATTCGGATGGCGGTTCTGTACTGCTTAATGGAACTCATTCCCGTGACTCTGATGGTCAGCCGGAAGAATTAATATACTTCTGGGAACAAATGTCAGGTCCGTCTGTTGTTATTACAGATGCGAATTCTTCTGCACCATTAATTAGCGGCATTACCCAGACAGATTCCATTCAAACATGTGAATTTGAACTGGTTGTATATGACGGCCAGTACCTAAGTTTTCCAGATACAGTTGAGCTTAAAATAGTTCCGAAACATATTGCAAGTCCACTTCGAATAGAAAGCGGATCATTTGATCCCAATAAACCAACGATAGTTTTCTTTAACGGCGGAGATGGTACCTACGGCAGTGGTTCCTGGTCATATTCAAGTGATTGGTTGGCGAAATCCAACGCTTTATGTTTTTATGATTATGGGCCGGAGTCAGAGAGTTCACGAAGCTATCAGTATCACGGTGATATACTTATTTGTTATCTTTCACAAATCGCACCGAATTACAATAAACCTATTCAGACAATGGGCTATAGTACCGGTGGGCAGCCTGCTATGGATACCGCAGTGCGCATGAACCTGACTTATAAAGATGCAAGATATGCAATAAACAGGGTTACATTGCTGGATGTATGCTGCAAAGATTATACTCAGGATATTGTAGATTTTACGACAAAACCTGTCGATGGCGAACAAAGCTGGGTAGATGCATATATCGGTACTATTGGAGCTTTTAATCCGGGGTCTTTGTGTACAAAGACAGGAGATGACCATAGTACTCCTTCGCTCTGGTATAAAAATTCGCTTTCAGGTTCAGATATGAATAAATTCAACGGAGGAATTATTTCCGGTGGGTACTGGTCTGTAATCGGACCAGGGAAGAATTTCCAGCTTTCACGCTCACATGTAAATGAACAAATTTATCGGTATCGCTGGAATGGTTCGCAAACTGCGGGTTCTATGAGTTTCTATGATGAAGCTTTGTATCCCGGCAGAATGCTTGGACTTGTCAGTCTGGCTGAACCTTACGGTATTGAAGATTCAAACGGCATTGTCTTAAGTTGTCTGGCATGTGAAAATGCGGTCGGATATCAAGTTCTGGTGGGTACAGATCCGAGTCGTGTTATGGATTTTGAAGTTGTTAGTGATACACCGGAACCGCCTGATGATTTAATAACTGAATTTCCGGCTGAACAGTTCTGGTGGACGGTAAGAGCTTATGACCAATATGATTCTACGATTTATGCCGATCCCAAATTTCTTAATTTACAAATGTTGTCTTTCCCGGTCGTGAATCTTACTTCAAAGACAACATATTCGACGATTCAGGGCGCTATCAACAATGCAGTATCCGGCGATCAAATACAAGTCGATCCGGGAGTTTATATTGAAAACATTGATTATACAGATAAGAACATTCAGATTATGTCTGCTAATCCCGATGACCCGGCTGTTATAGCTGAAACTGTTATCGAGAGTGATAATGATAATCCGGCAGTAACTATTTCCGGCAGTCATGATGCAAATTGCTTGTTGGCTGGTTTTTCAATCACAGGAAAGAATATTGGTATCTATTGTTCTGATTTTTCTTCGCCTGTTATTTCTAAATGCAGGATTTTCGATAATCCCCTGCATGGCATAAATTTATATAGCGGGTGCAAGCCGACAATTATTAACTGTGATATTATGAATAACTCTGGTTGTGGAATCAATATGGAATTAACCCTCGGGCGTGTAAAACACGAAAATTTTCCGACTATCATCAATTGTGTTATTTCCGGAAACAGCCAATATGGAATATCAAAAGGCAAACCGACAATAATCAATTGTACGATTGCAGACAATGGGCAGGGAGGCATATATAGTTCAGAAGCAATCGTTGCGAATTCCATTATTTATTTTAATGGTGATGGTTCCTCAGCCGCACAGGTTACGAATAATAAAAGCGCAGTAACTTATAGTGATGTACAGGGATCGTGGTCAGGTACAGGAAATATAGATTCCGATCCGTTGTTTGCAGACCATACTAATGGTGATTACCATTTAATGTCTCAAACAGGCCGCTGGGACTGTGCAGGTTTAACCTGGGTTCAGGACGGCTTTAGCAGTCCATGTATTGATGCAGGTGATCCGAATAGTGATATAGTATTAGAACCTGTTCCGAACGGTTCAGTGATAAATATGGGTGCTTATGGCGGCACAAACTTCGCCAGCAAGTCACCATAGCTCTTTTATTTTGCCGCGGAGATCGCAGAGATTTCAGATAGTATGCTTAATACTATAGACTTATGAGAATAAAGATATTATTACTCAGTTAACTCTGCGAGCTCTGCGGTGAATTAAGACAGCCTCTAAAATATCATTATAAGAACAACGGCATGTTCTGCAATTATTTCGGTTTGAATCCTTTCAGTTTGCCGCTTGTGTATTTCACACAGGCTTTTTCAAGGTCAATGTCGTTGATATTTGCCAGTGTGCAGAGCCATGCAAAAACATCTGCGAATTCTTCTACTGCATTATCCCTGTCTTCGGAAACAAGCGCAGTAGAAAGTTCTCCTACTTCTTCAATAAACCACATAAAGGTACGTGACGTACCCCTTTCCCTGTCACGTTTCTCGTACTTCTCTGAAATCAAACGCTGAAATTCACTTATGTGCATAGTTCATACCTCATCTGATGTACTTTGAAAAACTTTTACAGTTTACCATTGGCATATTGTGCGAACAATGCGAGCGTCGAGTTGCAGAATGAGAGGTTTATTTACCGATTAACGTTGAAAGTTTTGCTTTCGCGAAAACGGCTTTAGCCTGCGAAATGGCTTTCTCATAGACTTTATCGAGTTGTGCCCCGATTTTTGCTCCTGAACTCTGATCGGTCAGGCTTGTGTGGCTGACAAATGGTCCGTCAATAGCTTCGATAATTTGGAGAACTGTAATATTCTGCGGTGATTTTGCCAGTGAAAATCCGCCGTGAGGACCTCTCTTGCTGTGCAGGATGTTGGCTTTTACCAATTGCTGCAGTAATTTTAAAAGGTATTCCAGAGGTATATCATACTTTTTAGCCATGTCCTGAGAAAGTATGATCTTCTGGTTTCTATTTTCGGCAATATAGCCGAGGGCAAGTATTGCATAACCTGTTGATCTGCTGATTCTCATATTTAACTCCTTCTGAAAAATAGCAATGTTGACATATTTACATAGTTGTGTATAATTATCGCTGATTTAGGTGCATAATTTCAAGAACAAATCGCACATAAAATATAAAATTTTCAAATAATAACACATTTTTTGTATTAAATTGTCTTTTTAGGTTAATTTAATGAGTTCTGCAAAATTGCAGTTAGACATATATTGTATGAAGAAAATCGGTTTAAAAGATTTTCTTCATACAATCTGCTGCATTGCTGTAACTGCTTGCTCATAAATAGTTTAAATTCATTGTTTAAGAAAGAAAAAATTAAACACAAGCAATTTTTCTTTCTTAAAGTATGTCTAACTTCAATTTTGCAGAATCCTTTTAATTTAAGTAAAGCAGAATATTTCAAAATAGTAAAAAACTTGACATCAGGCGTATTGTAATATAGGATTCCTGAGAAATTTTGTTATCTTTTATGGGAGATTATTATGGCTGATATTAAGCCAAGAATTAGTGTTGAATACGCATCAAATGCAGTAATAGTCGGCTTTACAGATGAAAAAATTCTCGAAGATAAGGATATTAATGCCCTCCAGGAATCAATTATGTCTGTTATCGAGCAGTCAGAAAAGATTAATTTGATATTGGATTTTAAAAATGTGAAATTTTTATCTTCGGCAGTTCTGGGACTTTTAATCAGAATCAGCAAAAGGATTTATGAGAGTGAAGGTCATTTAAGACTGTGCAATATTAATCCGAAAATATATGAAATATTTAAAATTACCCGTCTAACCAAAACTTTCGATATTTATAAAGACATAGAAAGCGCAACGGAAGATTTACCTTGATAGACAACTGATTCTTGTTAAAGTTTTCTGCTAAAAAATTCCGTTATATGTTTATTATGACATCAGAAACGCCAACGAGTTACTCAATAGTAGCCGAGAGTAAGCCGTCAGAGGTTGTTAGAGTGTGCGATGAAGTTTTAGCCAAACTCAAAGAAAAAGGGTTTGGTAAAGATGATATGTTTGCCGTGCATTTAACGCTTGAGGAGGCTTTTCTTAATGCTGTTAAGCATGGCAATAAAATGGATCCTGATAAAACGGTGAAAGTTGATTATTCCGTAAGTCAGGATAAGCTGGAAATTTCCGTCACGGATCAGGGTCCGGGTTTTAAGCCCGATAATGTCGATGATCCCAGATTTGGCGAGAATCTTTTCAAGCCAGGAGGAAGGGGATTGCTCCTTATGAATTCATATATGGATATGGTTAAATATAATGAGCAGGGCAATAGTGTTTATATGGTTAGATATAAGGAAAAACCTTTACAACGCAGGAAATCTTCAGTCCTGGATGAAGACAAGGATTAAAATGATTCACAAATGTAAAATGTCCATAATCAGAAAAAAAGAAACAGTTCTCGGACGTAAATTTCCTTTTTCATCGGAAGTGTTTTTTATTTTTGCGTGTTTTTCTGTCTTTTTTTTCAATGGCTGCCAATCCACACGGGATAATTATCCGGTAATTGTTCATCCTTCTTCACCGGGTCAGCAACTTCCACCTGAGATTTCTTCTGATTGGAAACCGCCGGAAGTTGAGAGTTCTTCTGATGTGCCATGGGGTTGGATCCCACCAAAATCTGTGGAGAAAAACTGGACGGCTATTATTGTGCACCATTCGGCTACTGAAACAGGAAATATGGCAAAATTCCATAAATCTCATATCGAAGAACATGGATGGGATGGAGTCGGCTACGATTTTGTTATCGGTAACGGTACAGACAGCGGCGATGGCGAAATTGAGGTTACATACCGTTGGCGAGATCAAAAAACAGGAGCACACTGTTGGACCCCGGATAACTGGGCAAACACGGATGGTATAGGAATTTGCCTGGTTGGTAATTTTAATAATAGAAAACCCACAAAACGCCAGATGGACTCGCTTGTAAAATTGACTGACTTCCTCCAAAAAAGGTATCGAATCCCACAAAGTCGAATCACCGGTCACGGAGAAACTCGCGATGCCCATGCAACAGATTGCCCCGGAAGATTGTTTCCAATGAGTAGTTTTAAATCCATGCTCAATTTTTAAAAAACGCGTCAATTCTGCGATACGAAGCCGATTTATATACCACAATTCCCGTTTATCTAATATAATTACAGTATAGTAATAAATAGGCCGATAAATAACTAAAAGTTTGAAGGTAAAGCAAACAATAATTATTGTATAAAAAATGGTTTATATAAATGAGTGAAAAAGAAACCGCATATCAGAAATGTATCAATCCCGATTGCGGAGCCGAGTTCGATCGCGGCCAGCCGCTTTTCAAATGTCCTGAATGTGGTGAACTCCTGGATGCATGTTACGACTGGAACAGGGTAGAAGTTCCCGAAAAATTAAGCGATTTCGCAAAACGCTGGGCGACAAGAAGCAATCGTTTGGATTTTTCAGGTGTATGGCGATTTCGCGAATTGCTCAATTTCTGCGAAGATAAATACAAGATATCAATTGGTGAAGGTCAGACAATTCTTCAGAAAAATGACTCCGTTGCGAAATATGTTGATATGAAGCCGGGCTGTCTTTTCCTGCAGTATGAAGGACTCAATCCATCCGGCTCATTTAAGGATAACGGCATGACTGCTGCGTTCAGCCATGCGATTATGGTCGGCGCAACTTCATGCGCCTGCGCTTCGACTGGAAACACTTCTGCATCTGTTGCCCTCTATGCACAAAGCTGCGGTATTAAATGTACTGTCTTCATCGGTTCGGGAAGAATCGCATTCGGCAAACTCAGTCAGGCAATGGACTACGGCGCACAGACAATACAGATTCTTGGTGACTTCGATGATTGCATGAAACAGGTACAAAGTGTCTGTACTGAACTTGGTCTGTATCTTCTCAATTCCTTAAATCCTTTCAGGCTCGAAGGCCAAAAGACAATCATGTTTCGAATTATCGAAGCTCTGGGCTGGGAAGTACCGGACTGGATTGTTGTGCCTGGCGGAAATCTGGGCAACTCAAGCGCATTCGGAAAAGCTTTTTTCGAATTGAAGCAGCTTGGTTTAATTAATAAAATTCCGCGATTGGCGATTATTAATGCAACTGGCGCAGATACTTTGACCGATATGGTAAATAATAAAAAGCTTGCCTGGAATAACGGCAAAGTAAACCAGCAGATTATCGATGATTTTTATGCGGATTTAACAAGACGCAGTTTTTCACCTCACACATGTGCATCAGCAATAGAAATATCCAGACCTGTCAATTTGAAAAAATGCCTCAGGGCAATTGACGTATGCAAAGGCGTTGTGCGAGCGGTAACGGATGCAGAGATTCTCGATGCGAAAGCGGTTATCGGCAAGTATGGCCTGGGTTGTGAGCCTGCTTCAGCAGCTACCATCGCGGGCTTAAAACATCTTCGCACAGAGGGGATTATAGGCTCTGATGAACGCGTTGCATGTGTGCTTACCGGGCATCCTCTGAAAGATCCGAATGTTACCGTGAACTATCATAAAGACAAGCTGGGCATATTCAGCAATCCGCCGATTGAAGCGCCGAATGATCTTGATGCGATTATCAAACTGATAAAATAAAACCAGTTTGTTATTTTTTTGGGGTGAAGCTATTACTAATTCCAAAAAATTCTTAATGGAATAAAATCCTGCAAAAACAAGTGGGCCGGGTTGGAATCGAACCAACGTAGGCTTACGCCAATGGGTTTACAGCCCATCCCCTTTGGCCGCTCGGGCACCGACCCTTTTTTAGTAAAATTCTACAAAACTATAAAATAATAGTTTCTGCCTCCATTGTCAAGAAACAATATTAAAATCGGTCATAAAACCAGCAAAATTGAGTTTTTTTTTATTTAATACCTGACAAATATTGAATTATAGGCAGTAACTCGGAAATCTTACAACTTAAGCAGGGAAGAATGAAAACAGGAATCTTACAAGAAATATGCTCTAAGATGAGATGTAATATTTTCTCAAATTAGCATTTAGTTTGTAATTTTAGTGAAGCTTTTTTGGGCGGCTTCTATTGTTTTTGAAATATCCTCTTTCGTATGAGCAAATGAGACAAACATTGCTTCATAAGCGCTTGGAGCGAGGTATATTCCCTGTTCAAGCATCTTTAAGAAGAATTGCTTCCAAACCTTAATATTTGTCGATTTGACATCGGCAAAATTCAGAACTTTCCTATCTATAAAAAAGCAGCTCATAATTGAGCCTATACGATTTATTGTCATAGGTATTTTTGCGTCCTTAGCCGCCTTTGAGAAACCTTTTTCCAATTCGCAGGCAGAAGATTCGAGTTTTTCATAAGAACCTTTCTGTACAAGAATATCGAGCGTTGCATTTGCAGCCGCAGTCGCCAATGGATTGCCGCTCAAAGTTCCAGCCTGATAAACGGGTCCCAATGGAGCAAGTAAATTCATTATTTCAGCTCTGCCTCCGACTGCGGCAGCGGGAAGACCTCCGCCTATAATTTTGCCAAGGCATGTAATATCAGCTTTGATTCCCCAAACCTGCTGTGCTCCGCCGGGAGCAAGTCTGAAGCCTGTTATCACTTCATCAAATATCAAAAGCGAATCTTCATTGCTGCACAAATCGCGAAGCTTCTTCAAATAGCCATCGACTGGCAATACAACACCCATATTAGCGGCGACCGGCTCGACCAAAACAGCAGCGATTTTGCCTTTATGCGTTTTAAAGGCAGTTTTTACCGACTCGATATCATTATAAGGAACCACAATAGTTTGCTTAGCAATCACGTTAGGAACTCCTGCGCTTGAAGCAACAGTTTGGTTCCTGGAGTTGCCTTCAGCTACGCCTGAGCCAGCGGCTGCTAAAAGACAATCGCTATGCCCGTGATAGCAGCCTATCATTTTTATAATCATGTCTTTTTTGGTAAATCCCCGCGCGAGCCTAATGGCGGTCATAACTGCTTCTGTGCCGCTACTGACAAGCCTTACTTTTTTGATAGAGTCGAAAGCTGCGATTATTTTGCCTGCCAATTCTGTTTCAGCCTGAGTAGGTGCCCCGAAGGAAGTGCCGTTTTTAGCGGCTTTAGATATTGCTTTAAGAACTTGCGGGTGGGCATGTCCGAGTATCATAGGTCCCCACGAACATACATAGTCGATGTATTCATTTCCGTCAATATCGTAGATTTTCGAGCCTTTGGCTTGTGCGATGAAAAGTGGTTCAATACCAGTACCGCCAAAAGCCCTGACAGGCGAATTAACTCCGCCAGGAATGTAATTACATGCGTTTTTATAGGCCATTATGGATTTTTGCCTTGTCCAGGTTCCGACTTCTGACTTCATAATTTATAATCCTGCATATTTTGTTTATTCTTGATATTTTTTCCCATCCGGGAAGGCCGGGTAACTTTATTCTAAAACATTATATTATAACCATTCACAAATTATAGTCCAAAATTCAAAGGATAATGCTATTTTTCTTGCAAAATATTTCGGCAAACATATACTAAAGAGTTTCAAAAATATTATTTTGGAGCTTGCATATGAATTTAGTTAAATGGTTTAGAAAAAATAATACAAAACTAATGGCGGTTGTTGTTATAGTCCTTATGATAGGCTTTATCGGGGGCTCTTCGCTGACGTATATTCTTCGTGGAAGAAGCGACACGAATAAAACAATGGCATACTATGGCAATAAAATCGCCATTAAAGGATATGATTTACTCCTTGCACAACAGGAGCTTGATATCTTGCAGTTATTACAGGCGGGTAAGATTCTTCAAGCACTGCAGACACCTGATAGAACACCTGATTTACATTCACTTGCATTAGGAGAACTTTTGTTTGCAGAGCAAAGACCGACCCCGCTAGTTATTAGTTATATACAGCAGGCAGTTGAGAAAAATCAGTATAAAATAGGCAATAAGCAAATTAATGATTTATACACTCGTAATGCACCAAACTTTTATTACTGGTTTATTTTGAATAAAGAGGCAGAAAATGCAGGATTCAAAGTACAAAATGAAAGTGCGCGTGCACTGCTTGCACAGGCAATACCGAATCTGACTCCATACAGCTATTCACAATATATCGGCAATATTATGAAGAATAATGTAATATCTGAGGCAAGGATACTTTCTGTCTTTAGCAAATTATTGGCTTTATTGAAATACTCTCATGCCGCCTGTTCCGGCCAGAATGTTACAATCAATCAGTTGAAGTATATTGCAGCTTCGCGGATGGAAGGACTCAATATAGAATTTGTTAGATTCGATTCCGAGAAATTTATTAATAACCAGGAGTCTCCTACCGAGCAGCAAATAGCAGCACATTTTGAAAAGTATAAAGAAAATTCTCCTGATGAGATAACTGACTCGAATCCTTATGGTTTCGGTTATAAACTGCCCGACAGGATTCAAATTGAATATATGGCTGTTAAGCTCGACGATACTAAGAAAATTATACAAAAACCCAGTGACGACGAGCTAATGGAATTTTACAACAATAATAAAGACAGAGCGTTCACAGAAAAAGTGCTCTCTGATCCGAACGATCCTGGTTCTTCGGTTAATCGAACTAAGAAATTTGCCGAAGTCGCAGATACGATTTCTGAATATCTGTTACAGGAAAAAGTCAACAATAAGGCTTCAGTTATTATTCAGGAAGCCAGAATCCTGGCCGATGGCTCTTTACAGGATATAAATGATGCGGAACTTGGCGAACTAAGCATAGATCAGAGGAAGGAAAAAGCAAGTGATTATGCGAGTGTTGCTGAAAAGTTAAAATCAAAATACAAAATTGATATATATGACGGCATCACGGGAGAGCTGAGCGCTGCTGATATGCAGACTGACGAGCTTCTTTCAAAGCTGTATCTTGAGGGCTATGTAAATGAACTGCGTTTGGCGAGGTTGGTTTTTGCTGTTGAGCCGTTAAGCTACGGTGACATGGGTGATTATGAAACAATAAAACCAAAAATATATTTAAGCATGGGGCCAGTTAAAGATAAAGCCGGTAAGATTATAGCCATAGTCAGGGTGGTAAAAGCAATACAAGCGTCTGCGCCTGAAAGTATAAATCAGCAATACAGTACAAAAACTCTTGGTATAGACCCTAATCAGTCAAACACAGAGAAAGATATTTTTTCTGTGAAAGAAAAAGTTACCAAAGACTTGAAGCGTCTTGCAGCTATGGATACAGCGAAAAACAAAGCGGCTGAGTTTCTTGAAATGGCATCACAGGAAGGCCAGGTCTGGGAAAATGTTGTCGAAAAGTTTAATGAGCTTTATGGATTGGGAAAAACAGGCGATTCGAACGATCCAAACTTATCCCGGGCAGAATTAACCAACGATGCCAACGAGACACCTTTTGAACTTAAAAAGTTGTCTTCCCTGCGCAGAATATCAAGCGAAAATCTATATACATTAGCTATACAAAACAAAGGCAATCCGGCTTCGGAAGTAATTAATAAAATGTATAAAAAAGAAGCATTATTTTTAGATAAATTTTTCTCAATGCTGCCGCAGGACAGCAACTCTGCAGAATTTAAACCTGAAATTGTCGAGTTTAAACCTGATTTGAGTTACTATGCAGTCAAAAATATTTCCATAAATCGTTTATGGAAGGAGAACTACGAAAGAATTAAAGCTATGAGTTCATACCAGGAAGAGCATTTTGAATCACAGGGTTTGGCGCTTATCCAATTCAATCCTGAAAATATATTTAAGCGAATGAATTTCAGGTTTCCTGAAGAGGCAGAGAAAAGCAAAAATGCAGAGCCTGACGAGTAAAAAAGAATAGTTGATTAGATTGATTTACTAAACCTCGAATTAACTGTTCGTATAACTATTATGGCATTGCAACCTAAATATAAACATGTAGTATTTTTAATAATCGTAGGCCTGCTTGGCTGGGCAGTGCCTGGTGCGGGACATCTCGCGATAAATAAAAAAACACATGCGTTTATTATTTTTTTAACTATAGCAGTGACGTTCATTGTAGGATTATATATAGGCTCGTTAGCCGTAATTGATTCTGTCGGATCGAAACCCTGGTACGCTGCCCAGGTAATGAATTCGCCCGCAGTGGTAATTTTAGGGCATATTTCTTCGAAAGGCGGATATGATGTTTATGGAAGGCCCGGTGAAATTGGCCAGATATATACAAGCATAGCAGGTCTGCTGAATCTTTTGTGCATTGTAAACGCTGTTTATTGGGCGCATATTTTCAGAGCCGCAAATGAACAAGAATAAAAAATAAAACCGCGTAGAATGAAGAAATTGCTGAGAAACAAATGTTAATAAAAAATCTGCATACCCGGCGATCTGAACAGTGAAAGAATATTGGAGAATATTAGTTTGATAACGGTTTCTTTTATACTTGCGAGCTTTGTTCGGCCTGAAATGATTGGTGTGAATCCGCAGTCCATGCTATGGCTTCTGCCTTTGGTCGCGGCGATTTCTATCGTTTATAAAACAACAAAAATTCCTGCAATTAAATTTACAACTTTTCTGAAGGAAGTTGTGATTCTTTTCAGCTCGATTGTGATTTTTATGATTATTACCGCCGGAGTACTGTACACCATGGCATGGCTGCTGACGGAATGATTAAAAACTTTCTATATCAAAAGACATTTTATAATTCATCCGCTTCTATGAGTTATTTCCTGTTGCAGTATTATTGTCAGAACTATTATTACTAACGCGGCTGATTATTACAAAACTGCCTGACGATGAAAATTCTGATACATACAGGAAACCGTCCGGGCCAAATATGATTTCATTACAATCTGACGCAAACATAGTTGCATGACCTTCCGGATTGATTCTCCAGAGTTGTCTCGGGCCGTCATAGTTGCTTTTTCCGATTACATACATATATTGACTGAAAGCGCAATTGGGAGCAAACGCAATACAACCTGCTTCAACCAGGTCTTCGGTAAACCTTTTTGCAAGACCTTCTGTATCTAATGAAAAAAGACCGCTTACATCCTCATTACCCGGAGAATATGTATTTGCTAAATACATAAGACCACCGTAATTTCCTGTTATATCGAACGCAAGGGACATAGGACCTCCGCCATTTCTCGAATATGGAAAGCTGCTGAATGTCGATTCTCTTCCGGCGGAATCTATGCGATAGATACGATCGTCACCTCGTGTGGCGAGATATAGAAATCCGCCATAGTTCCCGGTCCTGTCCAGCGCGAGTGGAGTAGGACCATCGCCGCTTAAAGAGCTGAAATGAGATACAGTTCCGTCGAGGCCGACCCTCATTAAATCTCCTCGAAATGTCTCAAAATCGACTACATACATATAGTCACCAAAACTTGTTCCTCCTGTCCAGGTAATTCCACGCGGGTATTCGATTGCAGTAAATTCATTTGCAGTTCCATCGGGCTTAATGCACCAAACAGTACCGGTCGGATAATGCGTAGTAAATAAATTACCACTGCCATCGAATGCCAGTCCTCTTGTTGCACCTGATTGTGTGTAAGATGCATATACATCAACTTTATAGCCCGGCTCAAATACCTCTATTGCATATACAGATTTGAATAAAAGCAGAATATATACTGCCGTTAAAGTTATTGTTATTCTTTTCATTTTTTTCTTTCCCAGACATAAATAACAAATTTAATATAAAGCTTTTAATCTAAGCAGTGTTATTATCTTTCCGCGAACAGAAATTATAATTCATCTGTCCAGCCTGAGACTGTGAGCCATTGCTCTATCAAATCAGAAAGGTCTGATTCGTCAATATTTCCATCCTTGTTAAAATCAGGAGCAGGATACGGCATCTCGCTCATACTTGCATAAGCTGTTCCGCCATAAGCTCCCATGTTAATAACGCCGCCGTTGGGCATAGGTTCTGCAGATGGATTGGAAAGTGCATCACCGGCATCTATGCAGGGACTTGTAACTTTATCAAGCACCCAAACATCATGCTCAGGCCAGTATCTTCCCCGCTCGCTTTTCAAGTGATAATCGCCATTGTTCGGATCAACTAACAACGGATTGGCATAAATATTGCCCTCGCCCGTTTCTGTGGTCAGGCTGTATTTCGATGTACAGCCTGATAAATCTCCATTCATGTTATTCCAGAAAATGCAATTGCTGATATCGGGATTTGCTCCGACGTAAGCCTTTATTCCATAAATATTATCGACAATCGTAACATTGCTGATAGTCGGCGAACTTCCTATAATAAAGACGGCCATAAAGCAGTTCCTGATAATAACATTTTTCAATACACTGTCGGGACCTTCATTATTGATAAACAAAAATGCAAAATCATCGGGAGTTTCCAATACAGGAACACCTTCTACGCCGGCTAAGCCCTGGATAGTTATTGCTTTGCCGTGAAAATCTATTGGTTTTGTATAAGTCCCCGGCTTTACAAAAATTGTATAACCATCAGACGCCGCATCAATGGCTTTCTGAATTGTAGCAAAGGGCGTTTGAGGATTTGAACCATTATTCAAGTCATTGCCACTATTTGCGTCAACATAATAACAGTTATCAGGATAATAATAAGAAACATAAATATCCCGCGTTGACCTTTCTGATGTCAATTCTTTCCTCAAATACAGTTCCTTTCCGTTATAACTAATGCATGGATGTGAATAACTTATACCAGGAACTTCAAATTCATCCATAAGGACAGGATTACTAAATGATTCATCTAAAAACCTGCGGGTAGCCTTAAATATCTGTTGATGCCCATTACGTTGAGAATCGAAATATAATACAAGACCATCGGCTGAAATGGATGTGCCGTTTTCACTAAGTTCAGAATTGATCTCAGACAGATTCCTGTAATTAGTAAAGTTCGAATCTTTATCGGGTCTTGTTGCCATCCATAAATCATAACTCCCTTTTCCTCCAGGAATTTCATAAGCGGCAAAAACCATAATTAACTCATCTTGTGTCAACGATGGAGCCTGAAGCTTGTCTCCGAGTGAATTCAACTCCTCAATGCTTTCTCCTACAGGCCATGTATCATTAATCGAAGCCCTTTCACTGAACATAAGCCGGTATCTTCCGCTCGCTTCATTGTGATAGTAAAGCCTCAGATTATCGCAGGAAACCCAGGGGCATAGCTGATGACCTGCCGCATTGTTCAGCGGGCTATTCAACAGTTGAACAGTTGTAAAAGGTTCAGACACGTTATTACGTGTAGAAGTATATATCTTGCCATAGTATGAAGCTGGACTAATAACTCTTGAAAAATAAAGGGTCAATCCATCAAAGGATAAAAAAGGAGACCAATCTTCTGCAGAAGTATCATTTACCGAGGTCAATGGTACCGGCTCGGACCATGAAGAAAAAACAGGAATAGAAGAAAACGTTATAATTAGTACAGAAAAAATAATATTTCTCGCACTCATAATTCTACCCCTTATTAAAAACTTGTAACGCTATAAAAACCACATCCGCCGAACTCTTATAAATGAATTTTATATCAAATAAAAACGGTTATCAAGTATTTTTTACACTTTTTTATTTTGCTTTTTGATCATTAGAACCATTCTTACACAGACCTGTTCCGCTGCCATTTTTCTTGACTAAACAAGGGTAATATATGATATATATATATATATATATGTTTTTATGAGTAACTTAATGTTGGAAATGAAAATATTAAACAAGTTCAAAGAAGACCTTAAACAGGGCAAAATCCTGATAATGTTCACATCTTTGCAGACGGCAGGAGCGGCTATGATTATGGTCGCACCACTTGTTATTGCCGGGCTCTTTTCAAAAGAGATGTGGAACAGGTATTCGCTTTGTGAACCCGTCGTTTTATTTTTTTCAGCTCTTTTTATTCTTTCCGCCAGGACGCCGTTTATTGTTTATGCTAATGAAGAACGAAGCAAATCTGGCTCTATTCGCAAGACATTTTCGGTTCAATGTATTCTCTTTGCAGTAAGCATAGGTCTTTTTCTGGCTGTTATTTTAATTTTTGGAAAAACCATTGCATCTTTCGCAGAGATAAAAACTTCAGAACTGATTTATGTGTCGCTGGCATTTTTTGCATTTCTCATAAAGGATTTTGCCGGCAACCTTTTCATGGCGATGAACCAAAGGATACGAAACGCTATTCTTGAGATGACGTTTGGAATATTAACGCTGTCTTTTCTGTTTGCATTTTTCCTTTTCAACTGGAGAGACCTGAAATCGGTTTTTCTCTCGTATTTTTTTGCTTCTTTACTGATACTGGCAGGTTCTCTTGCTGCAATCGATTACAAAGCACTTCTGCCGCTGGTTTTCGACAGGCAGCAATTTTCGAAAATGCTGATTTTTACTTTTTGGGGAATGGCTGGAGCGATTTCGAGCTATTTAATAAATTGGGCTGGTGTTTTACTTTTGAAATATTATGGTGAGGATAGCGGTACATATAATCTTGGTTTTAAGTTTTTCAAGGGATTCACTATATTGACATATATAGCTTCAGGATATTTCCTGCCGCATTTAAGTGAGAATATCAGCAATCCGGAAAAGATAAAAGCGTACCTTTTTCACAAACGTCCACGCATTTTGCTTCTTGGAGCATGTTGCCTTGCCCTTGCATGGGTGATTATGCCTTATGTCTTGAATTTGCTTTATCAGGACAAATACGCTGAAGCCGGCCATATTGTCAGAATTCTAATAATTGGCAGCTTTGCTTTTCTTTATACAGCGATGTATTTTCCTCTTTTTATCTCATTAAAGAGGTACAAGTTTGTTCAAATTGTGATTGTCATTCAGGTAATTTTAAATATTACATTGAGTCTCTTCCTGATTCCACACTATAAAATGTTTGGTGCTGCTATTGCGACAGTTTTTTCATATTTTTATCTGGCAATTATATTTGAATACTATTATAGAATTAAATTGAAGAAAATAATTATAAAACTATAAAGGAATGTAAATTTCTTCGCAGCCTGGTTTTGAGGCAGAAGGTTAAGAAATGCAGATATTTAATGGTAGCTCTATGATCAAAACACATTTAGTTCCCTGTAACTTGTGCGGCAGTAAAAACACATCTTTTATTTGTAAGGCAAGAGATCGTCTTCACGGAGTAGAAGGTGAATTTAATTATGTAAAATGTAGTGAATGTGGTCTCATATATATGAATCCGCAGGTTGTGCCGGAGGATATCCCACAACTTTATCCGTCAAATTATGCTCCTCATCATTCCCGCAATAAAAAAAAGCGATTTGGTTTTATTTCTGAACTGTGCAGCTACCTGACAAGCATGGCAAAAATCAGAAAAGAAATTTATAATTGCCTGGATAATGAAAGCAGGGTTCTCGATGTTGGCTGCGGTTCAGGCTCGATTCTCAATGATATAAGAAAACGAACAGGGTGCCAGGTCTATGGTGTTGATATATCTGAAAATGCAGTGCAAACTGCAAAAGAGCTATATGGAATTGACATTTTTAAGGGTGACATTAAAGATTCCACATGGCAGGATAACTATTTTGACGTAATTACCGCCTGGCAATATCTCGAGCATGTTAATGATCCAAATCAAAATGTGGAGAAAATGTGCAGGCTCTTAAAAAATAGCGGTTGGCTTATTCTCGGCATTCCTAATTATAAAAGTCTTCACGCTAAATGGTTTAAAAATAAATGGTTCCCTCTTGATTGCCCGCGTCATCTGTGTTTATGGTCACCGCAAACAATAACTAAGCTAATTAATAAACATGGACTTAAAGTTGAATATATTGTCTATGACATGACTCCCTGGAGTCTTATAGGTTCCCTGCAGTATCTTATATATGGAGACAATTTAAACCCGGGAACAAAAAACCGGTTGATGTATTCCCGTTGTCTGCTGGTACTGATGTTTCCATGGACGTTATTGATGTCGTTATTGAAATGTTCAGATGTAATTATTGTCTATGCACGAAAACAACAGGCGAATGAATAAATGTCACCATGTAAGCTTTGTTATTGTGCAGTACCTGTTAGTATAGGAAAAAGTTTTAGCACAATTGCATCCGCCGAAAAATATTTTTCAACAACTTCTCTTCCAATACTGCCTAATTTCATTTGCATGGGTATATTATTATACAGAGTTTCAAAGGCATTGTACCAGTCATCAGGAGAATTTGCCGCAAATCCTATGTTGTCTTTTGAAATCACTTCATTATTCATGCCGACAGGTGAGACTATAACAGGCAGGCCGACAGCCATATACTGAAGCATTTTAAAACTGCATTTACCTCTTGCCCACGGCGTATCCGTAAGCGGCATAATACCTGCAGACATTGTCTGAAGTGTTTCAACTTCGGTTTCTCTGCTCCATTGAACAAAAATTAAGCGTTCTGGTGGAATCAATTCGGAATAATATGGTTTATCTGCAATAATTTTGAGATATGCGTTTTTATGATCTGACAGGAAGCGGGCAAGAGGTTTTTCAACAGACTTCAAATATGGGAAGTTAGATGATGTTCCTGTCCAGCCAATGGAAAATTTATCATCTTTGTCTTTATATTGCTTTTTCGTATAGCGAATCGTATCAATTGCTGTAGGAATAATATGCACCTTATGGCAATACCTGCTGAACCAGTCTGCGATATAATTATTCCCCGCTATGATAACATCCATCCGTCGGGCAAGATGCGGAATTGAAACAGCACCTAAAGGTTTGCTTAACCAGATTGCATCATCTACATCCATAACTCGCGGACGCTTGAGCAATAATTCAATGGTTTCAGTGCCCACAACCAGCGTTCTGGTAAGCCATGTCACGTCGCAGTCGCGGCTTTCAATCAGTTTTGACAGGTAAGGAACGACTTTGAAAGGGCCGCGATGCCAGCAGCCTTTCACGCATGGATGCATAAATTCCCGGATATTTAATCCCATTTTTTTGAGTACCGGGAAATGCTGCCTCATCCGAAAAAATGAGGCGGGGTCATCCAGCCTTCCGGTAAATGCCGCTATTTTTATATCATCCATTTATTAAACCACATATTAAACATAATAATGTTCCAGAACAGGCGCGAGTAGTCATAGCGGCCGGATTGATGTCGCTGCCACAATCGCTCAAGCTCGGTTTTGTCGTAATAATCAAGCTGGTTGAAATCGAAAATTTTACCATAACTGTAATCTTTAAGCTCATCTCTCAGGTATTCCTGCAGAGGCATTCCGAATCCCTGCTTTGGCCGGTAGAGAATTTCATGCGGCAGAATATTTTCGAAAGACTTTTTCAAAATATATTTTGTTTGTCCTCTTCTGATTTTGAAGTGTGACGGTATTTGTGCCGCAAATTCCGCAAGTTCATGGTCGATAAGAGGAACTCGAGCTTCGAGTGTAACAGCCATAGAAGCACGATCCTCTTTAACAAGCAAATCATCAGGTAAATACTCATTCAAATCGCAATTCATTACATTGGAGGCATTATCCCTGTATCTGAAATGTTTTTCGTAGTAATTAAAACGTGTAAGCTTTTCTATGCCCTGGTTTTCACCCGGGAACATGGAATTAAATAATTGCAAATAGATAATATAGTCATGCTGAGGCGGGCCGAAAAATGTGAGCCATCTATGAAATCCCTCTATTTTTAAAAACTTGTGAGATAAAAGAGCCGCCTGCCTGAGAATATTTTTCGGCAAAGACGGAAGGTGATTGACATATTTTGCCATTCCGAACCTGTTATATCGCGGATAACCTCCAAAAAGCTCATCGCCGCCTGTACCGGAAAGCGAAACTGTAACATGCTGCCGCGCAACCTGGCAGACAAGTGATGTCGGTACCATAGACGGATCGCCGAACGGCTCATCATAATAATATGGCAGCTCTTCCATTAAGTCCCTGACATTTTCGGCATTGAACTCTATTTCATGATGGATTGTGTGAAATTTATCCGAAACTATTTTGGCATAGTGCGATTCATTGTATGCCGGTCTGTCGAAGCGAATAGAAAACGTGTTCAGCTCTTTTACATACTTGCGCATAATCGAGACAATGATAGAACTATCGACTCCGCCGGATAAAAAAGCGCCAAGTGGAACGTCAGATATAAGCTGCATTTGAACGGATTTTTCGATATGTTCAAGAATCTGGCGTTTTAGCTCTTCTTCGCTGCAATCAAGCTGCTCATCGAAAGATATGGACCAGTATGATTCGCATTTTGGGATTTTTCGGGTTTTAAGATCATAGATAAGATAATGGGCGGGCGGCAGCTTCCGGACATTTTCAAGTATTGATTGTCCTGAAGGTGTATTGCAGAAAAACAGGTAATACTCAAGCACATTTTTATCAATCGTTTTTTTGATGTCGCTCTTCAGAAACACTTTTAATTCGGAGCCGAAAATGAATTGCTTGTCTTTATTGTAATAGTACAGCGGCTTAATGCCGAACCTGTCGCGAGCAAGAAAAAAGAGATTGTTTTTTTTGTCGAAGATACAAAAAGCAAATTGGCCATTTAATCTCTTAAGAAGACCGGCGCCCCATTGTTCATAGCCATGAACGAGTACTTCTGTATCAGTATGAGAATTGAAGCGGTGGCCGGACTTTTCGAGTTCGTGTTTGATTTGCTCGAAATTGAAAATTTCACCGTTGTAGGTAACGCAGATGGTTTTGTCTTCATTGTAGATGGGCTGTTTGCCTTGTTCGGACAGGTCGATAATGCGAAGACGTTTGTGGCCGATGGAAACGCCGTCAGCAACGTGGAAGCCTTCCTGCTCCGGGCCTCTATGGTTGAGCATTGAGGCAAGAAGCTGTATCTTGCTGAAGTCCTCCCAGTTAAAACCCACTATCCCGCACATTTAGTTATCTCCTGTCATCTGCGTTTAATCTAATAAGGCTGCAAAATATTTCTTTGTAAAGTTTGATAATTTTTTTTATATTATGATTTTCCTCTACATATCTTCGTGCGTTTTGACCATATTCTCGGGCAGCCGTGCCGAGGAGGTCAGTAAGCATATTTTTAAATATTTGCCAATCGCCATCTGCACACAAGCCGCATTTGTATTTATTCAGGAAATTATCAGGATTGACATTTAATGATAAAATCGGTGTGCCGGATTTACATGCCTGAATAAAAGTATTTGGAAAACCTTCGGTATCGGAAGTATTTACGAAAATTTTGGCACGCAGGAAGAAACCGTCAATTTCAGAAAACGGCACTCCCTCGATAAACTCAAGGTTTTTAATCTGCCTGGCACGGGCATTTAAAGTGTCATAGTTATTGTCACCTGTAGCATGCTGACAAATCATAATAAATTTTTCATGTGACATTTGCTCAGCAAGGTCGATGAAAAGTTCGGGCCTTTTGAGCCTGTCACTTCGTCCGACCCATAATACCATATCTCGGTTGTTTTGTGTAAGCGGCTGTATGAGATGGCCGTTACGCACCAGTATGGCGGTAATGTCCAGTAAATCTTTAATATTTCGCCGGTCAGTTTCATTTTGTACAAGGACCTTTCCGGCCTGTCGTATGGACCATTGAAAAATTCTGCGTTCCACACTGCCGCGGGGCCAATTACCATTACATTCTCCGGCTGTAGCGGTGCGATATAAAAACGCTCTTTTATGCAGTCTGCAAAACATCGCCACTAAAAAAGTTCCCCATGATGCTGATTTCTGGATATAGATATCAGCATCAGCTTTCTTCATTGCCTTTATAAGTTTGTGTGCACCTGTTAAAGAATTATGCCTGAAGTTAAGGCCTTTTATAATTTTGACGTTCTGTATAATTTCGATTTCTGATTGACCATAGTCTGCCGTTATGAAACTAACCAAAAAGTCAGTGTCTTTTGCCAGCTCGGCAGCGAGCAGGTAGAGGTCAAGTTCAGCGCCGCCAAATATCTCTTTGCATACCGGATTAAACAGCGGATATGCCTTAGGAGCGACAAAACAAACTTTAGTTATTGATTTACCTGAATTCACGGATTCTCATGTAAAAAAACAAATTCATTACAGCCGGTAGGAACTGAAGGTTTGACATATTTAATACAACTAAATCCCTTGCCGGCCATATACTTTATTATATCATCTTTACCGGCGTACTCATACGGGTATCCGCCGACCCAGTCCACTATATCATGATAGAAGCTCATACCTCTTTTTTTCTTTGTAAAAGGATTTTTTCGTGTAACAATGAGCTTTGCCAAAGCAATAACTAAATAAAACACACATATCATAAGCGTTTTTATAGGCTTTGGCATAACATTATAAAACCATTTAATCCGTTTCCATCCGCTGCTTGACCAGTGTTTATTATAAATGGCAATGACAAAAATAGAGCCAGTCGCTGCGAACCGACACGCCCTGTCGATAGCTCCATACATATTGCCAGTGTGATGCAGAACACCCCAGGAATATACAATATCAAATGTGCCAAGTTCAAAAATATCCTCGTCAAAAATCGACTTATGTAAGAAACTGATATTATTTTGAGGTGCAAATCTGCTCTTGTTATTCATTGATGCAGCGATGCTTTCTTTGGAAATATCAATGCCGATTACTTTTTTTGCACCCAGCATAGATGCGGCAATTGCAAATATCCCGCTTCCACAGCCTATATCCAGAAAAGACATATCCTTTATTTTTTCAGTACCTGTCAATTTCTGAAGAGAATCTACAGCCGCTCTGAATTTTTCCGCATCCAGCGAATTTTCAGAGAATTCCTGCCAGTTTGCTCCGAAGTTAAACGCAATATTTTTCTTTTCATCCATTTTTGTGCCACCAGTAATTAAAAACAAAGACGAGCCAGAGCTTGCGTGCATTATCTTCTTTTCTTTCGAGGTGATTTTTCAGGAGTTCCTGGACATATTCAAATGAAATCTGATTGTGCTCAAAAAACTCATGTTGGCTGAGTACGCTGCGAATAAATTCGCTTTGACTTATCCATCTTGAAATGGGTACGGTAAAACCGCGTTTTTTTCGGTTCGCTATTTTTGCGGGAATATATTTACCGGCAATTTGTTTTAAAAGCCACTTGGTTTTAAGTCCGCGAATTTTATATTTCATCGGCAGGCTCAGTACCAGCGGCACAATGCGGTAATCGAGAAACGGCACACGTACCTCGAGTGAATTCAGCATAGAGGCAAGGTCAACTTTTTTCAAAATATCTTCAGCAAGATAGTTGTTAATATCATTCAATTGCAGCGAAAGCAGGCTTGCTTGCCCATCACATTTCAAAACCGATTCAGAGGCAATGAAGTTAGAACCAAGCAGCTCTTTGCGTGAATTATCATTAAAAGTGGACATCCAATTCAAATGCCTTCGATTTACATTGGAATCATAATCCTGAACAAATTTCCTGGCTTTGAAAGAAAAGCTTAATTTTTTATCAGAAGGCGGCAGCAAATTCACTATACCGCCAAGAAATGAAACAGCGAGAAGCGGCAGATGTTTGCTAAGCTTCCATGCCTTATAGCTGTCGTAACCGCCAAAAACTTCATCGCCTGCATCGCCGGAAAGAGAAACTGTAACAAATTCGCGGGTTATCTTTGAAAGCAGGTAAGTCGGCAAAATTGAAGAGTCACCAAAAGGCTCATCCATATTACCGACAACATATTTGATGAGTTCATCATCAATTCCAATGTACTCGTAATGATGGTGGGTCTTGATATGCTCGGAAACAATTTTCGAATATTTTATTTCATCATAAGATTCGTCTTTAAAGCCAATTGAGAAGGTTTTGAAATCTTTTTTGTTTTTCGCAATTATTGACGAAATCAGTGATGAGTCGATTCCGCCTGACAAAAAACTTCCCACTGGAACATCAGCGATAAGTCGTTTTTCCACAGCATCGGCAATCAATGGTTCAAGTGACTTAAGCCTGTTAGGCAAAGGTATTAAGTTGCATCGAGTGATCTGATCTTTAAGATTGTAATACTCAGTTACCGAAATATTCCTGGTCTGCAAATCAAATATAAGATTATGACCTGGTTTCAGCTTGCAGAAGTTTTTGAAAATTACATGTTCACCGCCGATATATTTTTGATAGAAATAGAAGTTCAGAGCCTCTTTATTAATTTCAGACGGGAGGGAAGCTGTTCGGAGTGCTTTAAGCTCGGAGGCAAAAAGAAATTTATTGCCATCGAAGAAATAATAAAGCGGTTTTATCCCGAATCTATCACGTGATAAAAACAGGCAGTTGTTTTTTTTATCGTAAATGCAAAACGCCCACATACCATTGAATTTATTGACGCAATCAGCGCCCCATGCGTGGTATGCATGCAGAATAACTTCGGTATCACAATTAGAATGAAATTGATGGCCGAGTGATTTTAATTCTTCACGAATTTCCTGAAAATTATAGATTTCGCCGTTGTAAGCAATCACAAGATGACCAAACTGCATTGGCTGAGCGCCTTTTTCTGAAAGATCAAGAATCGAAAGTCTCCGATGACCTAACGAGACTCCGTCGGCGCAAAAAAGTCCCGACGCATCTGGACCGCGATGCGTCAAACAGGCGGTCATTTTTGCCGCAAGAGTTTGGTCAATCCAGTTAAAACCTGCTATTCCACACATAATATATTACTTGCCCGATTATGGGATTATGCTGCGATAATAATCAATATACTTTTCTGCAACAGAGCGCCAGCTAAATCGTTCAGCCTGTTTTCTCGCTGCTGCTGCCATTTGCTGAAAACGAACGGTATTACCAATAATATTTTTAATCGAAGCTGCGAGGTCGGCAGGATTTGCATTATCAATGACAACGCCGTTATCTTTTATAAGCTCGTCGAGTCCTTCGCAGCGGGTTGTTATTATTGGCAGCCCCGAAGCCATCGCCTCAAGCATGGAATTGCTCATACCTTCCTGCATTGTGGCGCTGATATATATGTCACTGTTTCTGTACAGGTCAGACATCCCGGCAGGTTCGACTCTGCCTGACATTTCAATGCAGTAATCCAGTTTTTTCTGTGATATGAGTTGTTTTAGAGATTGCTCCAGTGAGCCGCTTCCTGCTATATTCAATCTAAGTTTATGCCCTTGTTTTCGTAAAATACCGACTGTTTCAATCAGCATTTCAATCCTCTTGGTCGAGCTAAGCCGTCCCGCCGTAATTAATTTCAACTCATCCGACTGAGGTTTTACCGGGGCAGGAAAATATTTATCAAGCTCAACTCCGTTCGGAATGACATCAATCTTTGCAGAAGGCATAAAATTTTGAGCACGGCGTTTCAGACCTTCACTGCAGGCTATTAAACCTGCCGCTTTCTTCCATATAGCCCTGAAAACAGGGCTGAGAATTTTGTAATCGAGCTGTAATCTCGCATTGTCACCGGGGACATCGGAGCCGCGAAGAGAAATGATATAAGGCAATTTTTCAGCATTTCGGTAGCAGAGCCAGCCTGTTGGGAAGCCGAAAAAAGCATGAGCCAGTTTATAATCATTTTCCCGTACGAGCTTTTTATAATGAGGTCCTGCCTTAACGAGCCATTCTATTACTTCGCTTTTTCGCCAGAACTGCAAATTTCTTTTATGGATACCGACTTTATATATAATAATATTATCCGCGAACTTTTCTTTGACGAAACCCGGCTTTGGCGCTGATGTCAAAACATCAATCTGCAAGTCATTATTACCGGCGTACTGCCTCAGAAGGCATAGATTCGCATTGGCGGCACCTCCACCTACAGGCGGGAACTCAAAATTGAGGATTAATATTTTCAAGAACCGTCCTTAAGTTTAAATAATACAAACTGACCGATTGTGCGGACAATACGATAATTGTGTTGAATGAAATCCCTCATCGGTTTCATCGCCAGGTAGCGTTCAGCCTCGCCGTCTTTAAAATCTCTGGCAAGACTTTTTGTATATTCATCATCGAATTTTGCAATTTCCTCATCACTTCCCTGTACAAGCTGGAAATCACTGACTTTAGACAGTGTTGGCCAAAGCGGCAGGGGGTAACGATCATATGGAAATTCGTACTTTCGACTGTCAACAAGAAACTTCGGTTTTTTCTTTTTAAAAGCCTCCAGCAAATCATTCATTAATTTGCTCATAGCTTCAGAGCTTCGAGTGTGCATATCACTTTCAAATGCGACAGCAGCAGGACAAAGGCGGTCGGAACGAAGGTAAATGCCTGGGAACCAGCCCCAGACATAAATAACATCATCTGGTCCGGAATTTACACGGATATAATCTCCAACTTCCTGCCAGGCATATTTATTACCTCTCAAAAAACTGCGAACTTCTTCCCGGTGTTGGACATATCCTCTGTTTCTGGTTGGAAGATTAGTCCCTGGATCAGTATATTGTGCTCCTGAAAATGGACTTTTATGTGCTCCGAATATTATTTGCCATGACATAGCTATCATGACGATAAGTCCTGCTGCGCCGGTTATTATCCAGCCCGGGTAATAGTTTGAACGAACAACCTTATCGCGATAGAGCGCTATAAGGTAACCGCCAGTCATTGCGGCAGAGGCATTAAGCGGCAGATAATACTGCTCATAACCCCGTGGGCTTATCCATACAAAAGCCAAATCTAAAATCCACCAGACGCCAAAAAGAATCGTGAACTTTTCATAAAATGGAGCGGCCTGTTGTGTTTCGACGTGCGGCATTTTATATATGATTTTTTTTATCTGTCTAAAAATCCAGAAAAACAATGCGACCAGAGCCAGCGTTATCGGTAATATCAGGCAGCCATAATATCGCATTACCTGCGGAAATTGTTTCTTGAAACCGATTACCTCTCTCGCCGAGGTAACGTATGAACCTAATTTGGCTTGCGCGCTTGAACCGAATATTATATTCCATGCCCATATGTATGGTATATAAGATGGATAATCGTTTGCCAGAATCCACAGGCATACCGGTCCGACACCGAGTACAAATCCACCTGCGAGAAGGCCTATATCAGCGAGAGTTTGTTTAATGCTTCGCCATTTAAAAATCGGCTGGATTATTACAAATAATCCAATTGCACAAATTGCAGATATGCCTGTCTGCTTAAACATTGGCGCCCATCCAATAGCCGCACCGGAAAGAATCGCCAGCCACCATTTGCCATCCAATTGCCTGAGAACATAACAACACATGCCTATTACCATAAAAGCTATCATGTGCTGTTCCTTGACGTTGCCGAATTTGGCAATTAAAGGTGCGGAAAGATACAGTGACGCAATAATAACACCGATAGCAGCAGCCAGTGTTCCATAGAGTTTTCGCATGGTATAGAACATAAGAATAAGTGCAGCAGCCTGGAGGATACCCTGAATTAATTTTGGTCCGAATTCCGAGAAACCGAACAATTTCACACCGAGCATATTTATCAGAAGTGTGCCGGGCTGAGCAGATGGTATTTCATCAACTCCCAGTTTTGCGCCTGAAAAAATATGCTGGGCTGAATAGACATAGGCAGAACTGTCGAAAGGATCAGGATAGTTCAGTTCAAAATACTTGCCGAAAGCAAACGGAATTGCTGCCAATATGAAAATCACAAAATAAACAGTATATTGATGTATTTTTTTTTGTCTGGCTTTATGCAGTTCAGAAAAAGTACCGGATTGAATATGTTGTGCAGACTTTGTTTTTTTTTGTATGTCATTTCTCTGATGGGATTTTTTTTTGATATTTCTGTTCATTTATCCTCTTCCTTAGTAATATCATGCTCAAGAATATTTTTAATGACATAGGTTGGCCTGTTCTGCGATTCATGATAAGTTCTTACGAGCAGTTCTGCCAACAAGCCCATCAGAATAAACTGGATTGTAGTAATCATTAATACAGCCGAAAGAAGCAGCAAAGGATTCCCGCTCATATCGACACCACTTGAGATTTTCTGATAGAGCACAAAAAAGATAAAAATGAGTGAAACTAATGCACTCAGCAAACCAATGCCGCCAAAAACATAAATGGGCTTTGTTGAAAAAGAGCCGAGAAAATTCACCGTAATCAGGTCCAGCACGACTTTCCATGTTCTGCCAAGTCCATACTTTGCGACTCCTGCTGTCCTTGGTCTGTGGTTCACAACGATTTCTGCGATTTTGGCACCGCTCCAACTTGCCAAAGCAGGTATGAAACGATGCATCTCGCCATACAATTTTGTCTGTGCCAGAACTTCCTTGCGATATACCTTAAGTGTGCAGCCGTAGTCATGGAGCTTAACTCCGGTAATTGTGGAAATCAGCCAGTTAGCGGCTTTCGAAGGCAGCTTTCTCGTCAGCGCTTTATCATGCCTTTTTTTTCTCCAGCCGCTCACCACGTCATATCCCTCGTGTAGTTTTTCAATCATTTTGGGAATATCAGCCGGATCATTTTGTAAATCTGCGTCCAGGGCAACTATTATTTCCCCCTTGGCATGTGCAAAACCAGCGCTTAAAGCCGCAGTTTGACCAAAATTCTTGCGAAAACTAATGATTCCGACTCTCTGATCGCTCTGGAAAAGCTTTGTTAATACAGTACTACTGTTATCTGTGCTGCCGTCATCGATAAATAAAATTTCGTAATTGTATTTATCAATCAACGCCTCAGTGATTTGCTGATGAAGAACACCTATGTTATCCTGCTCATTCAGCAGCGGCACAACTATCGATAATTCAGGAACTTGCCTTTGCATAATTAACTTCCTATAATAATTATATATATAATAATAAGTAACATATCGGATGTAAAGCCGAACCTAAGCAGTCAAAATAGAGTAATATATAAATAAAAATCATCAAATTCGTTGTAATAAACAGGAAATTTCACCTCATGGAAGAGACATTTAGGGACGATGTACTAAGGGGAAATTTATTGCTTGAAATGGATTTTTTTAGTAAAAAAGTATAAAATCTTCAAAAATTGTTATAACCTCTGTTATGAATGGGTAATTATGAGACAAAATTGTTTATTAACATCAGCTTTTATTGCTATCGGTTGCATTATGTTAATTTTCAGCGGATGTCAGGAACAAACCGCGAAGACTCCTGAAGTATTGTCGGAACCAAATGCTCTTTCTCCAAGAATTCAGTTTGAAGAAACAAAACTTGATTTTGGACAGGTTGGTCCCAAGGCAATAAATACAAAAGAGTTAAAATTTAAAAATGCTGGGCAGGGTATCCTGAAAATTATTGAAATCGTTCAATGCTGTGGTGTTTTTGCTGAAAGCGATAAAAAGGAATACGAGCCGGGTGAAACGGGGATTTTAAAAGTTGAGTTCCATGCGTCAGGGGTTATTGGAATTATAGAGAAAGAGCCTATAATATATAGCAACGACCCGGTAAATAGAAAAATTACTTTGAGCGTTAAAGCAGAAATTATGCAAAAAGTTGTCTGGGAACCGGAAAATATTAAGCTGTATTTAAATGAAGAAAATGCAGCTTGCCCAAAGCTTACAATAAAAAGCGTTGATGGGCAGGAATTTGCAATTACGGGAATCAGGTCAACAGGAAATTGCATAACTGCAGATTACAATCGGGCGGTAAAAAAAACAGAGCATGTGCTTGATTTGAAAGTTAATGTAGAGAAACTGCCCGAACAGCTATATGGTGAGATTAATATTTCAATGAATCACCCGCAGGGAGAATCTGCTGCTATACCTTTTAATGTAGTCCCCAAATATAAGATTACCCCTAACGTAATTATTTTGAATAATCTTATTATGAATGAATCTAAAAAAGAAGAAATTACAATTATTAGTAATTACAAGGAAGATTTTGAGATAGAATCATCATCGTCCGAGAATAAAACAATTAAAATGATTGATTTTAACAAAATAGAAAATGGTTATAAGCTCAATATAGAAATAATTCCGCCACCCATAACCAAAGGAGAGCTAAGATTTAATGATATATTCAAAATTAACCTGAAAGGCGGCGAGCAACTGGCTCTAACCTGTGTTGGGTATTATAAAATAAAGTAACTTTATCGGATTCATATTTTACAAATTCTTTCATAGGATAATGGAGATTGTAGTATGCAGCTAAATAAAAACTTTTTGCTTATTATCTCTTTATGTTCTCTTTTGCTTCTTTTCTGCAACTTGCCGGTACATACACAGGCGGTGAATAGTAATACAACTCAGCCGGATAACCCTGTTGCAGAGAATCCCGGCAGCAGTGTCCATGGGGCAAGAATAGTTTTTGATAATAAAATTCTCGATTTTGGCAAAATAGGGACAGAAACAAGACCTTCCGGTGAATTTAAGTTTACAAACACGGGAAATGCTGTATTGGAGATTACTCAGGTAAGTCAATGCTGCGGTATTGTAATCACCTACGAAAAGTCGAAATACCAACCAGGTGAAAATGGATTATTAAAGGTATTATGCACTGCAACTGCGCAGACAGGAAAGATATCAAGAATCCCCATTGTATATAGTAACGATCCTGTCGAACCGAACCTTGCTCTGATGATAACGGCTGAAATTGTTAATAAGGTAATTGCCCAGCCCGATAGATTGAAGCTGTTTCTTGATGAAGATAATACTAAAGTTCACAAAATAACAATAAGCAGCACCGACAAACAGCCTTTTACGATCAAAGATATTAAATCGACCGGAAATTGTATAACAGCAGCGTATGAATCCAACTTGAAAGCAACTGAATTTGAGATTGATTTCAAAGTTGACATGGTTAAACTCCAGCAAAATATGAGGGGAAATGTCGATATAAGTATAACTCACCCCGAAATGAGTCTTCTTACGATACCATTTGATGTTCTGTCGAGGTTTACGTTTGAGCCGCTTATGATTCTCGTTCTCAATGCCGAACCAGGCAAACCTGAAGTAAGAAAGATTTGGGTATTTAATAATTACAACCAGGAATTTGAAATTGAGTCTATTTCTTCAAAAAACAACTACATTACTGTTCTAAGCGAAGGTAAAGTTAATGACGGTTATCAATTTGAAGTGCAAATAACACCACCTCCAGGAGGAGATAAAAGAAGTTTTAGCGATGAGCTTTATATTCTGATAAAAGATCGAGAAAAGCTTAAAATTGATTGTAACGGGTACTATACCCCGCCTAAAACGACCGGAAGCAGTAAATAAATCTGATTGAATAAAAGCCTTAATCAGTCTTTAAGTATAAAGCCGAAACAGAAATAGGGATAAGAACGATTTAAATATGAAGCAACTGATAACCTGTATCTGCATATTGATAATAGCAGCCTCATGTGAATTGAGTTCTTCGATTCATTCTTCAGGTCAAAAGAAACCTTCCGAAATAATCCCTCAGCAGGAAATATCTTCAAATGACGGTATAACTGTTTTTCTGACCGGCAATGTGCTCGGTTCACTAAAACCCTGCGGCTGTTCCGGGGGACAATTAGGAGGACTTGACAGACGTCCGGCTGTTTTCAATACAGTCCCGAAGGACAAAAGACTGCTCATCGATACAGGCTCTCTTGTAGAAAATCAGTCACAACAGAGTTTATTTAAATTTACAATAATAATAGAAGCTTTGAAGTACCTTGATTACGACATTGTGAACCTTACAAAGCAGGATATTGAGATGTCAAGGCAGTCCGGTCAATTGGACAGCAGTTCGAAAGAATATATCAGTTCGTATGAAACCGATCAGAAATTTCCGATAGGGAATAGACTTGAATATGAATTGAACGGGCAGAAAATAAATATCTCGGTTGTCGGCTTTGACCCTCTGGAAAGGCCGATAGAAGATATCAAAAAAGTTTTTCCCGAAGAGCAAAGCGGGAAAAATGTCAATATCCTTATTATAAATCATGAAAGTAATGAAATAATTTCTGGTATATCGAAGCTGGGTGTCGTTGACTGCCTGGTTTGCCCGATTAAATCTGATGAGCCTACAGTGATTAGTGATTCCGGCGCAAAAACTCTGGCTTGTGCCGTAGGAAGATTCGGAAGATATATAAGCAAGCTGGTAATTAATAATGCTCCTGATGGCAGTTTGAAACTGAGTTTTGACTATATTCCTGTCAGAGAAGAAATCAAGCAGGATGACTATCTCAAAGATCTGTATAAAACTTATCAGGATATGATTAAAGATGCCGGACTTTTAGGTGAAAATCTACGCTCTCCTTTGGATGGTAATCTGAAATATGTCGGCTCAGAAGCCTGCGAGTCAGATGATTGTCATTCCGAACCTTTAAGACATAAATATGAATACGTAGTATGGAAAGAAAGCGGTCATGCAAATGCTTATGCAACTCTTGTAGAAGAAGGTTCGCAATATGACCCGGAATGTATAGTATGCCATGTTATTGGTTACAAATACGAAAGCGGGTTTAAAACAGCGGAAACAACACCTGAGTTGAAAAATGTCGGCTGCGAATACTGCCATGGCCCAGGCTCAGAGCATTGTAAAGATCCATATAATAATAAAACAACACCTATCCCGGACAAAGTAAAAAAGTGTCTGGAATGCCACACCCCTGAACACAGCGGTGATTTTGCAGGCCATGAAGAAGAAAAAATGCAATTAATTAATCATTGGCCGGAACCAAATGACGTCAACACTGTCAAATAATAAAGAGCATTAGAACAAATATTGAAAATTTGATTGCTTTTGTATAGTTTTATCGAAGCAAGATGCTTTTTTGAGACAAAAATGGTTAAGACATTGCATATAACGAGTTTTGTGGCGGTTCTTCTGGCAATTGCAATTTCCGCTTTTCCAGTTTTTTATCGTGTAAAAGGCGTAAAAAATGACGAAAATATCGAGAAATTCCTTAATTCACCCGACATAATTGAAAAATTCAAAGAGGTTTCGGGTCAGAGGACACAAACTCCTGCAAATCAGGTTCATCCGCTTGTTCAGCAGTCGGAGTTATTTGCAAAGATTATTAATCCGCCGAAACCTGTACAGGACCCTCAACCGAATATGAATAAAAATTCCAAAATTATGATTGAACCTTCTAAAACTCTTACCCCAAAGTTTAAAGTCATAATTACAAGTGTTTGTGAGCAAAATACGGAATTGTCACAGGCTTTAATTGATGAACCTGGCAAAGGTAAATACTGGGTAAGGCAATCAAGTATTGTAAATCATCAGATTATCGAACAGGTCAATGACGGGATTGTTATCGTAAGAAATGGCGACGAATTATTTGAACTGAAAATTGAGGAAAGGAAATTTGCCCCTTCTGCTGTGCCTGCTACAGGCAGAATAAGTCCGGCAGCAAAAAGCAGCAGCACAAGCAATCCAGCACCAAACAGGCCGCCGCGTATCATAACACCTCCTTCTGTAACAGTAAATACTGCTCCTAAAACGGAAAACGATCCTGAAAAAGTAAGGAAAATTGAGGAATTATATGAAAAACTGAAGATTATCAGCAGCGCTGAAGACGCAGACCCGAATAATACCCCCAGTATGGAAGAAAGAGCCTTGAGGATGCAGGCGGTTATTACAGAGTTCAGAAATTCAAATATGAATATTAGTGAAGAAGAGGCACAAAAACTGGCTGAATTAGGTAAATTGTTTGAAAATATACCGACATCTGAGTCGGATAATTGAAGTAATTTATAAATACAATATTAACCTGCCCCCCATTTTTGTTTCGAGGGTCCCTGGACAAAGAATCCGGGGACCCCGACAAGTTTTAAAGTCAACGCTATAAAATAAATTATCAATACATATATTACTTTAGGAAAAATATCCTTTTTCACTTGAAGACATGGATAGATTTATGAAGATATATCGAATTCGAAGTTTTTTTAAAAATCATCTATTAGAAAATAATAGCGGCGTAGCCTACACTGTCAGAACTTGCCTGTCCTCTGTTTTTTATTAGTACCTCATTACTGTTTGTATGTCCAAGAAGTATGCCTTTGGGTACGCTGAGTTTTTTTGCGACTGCAACAGCCGCCGCCGCAGCGCCAGGCCCGCAGGCGTTGCCGTTTTCGGCCGCATTTGACAATAATTCAAGCGGCTCCATGTTCAAAGCCAGTTCAATAAATTTCATATCATTTACTTTGTGTGCCCATTCTAAAGCTTTTTGACCAATACCCATTGGGATAAAACCATATCGTGGACCGTAGTGGGTTAAATCAGTAGAAGCGATGCATACTATTTTTATATCGCTGTTCTGACTAATGATTGTGCCTATTGATTCGCCCAATGCAATTGCGTTTTCTCTCGGAGGGACAAGAATCGGCAATATTTTCGAGCCTGGAAATAAATACTGAATAAATGGGATTTGAACTTCAATACTGTGTTCGTTATTGTGTGCCTGTTGATTTTTTACTGCTGAGCCTGCATTAATTATCGATTCGGCAAGCTCCTCATTTACTGTAATTTGTCCAAGCGGTGTTTCCCAAAAACCACTATCGTATATTGCCGGCAGATTGCCGAAGTAACTATGAGCGGCTCCGAATAATATGAATGTATGGATTTTTTCATGCTGTTGTCTTATACAGGAAAAAAGCATGGCCGCCAAAGCGCCGCTGAATACCCACCCGGCGTGCGGGACAATACCGGCTGTTACTGTTTCCGGTAACGACTCATCGAATGAAGAAATATCGAGAAATTCATTGATTTGCTCTATACAGGAATCATGCTGGCCGGGATAGAACTGATCTGCTACTATAGCCTTTCTTGTCTGCATTTTTTTGATCCCCTCTATTTCTATTTTTTGTTTTTCAACTTTTTTATTCGATATAACAAATTTTTTTAAGCATTTTCAATTTTTTTTTAGTGAATCCTTGCCTTTCTACTGAGAGACTGATATATTGAAAAAGGATTTACAACTAATTATATTGTAACCAGTCGAGAAGATAAAACAAATGGTATCTGAAAAAAAAGCCTCAGTTGCGGTGGTAATGGGTTCTGACAGCGATATGGAAGTAATGCGAAGCTGTATAGAACAGCTCGAATCTTTCGGGATAAAGCCAATAGTTCGGATATTATCAGCTCATCGGACACCTCATGAAGCGTCTGAATTTGCTCAAAAAGCGGCTGAAAACGGTATAAAAGTGATTATTGCTGCTGCCGGAATGGCAGCTCATCTGGCCGGAGCTATGGCGTCTCATTCAAATTTACCTGTAATTGGCGTACCTTTGGATGCCGGAACTGGATTAGGTGGTTTAGATGCCTTGTTAAGTACTGTTCAAATGCCTCCTGGAGTACCTGTTGCAACTATGGCTATAGGTAAAGCAGGGGCAAAAAATGCGTCTGTTTTTGCTGTGAAAATTCTGGCTATAAATGACGATTTTTTGCGTGAAAAGCTGGAAAAATTTAAAAATGACCAGAAAAAAAGGGTATTAGATAGGGATTCTGCCATGCAGAATTGTACGTCCTTATAATTTTTTTCTTGACGTTGTGACAAAAGGTATGGTATAAGTATTATCTAAGAATGAAGCGCCTTAGATAGACTCAAAGTTTTTGTTTTAGCCTTGGAGGAAGCGTTTGTCCTTGTTTTATGGCTTTTAAATATGAAGAAAATAGGACCGCCGAGGTCGTATGCTTCGGAATTATGATTTTTTCTTTTCAAAAAAGTTCGTGTATGAAAAACACAAATGTAATTAAATCAACATTATCCTGGGCAGATACATGTTCGATTTCAGGAAAGGTAAAAATCTTTAAAAGGTCATTC
>JAFGEF010000116.1 GCA_016931715.1 Sedimentisphaerales bacterium
GTAATAGGTTCAAATGACCTATCTCCTTCCATATCTTATAATAATCACAAGTTAATATGAATCAATATGTTATGATTTAAGAGTGTGATTTTCTTATGAAAAAAGTACAACTGTTTGTACAACTAAAACCAAAATATCGTTGCAAATTAGGTCTTTTTTAGGAGGAGAAAATCATGAAAAGTTCAATCAGAAAAACACGTTCGGACAAATTCCCGCTTACTCTACATCCTACTGGACAATACTGCAAAAAGATCAGGGGACATATTTATTATTTTGGCTCTGACAGAAAACAGGCTCTTGAAAATTATCTTGATCAGGCAATATTTCTGCATGGGTATAATAGCGCCCTACAGAAATCAGTCAATGGAAATATGACACTCAAAGAGATTTGTGAAATGTATTTAAAGTATCAGCATACAAAATTACAGGCTAATAATCTTACGGCGCGCCACCATAATGATCAAATCGGAAGTCTGAAAAAACTGATGGAATTTATTGGAGAAAATTGTAAAGTTAAAAGTATCTCAACCCTGAGCTTACAAAACTATAAAAGAAGCCTGCAAAAACATTACAGTTCAGTTTCCCGATTGAATCTGCACATAAGTATTATGAAGGCGATGTTTCACTGGGCTAAGAAAAATGATATTCTTAAGAATATTCCAAATATTGATGCGATTTCAAGAACAAAAGAAATTCATCAGGATAGATTTACTTTCAATTCGGAGCAGATAAACAAATTATTATCTATCGCAGATATCAAGATGCAGGCAATGATATGGCTTGGGCTCAATTGTGGCTTTGGATGTACTGACTGTGCTTTTCTTAAGTGGACTGATTTGGATCTGATAAATGCCAGGGTAATTTTACCAAGGAGAAAAACTGGCATTTATAGAGACTTACCTTTATGGCAAGAAACCGTTAAGTCGCTTCAGGATATTCACAGAGAAGGCAACTTGGTCTTTTACACTTCAAAGGGTAAACCGTATATACAGACAAATATGAGGATCGATGACAGTGGTAAAGAAAGGTACACAATTACAAATTTAATAACCACAAAATTCCGAAGGTTGATTTTAAAAGCTGGACTTAATATGCCCAAAGGAACAGGATTTTATACCTTGAGGAGAACTGCCGCTACTGTTGCTGCAAGATCGGGTGACCCGTTTGCTGTTCAAAGGCTACTCGGGCATGCAGATGTAAAAATGGCAACAAGGTATGTACAGGATGTTTCAGCACAAACTGACAGAGTGATTGAAAACAGCAGGATGTATATCTGCTATATAAAATCTTGACAATCTCGTCAGGTTTGTTGTTATTAAAGAGGATGTGAAATAAAATCTGCTATTAGTTTTTTAAGGGTGGCTTAAGGATTTGCGAAACCACAATTTATCGGTGGTCAAAGCATTTCTGTGATTGAAAAAAGTAGTAAAGTTAATATAATTATACAGATGAGTCCTAATTCTTATGAAAAAACAGACGTTATTCTGGATAGTATCGCTGATGGTGTATTTACCGTAGATGAAAATTGGCGAATTACTTCGTTCAATAAGGCTGCTGAACAGATAATCGGAATAACACGAGAAAATGCAATAGGTCAGGCCTGCAAGGATGTACTGCGTGCAAATGTCTGTGAAACCGATTGTGCCTTACGTTGTACAATGAATACAGGTAAACCGATTATTAATAAGCCGGTTCATATCATAGATACACAGGGCAGACTCAAGGCAATAACCATTTCAACAGCGTTGCTTAAGGATGGAAATGGCAAGACGATCGGAGGTGTCGAGACATTTCGGGATATGACTGTTGTTGAAGAACTGCGAAAGCAGGTTCAAAAACAGTATAGTTGCGAAGATATAATCAGCAGAAATCACAAAATACAGGAGCTTTTTGATATATTACCCCAAATCGCCGAGAGCGATTGCGCTGTGCTGATTGAGGGGCAAACCGGGACTGGAAAAGAGTTATTTGCCAGGGCTATTCATAATTTAAGTAATCGCAGGAAAAAATCCTTTATTGCGGTCAATTGTAGTGCTCTTCCAGACACACTGTTGGAATCTGAACTTTTTGGTTATAAAGCCGGTGCTTTTACAGATGCTAAAAAAGACAAACCTGGCCGATTTGCTCTTGCGCAAGGAGGTACTATATTTTTAGATGAAATTGGCGATATATCTTCATCTGTACAGGTTAAATTGTTGCGAGTACTACAGGATAAAACATATGAACCTGTCGGCGCAGTATCTTCTCAAAAGGCTGATGTCAGAGTAATTACAGCTACTAACAAGAATTTAGCTGAACTGGCCGAGCTGGATAAATTCAGGAGCGATCTTTACTATCGTATAAATGTGGTCAAATTATCACTGCCGCTTCTAAAGGAAAGAAGTGAGGATGTTCCGCTTTTAATTGATCATTTTATAAACCGTTTCAACATAATTTATAATAAGAATATATGCTGCCTCAGCGATGATGCTATGGCAATTTTGTTAAGTTATGATTTTCCCGGTAATATACGAGAGCTTGAGAACATTCTTGAACATTGTTTTGTTCTTTGTAATGGAAATGTTATAGAAACAAAACATCTGCCTGCATCGATAGGGAAAATCGTAACCGAAAAAATATCGGATTCGAGCAAGTTTAGAACTCTTCGGCAAATGGAAATACTTATGATTGAACAGGCCCTCCGCAGAAACAAAGACAATAAGACATTAGCGGCCAAAGAGTTGGGAATAAATGCCAGCACACTATTTCGGAAGCTCAAGAACCTTGATATCAAGATTTAACAATCTTTCTGTCTAAAAAGCGATACTCTACAATGCTTGCATATTGCAATTCTAATAAATTCCGTGTTATTGCATAATGCAATAGTATCAATGTTTTTCAAATCTCATTATTCATTAAATTTATTTCTTAAATTCTTTATATAAAAGGGTTTATTTCATAATAAGTCTCCTTGTCTGATTTATGGCATAACATTTGCAAATATAAACACATATATTTGAGACTGCCTATGAAAATAGCTTTACCAGTTTGGAAAGACAATGTTTCAAGCGTACTCGACTTTGCTGAAACGCTACTGCTTGTCGAGTTGGGAGACGGTTTGGAGATAAGACGTGATGAAATAGTTTTTACCGAACAAAGCAGTCTTGAACGGGCGGCTAAGTTAAGACAACTTGGGGTAAATGTGCTTATCTGCGGCGCAATTTCCAGGCAATTAGCTTACATGCTTAGCAGTTTTGGTATCGAGGTACTGCCATTTATAACCGGCTCGGTAGAGCAGATCATAAAGGCATATATGACGGGAAATTTAAGTCTGCCTCAGTACGCCATGCCTGGCGGATGCTGGGAAGGCGCTCGCAGGTGTTACCAGAGACGTCGAGGCAGACGCGGCAGAAAATGGCAGGTGTAATAATAAATTTAAGTTGTAAAAGAGATCGGGTGTAACCGAAGGGGACGGAGTCTAAACAAAGAAAGGAAAAAAATGAAAATAGCAATAACGGCACAGGAAAAAGATTTTTCAAGCCAAATCGACCTGAGGTTTGGAAGAGCAAAATGGATAATCGTTTTTAATACCGAAACGGGAGATTCCGAAGCACATAACAATGAAGTAAATCTTAACGCTGCCCAGGGAGCAGGGATTCAGACCGGTAGCAATATAGCCAATCTTGGTGTTGATGCGGTAATCACCGGTAATGTAGGTCCGAATGCGTTTAAGACACTTAGTGCGGCAGGTGTGAAGATTTTTCTTGCTGAAAAACAAACCGTAGCTGAAGCGGTGGAATCTTTTAAAACAGGAAAATTAAAAGAAGTAGATAACGCGAATGTAGAAGGACACTGGATTTAATAAAATAGAGAAAAAGTTATGAAAATATATTTGGATTGTATTCCGTGTTTTATCAGGCAAGCTCTTGAAGCGGCGAGGCATGCGACAGATGATATACGTATTCATGAGCAGGCAGTTCGTGGAGCAATCGGACTTGCAATTGATTTGGATATGAGTCAGTCTCCGCCGAAAATCGGCCAGCAGATGCATCGTTTAATTCGAGGATTAACAGGTATTGAAGATCCTTACCACAAAGTCAAACAGCAATTTAATAATGCGGCATTAAAATTATATCCTAAAATGCGTCAATTAATTATTGAATCCAGGAATCCGATTGAAACTGCGGTTCGTCTGGCAATAGCCGGAAACATTATTGATTTCGGAGTCAAAAGCCAATTACAGGAAAGAGAACTGGAAGAAACTATAGAAATGTGTCTTTCTGAAGAGCTTTTAAATGTGCATCTGGATGATTTTCTTGCTGCTGTAAATGAGGCTGAAGATATTCTTTATCTGGCTGACAATGCCGGAGAGATTGTTTTTGACCGCCTTTTAATTGAGCAGTTGCCAGTAGATATAATCACTGTGGCAGTCAAGGGTTCGCCTGTAATAAACGATGCGACGATGGAAGATGCTGTTCTTGCCGGTCTGCCAAAAATCGTTGAAGTAATTGACAATGGTTCTGACACGCCGGGAACAATTTTGGAAGGCTGCTCTCGGTCATTTAGAAATCATTTTGAAAAAGCAGATTTGGTTATAGCCAAGGGACAGGGCAATTACGAGACATTAAATAACGTTAACAAAAATATATTTTTCTTACTTAAAGTTAAATGTCCTGTGATTTCAAGAAATATCGGTTGTAAAGCAGGTGAAATGATTTTGCAAAAAACAAAAGCATTTAAAGGAGCAAAAGAAAATGCCGGGATTTGATGGTACAGGCCCGCAGGGCATAGGCCCTATGACGGGAAGAGGGATGGGATTCTGTGTTTTGAAAGAATCAAAGGATAGTTCCGGTCTGACTGTGGGTTTGGCGGGTATTCAGGGAAAACCAATAATTAATGAAAGCAGTAGCAAAACAGAAAGAAAGGAGGTGACTGTTATGCCTCGAGGAAATGGAACAGGTCCGGCGGGATTAGGACCTATGACAGGTCGAGCGGCTGGTTTTTGTGCGGGTTACTCAGTACCCGGTTATATGAATCCAATTGCTGGCACAGCTGGCGTGTATGGTCTAGTTAGGACGGGACTTGGGCGATATCGAGCAGGTTTTTCTGGTTATAGAGCACCTTACTATAACAGAGGTTTTGGCTTTGGCCGGGGTTTCGGTCGCGGCCGGGGCAGAGGCTGTGGAAGATTTGGATTTTGGTGGTAAGTTCAATTTAAGCAAATTAACACTTAAGAGTAAATTGCAGAAAGGATGGATATTATGGCTAATCAAGGTCAGGGACAAGGCAGAAGGGGTGGACCATTCGCTGCCGGACCAGGTGGAAATTGCGTGTGTCCAAACTGCGGCACAACAGTTCCTCATGTTGCCGGACAACCCTGTAATCAAAGAAGCTGTCCAAAATGTGGAACACAAATGACAAGAAGTTAATATTTTTTTGAAAGGAACTAATTATGCCAGGTGGTGATAGAACAGGTCCTGCAGGTATGGGACCAATGAC
>JAFGEF010000017.1 GCA_016931715.1 Sedimentisphaerales bacterium
ACTGAATACTTTCTCGTTCACAATGGGACCGGACGGCAATCTTTCTGATGGCAGGCTGTTTGTCAATGAAGGCGGCGAAAGCATAGCAATCGATGAAAAAGGCAATGTTTACCTTGCAGCCGGAAATATTCTTGTTTTTGATCCGTCGGGCAAACAAATCGATACAATCAAAGTTCCGCAAAGACCCATCAGTATTGCTTTCGGCGGAAAGGATAAGAAAACGCTATATATTACAGCAAGGTCATCACTTTATAGTGTACGCACGAAATTTGCAGGACGATAGTTAAATCATCCATTTATATAAGAATGAGAAATATTCAAGCTAAGACAAAAATATCTTGAATTAAAAAATGTGCAAAAATATTTTTTGATGACATTCTTAACAAACTATAGAATAGCAGCCTGTATTTTTAATCAATACAGGCTGCCTGTTTATTTCGTCTTTCTGAATCAACAAATAAATTACTGAACCTTCTTGCCAGTATTTTTCTATTATTCTCCTCTTGCTCATCAACAGGAAAAATGTTATTCTGTCATTTTCCTGAATGATTATAAAATTTGTTGATTTAATTGATAGCAGGAGAAAAAATTATGATTGGTTGTCATATTGGACGTTGTTTTCAGGTAACAGTAGGCGGTGGTTCATATCAGGAAGGATTAACATCTGTTCTGCAGGGCGTCCCCCCGGGAATGCTTTTAAGCGAGCAGGAAATATACGGTGATTTGCTTTTGCGAAAGCCCGGCGCCGATGAGTTAAGCAGCCCGAGAAAAGAGCCTGACCTGCCGGTTATTTATACAGGCCTGAACGCCGCTGATACAATCGAAAATGCGGGCAATCGCAACCATACGAACGGCACACCTCTGACAATCCTGATTCCCAATCTCGACAGGCACTTTATACATATAAAGCAGTACCAGGACACGAACCGCACACCAAGACCGGGACATGCTTCGTATGCTTCTTTTGTAAAGTACGGGCCGGACGACGATTCAATCGGCGCCGGTATTTTCAGCGGACGATATACTTCGACCATAGTCGCGGCGGGATATGTTGCGAAGAAAGTTCTGAAAAAATGCGGCATCGAAGTATTTTCCTATGTGAAAGAAATCGCAGGTGTTCGCTGTCCTGAAATAGCCGCAGAAAAAGCACTTGAATATACCGATAACTACAAACGCATGCGTCGTGACCTCGACCCGTTCTATCAGGAAATCTACATAAAAGGACGAGTTACAATGGAAATGAGATTTCTTGAGAAATTGAAGGTTTTTGCAGAAATTGAAAAGGAAATTGATGCAATTCGCGATAAAGCGCCGAAAAGCTCACCAAAAACAATTCGCGAAAAATATGGTGTTCATGCCGTCGTAAATTGTCCCGATATAGAAGCTGCAGGAGATATGGTTCAGGCGTGCAGCAAAATATCAGCAACAGGCGACTCTGCCGGAGGTCTGGTTGAAGTTGTTGTAACAGGAGTTCCTGCAGGTTTAGGTGAACCGGTATTCAACAAGCTCGACGCCGAATTGGGAAAGATGCTCGGAATAGGAGCTGTAAAAGGTGTCGAAGTCGGAGCAGGTTTCAGTGTTAAAGACATGACCGGCTATAAAAACAACGACCAGATGCATTCAGAGAACGGAAAAGTCGTATTCGATTCCAACAATGCAGGCGGCATAACAGGCGGTCTGGCTACCGGACAGCCAATCGTAGTGCGTCTTGCGGTAAAGCCAACGCCGACTATCGACAAAGCCCAGCATACAATAGATAAGTACACTTTGGAAAATAAGCAGTTAGCCGCTATAACAAGGCGTGACCCAACTATTGTTGCACGTATCTGGCCCGTAGCGGAAAATTATACTGCTTTAGTTATCCTTGACAATCTGATTATGCATTACGGCTACCAAATGCTGAAACAAAAAGTTTAACGCTTTTCATACGTTTGTATTTGAACCTCAGAATGTTGATTTTTTTCAACATAAGCATAAATATGCCCGAATAAGGCTGTTATATGCGGCGTTTTTAACCTGTAAAAAATCGCGTGTTCATTTTTTTCAACATATAGTTCCAATCCATATAACAGTTGGCCTCCGAACAGTTATAACAAAGCTTATGGGCCGAAATTGCAAAAGCGAGAAATTTAAGTAAAAAGGCATATTCCTCACCAAATTCAACTCCCTGATAACAAAAAAATTATCCAGGCACGGCGTTTGCTCTATACCAGATATGTGGTTTTTGCTGTTCCGTAAAGCAGCACTCGCTGCAAGGCACGAGGGGGAAATTCCACATTACAGGGTGAAGAAAAGTAGAGGCATTCATTGAGGAGAGTGATTAAATGGAAGATTCAAACCTGGAAGACAAATTGAACGAATTAGTCAAGGAATTTGGTGAGGCGGCGGACCCTCAGCACAAAAAACTGGCTCAACTCGCACAACAGGCTCAGGCAAATCGAAAAAAGCTGGAAAAAAGCATAAACAGCCTGCAGGAATCCCTGGATTACCTGCGCGTCTGCATTAAATACCAGGTCTTCGACCTCGAAGCGACACGCAGGGAAAACGAGTACCTCAGAAAAATGCTTGAGGACAATAACAACAGTTAATTAGTGACTTAGCGAATTGATAAATCAGGCAATTAAGCTAATAAGCTGAAATAACTGCATTTATTGTATCGTACATTTTTAAATGATGCGCACATCGAATACAAAAAATTACAATCCCTGCAATCCATTCTTGAGATTCTGATATTAGTGTTTTGAATTTACTGATAAACGCTTATAATGAGACCTGATGTCAGAATTGAAAAAACACTACCGAATCTTTATCAGCGCTGCTGAACCCAGCGCCGATGCCCATTGCGCGAATCTGATAACAGAGTTGAAAAACCGGGACAGCAACATCGAATTTGTCGGCGTTGGCGGACCAAAAATGCAAAAGTCAGGCTGCGAACTGCTCGAAAACACCGCGGCAAAAGCTTCAATGATTTATAATGCCCTTGCGAATATAACTTATTTTCACAGGCTGATTAAACGAATCAAACAATACTTTACAAGCAATAAAATCGACCTTGTCATTGTCTGCGACTCCCCCGCTTTCAATTTTCACATCGCCAAAGCGGCTAAACAGGCCGGTATAAAGACACTCTTTTATGTGGCACCGCAGCTTTGGGCATGGGGTGCATGGCGAATCGGAAAACTAAAAAAGAACTGCGATAAGCTCTGCTGCATCCTGCCGTTCGAGCAGGAATGGTTTTCTTCCAGAGGAATCGATACCACTTTTGTGGGCAATCCATTATTCGATAACTCTAAAGTTCAAAATAATGTACGAGCATCGAGGGACCAGCGGCGAGCAGCGAAGATGATTGCTCTCATGCCCGGCTCGCGCGAGGCTGAAATTAAGTCACTCTGGCAGCCGATGCAGCAGATTGCGCTCGCCTTAAAGAAAAAACACCCGGAAACAATCTTTACCGCGGTAGCGTTAAATTCAAAAAAAATGGAAGATTTACAGGCTTTACAAATTCCCGGCTTCGAGTGTGAATATGCAATAGATTCAGTCGCAAAAACAGCAAGCTCAGTCGATTTTACGATAGTCGCCAGCGGCAGCGCTACACTCGAAGCGGCTTCTGCCGGCTGCCCCATGGTGATTATGTATCAATCCAGCATGATTTTGTGGCATCTGTTCGGCAGGAGGCTCATAAAAACAAAATACCTTTCCTTAGTGAATATATTAGCGGGACGACAGTTAGTGCCTGAATTCATGCCCTGCTTCCGTTCTGTGGAACTGATTATCGAAACAATCGATGCTTTATTAAATGATAATAACCAACTGAAACAAATCAGCATTTCCCTTCGCGAATTAGTCGAGCCGCTAACTAAAAAGAAAGCCCGCGAAGAAGTCGCGAAAATAGCTCTTGAAATGCTTGATTAAAAGATAGATACATTGTTAGGATTTTTTTGTGAATGTACATAGAAGTATCAAAAAATTTGACATTACTGCAACACTCGAATGCCTTACGACCCTGCTTTTCTGGTCACTTGGCCCCATTTTTATAACGTACCTGGCGGTGTATATAGATTCTTTTACACAGAACTTTCTTCGCTATTTAATCTCATGTATATTCTGGTTTCCGTTTCTGATATTATCAATCAGGAAAAAACATTTCGACAGGAGTATCTGGCTCAAAGCAATATTTCCGGCAGCCGCAAACCTCACAATGCAGAGTTTATATGCCGGCGCTTTCTATTGCATAAGTCCGGCATTCATGATTCTCCTGATGAAATCATCCATAGTTTGGACTGCTCTGTTTTCACTTGTCTTTTTTCTCGATGAAAGACCGCTCGCGAAAAGCAAACGCTTCTGGATCGGCATGACTTTATCTGCCGCAGGAGTAATAGGTGTTACGTATTACAAGACAGATTTCGCAGCAGTGAAAACAATAACAGGCATAATTCTCGCTTTCGGAGCAAGCCTGGCTTTCGCTGTTTACGCGATTTCGGCAAGATATTTTTTTAAGAATAACGACTCCCGTCAGGCTTTTTCCGTAACAAGCATATATACAACTCTCGGACTTGCAATCCTTACATTTGCATTTGGTGATATTAAAAGCAGTCTTGCACTTAATACATGGCAATGGTCATGTATTGTAATTTCTTCGATAACAGGAATAGCGCTGGGACATACTCTATATTATGCAGCAATGAGACGAATCGGAGCAACAATACCATCACTGCTAATACTGGCACAGCCTTTTGTCGTACTTGCGTTTTCACATATTATTTTCGAAGAATCGATGAACATTCAGCAAATAATATCCGGCGGAATCCTGTTAACAGGCTCGGCAATTGCAATCTGGGCACAGGAACATTTAAATAAAACTTAGCAATATCTGTCTTTATCATTGTTTATTCGCCGCTTAAAAATAATTCTATAATTGACAAATACTATTCATGAACTTTACAATACACAAAACTGTACATTGTTTTGATTTTGTATTTTTTAAGGAGAAAAAAATGAATAATTTATCCAGGACAGTCATTCCCCTGTCAGCAATACTTATGATATTTTCACAGGCACAGGTTTCAGCACAAACTCGTGAACGTTCTGAAATTGCAGTTGAGTATAAATGGAATCTCGATGACCTTTATCCATCCGTAGAAGCATGGAACGATGCAAAGGAAAAAGCCGCTTCGCAGTTCGATGAAGTGGAAAAATTCAGGGGCAAGCTGGGCAAATCGGCATCGAAGCTTCTCGAATGCCTGGAATTCAACAGTAAGCTCTCGAAAGAATTCGGGAGACTGGCAAGTTACGCCTCCATGAAGTCCGATGAGGATACGCGTGATTCCAATAGCCTGTCGCTGAAGCAGGAATTGCAGCAGCTCGCTACTGACTACAGTTCCAAAGCGGCGTTCATCACACCTGAAATCGTCCAGATGAGCAAAAAGAAAATAGATTCCTTTATCAAAAAGGAACCTAAGCTCAAAATTTATAAATTCGCATTGTACGATGCACTGCGGACCAAAGAACATACTTTGTCGGATAAGGAGGAAAAAATACTCGCCGAAGCAGGACTATTATCCGATGGACCTTATTCCATATTCAGCATATTCAGTGACGCCGAAGCGCCGTACCCGGAAATAAAACTCAGCGATGGCAATGAAGTGAAACTGACCAAGCCCGCTTATACCATGTATAGAGCCTTGCCGAATCCGGCCGACCGCGATGCAGTTTTTAAGGCTTTCTTCGGGATGTATGACAAGTTCAAAGGCACTTTCGGAGCCCAGCTTTATGCTAATGTAAAAACAGACATGTTTTATGCTCGAACGAGAAATTATGAATCATCACTTCAAAGTGCGCTCAATTCGGATAATATACCTACGGAAGTTTATAAAGCTCTCATTAAAAATGTAAATGACAATCTCGATACATTTCATCGCTACCTGAACCTTAAAAAGCGGATGATGAAACTGGAGACATTGAAATATTCGGATGTTTACGCTCCGGCTGTGGCAGGTGTCGATTTAAAATATACGTACGAAGAAGCTCAGAAACTAATTCTTGATTCGCTCGAACCTTTGGGAGAAGATTACAAAAACACAGTCGCCAGGGCATTTAAGGAACGATGGCTCGATGTTTATCCCACCCCCGGCAAACGTTCAGGAGCCTACTCGAACGGAAGCGCATACGACGTTCATCCATATATGCTTTTGAACTATAACGGCCAATACGAAGATGTAAGCACAGCAGCTCACGAGTTGGGCCACACAATGCATAGCTATTATGCGAATAAGACGCAGCCTTATCCAACAGCCGACTATTCTATTTTTGTCGCTGAAGTTGCTTCGACGTTTAACGAGGCGCTGTTGATTAATAAAATGCTCGAAACAATCAAAGACGACAACATCAGGCTGTCTTTGTTAATGAACTACCTCGAAGGAGTAAGAACCACTGTTTTCAGACAGACACAATTCGCGGAATTCGAGCTTGCGATACATGAAAAAGCCGAAAAAGGCGAGCCGCTGACGGGTGACATACTCACCGGAATATACGGCGACATTCTCAGAAGATATTACGGCCATGAAAAAGGCGTATGCCATATTGACGACCTGTATGCAGTCGAATGGGCTTATATCCCGCATTTCTACTATAATTTTTATGTCTATCAATATGCGACATCCTTCGCGGCTTCAACCGACCTTTCTCAAAGAGTACTCGCGAAAGAAGATGGGATAGTTGAAAAATATATGAATATGTTATCTTCAGGCGGTTCTGATTACCCAATCGAGCTTCTTAAAAAAGCCGGCGTTGATATGACTACTTCTGAGCCAATTAATAAAACTATGGCGGCTATGAACCGCGCAATGGATGAGATTGAGAAGATACTTAATAAATAGTGCCTAAAGTGAGCTAAAGTGCCTAAAGTTGAAAATGTTCCTGAATATTTTGTCGAAGCACATAATCTGAGCAAGATATATTCGTCCGGCAAAATTGAAGTCGCAGCACTGCGTGACATTAATCTTGCAGTCAAAGAAGGGACATTCTGCGGAATTACAGGCACTTCAGGCTCCGGTAAATCCACTCTTATGAATTTGCTCGGAGGACTTGATACTCCCACATCAGGAAGTATAAAAGTTCAGGGTAAAGTTATATCGGAACTGAATTCAGATGAGCTTGCCCTTTACAGGCGATTCGAGGTCGGAATGATTTTTCAGTCATTCAATCTTATCGCGTCCTACAGCGCGATGGAGAATGTCGCTTTCCCGCTGCTTTTTGCTGATGTCCCGAAAGCTGAAAGAACCAGGCGGGCGGAAGAATTACTCGAAAAAGTCGGACTGCTCGCCCGAAAAAATCACCGCCCTTCCGAACTATCAGGCGGTGAGCAGCAGAGAGTCGCTATCGCACGTGCATTGATAAATAATCCGAAGCTGCTTCTTGCAGATGAGCCGACAGGAAACCTCGATAGTAAAACATCCCTGCAGATTGTTCAGACTCTCTCTGACCTGAACAAAAATCACGGCCTGACTATAATTATGATTTCACACGAAGAAGATTTACTGAACGAATTTGCGGACGATATAATTCATCTTCGCGATGGAAAATTTGTCGATAATAAGGAGTTTTGAAAAAATGGGAAAAGGCATATATTATTTAAGAAAATCGATGAACGATTTTCTTAAAATAATAAGTTTGAGCTTTGACAGGTCAGTTACATATAATATCTTTCGTTTGAAAAGAAAAAATAACGATAAATATTTTTTCTTTTCAAAGTATGCCTTTTCCCATTTTTTCAAAAGCTTAACGAATGAGAAATAAATGCGATTTACAGATTACATAGAAACATCTTTTTCCAATTTATGGAAGATGAAGCTTCGCACGTTCCTTACAACGTTCGGCGTAGTAATCGGAATCGGTGCGCTCGTTTCCATGTTCGCATTCGGCAAAGGTGTGCAAAAAAACATTACCGACACTTTCAACGAGCTTGGCTTGCTAAACTATATCAGTGTCTATCCGCGTTCAAACAGATACCGCAGCCCGACAATACCAGATGACCCGGATGCACCGGGTTATGTCCCCCCTGTGGAAAATAAGAGCGAAAAAGCCCGCCTGCTTGATGAAGATTTCGTAAAAGAGCTTTCTTCTTTGGAAGGCGTAGAAGCCGCATTTCCGGAAATCCGCTTTCCCGCTATGGTCAGATTCGATGATAAAGAAAATTTCGAGATGGTACAGGCTTTGCCGGCCAAAATCTGCAACTCAGGATTTCTCAAGCTCCGGGAAGGCTCGTTTTATAATTCCGACGACGAATATTCAATCTTAATAAGCGATTCTCTGCTGCGGCGGATGGGCATTAAAGATATGAAATCCGTCATAGGCAAAAAAGTTGAGATTTCCACGATGGCGTTCGATGTGAGCATCGAGAGCATCCCGAATATCATCTCTTTTTTGCAGGGCAAGGGACTTCCATTTACAAGTAAAAATTACCGGTTCACTATCTCCGGCGTGATTGAACTGATGGGAATGTCCGGACCTATACCAATGAGAACAAATATCCTAATCCCGTCAGGCATCTCGGAAAAGATGAAGAAAATACAAATCACAAGCATTTCAGATATTTTTCAATCCATAACGCAGCCTAAAGGCTATTCCATGGTCGGCATAAAACTTAAGGACCCGAAACACATCGATTCGGTAAAAAAATGGGTTGAAGATGCAGGCTTCAGGACGTTTACGCTCATCGACCAGTTACAGGAAATAAAGACCGCTTTTATATTTATGGACTTGTTCCTTTTCGCGGTCGGAATGATAGCTATTACTGTCGCGTCACTGGGAATTATAAATACGCTCGTAATGTCAATCCTCGAAAGATACAGGGAAATCGGAATAATGAAAGCGGTAGGTGCAAGCAGCGCGGATGTAAAAAAAATATTCCTGTTCGAGGCAGGTCTTATCGGCTTTCTTGGCGGCGTGCTCGGACTTGTGCTCGGATGGATAGTTAGTACGATAATAAACTTTATCGCAAATCAAATCCTTATCAGACAGGGTGTCCCGCACATGAGCTATTTCAGCTTCCCGTTATGGCTTTGCTTCGGCTCAATTATTTTCTCCATTCTAATCAGTCTCCTCGCCGGAATATATCCCACAATCCGCGCCTCACGCGTCGATCCAGTCGTAGCTCTGAGGCATGATTAGTCACTCGCAAAGAAATATTTTTCACGATGCAAAATATAAAAGGTGATATGCAGCACAGGAATAAGTGACAAAAACACACACTCTTAAATGGACCAAATCACTTTGTTGCTTTTCATTTAAGAATCCAGCTATTGAGTGTTCCATGGCGGCCGGTATGATTCTGACCTTGGAAAATAAGAAATATTCAGCTCAGGCAAAGCCTTTATCAAATCATCTGCTTTCTCTTGTGTAATATTATCGCAGTATATTAGTGAAAGATTTTTCAAATTTTTCATTTCCTTCACAGGCTCAAGGTCAGAAACAGGAGCATCAATAATCACAAGACGCTGCAAGTTTCCCAGTTCCCTGAGAGGTTCAAGGTCGATTATTTTTGTTCCGCTCAGTGAAAGAGTACGTAAATTCTTCAGATTTCGTAAAGGTTCAAGATTAGAGAGCGCCGTCACGCTTGAATTAGAAATTGAAAGCTCCTCCAGATTTGTCAGGTTCTTTAAAGGAGTAAGATCAGAAGCTTGTGCTTTATAGAGCACGAGCATTCGCAGATTAATTAGATCGCTTAGAGGACTAAGGTCAGAAGCATCATTAACGGTAATAAATATTCTCTTCAGGTTCTTGAGTTTTTTAAGAGGGCCAAGATCAGAAATCCCATTTGTTTTTGTCAAATTGATAAAATTAAACTCCTGCAGGCTTGTAAGCTCCTCAATCGGCTCAAGGTCACTAACCTCTGTTTCGAGCAGTGCGAGACTTTGAAGATTCTTCAATCCACGGAGTGACTCAAGTCCGGATATCGGAGTATCATTAATTTCAATTTTTTGAAGGTTAATCATTCCATCCATCGAACCAGGATTAAAAATAGTAGATTTGCTAATCGTAAGCTCCTGCAGATTCATCATCTCATTTATATGTTCAAGGCTGGTAATCTCTGTACTACCAAGAGTAAGTTTTTTCAAATTATTCAGTCCCTTTATGGGTTCAAGATTGTTTACGGGAGCTTCATAAATATTAAGCTCCTGTAGGTTTATTAGTTTCTTTAAAGGCTCAAGGTCGCGAATCTTTCCGGAATTAAAAGCAAGCTTTTGCAGGTTTTTCAGGTTCTTAAGCGGCTCGAGATTTTGAACCTGAGATCCGTTAAAATAGAGTTCCTGCAGCTTAGTAAGTTTAGCCAATGGCTTTATGTCACGAGCCATCAGCCATGAGATGCGAAGACTCTTCAAATTTTTAAGATAAGACAAAGAATGGATATTTGTAATCTCAGAAAAACTAATATCAAGGATTTCAAGGTTTGGCAATTTTTTAATTGGGCTAAAATCAAATGTGTATTCCTGTGGAAGCTCCAAAATACGAAGCTTTGCGAGTATATTTTTCCATCCAGGTATATCGGCTTGTGAACCAACAAGATCTTTGAGATATAATTCTTTCAGATTCGTGTAATCATCTGCTGTCAGCTTGTCTGGAGCTTTCTTTAATTGCAAGGCTATTTTCTGTTTAAAAACTGCCTCGCTTGCAGGGTCGCACTTCAATTTCTGTGAACGAAAAATAATCACCAAACCTGTGACGAATAAAAGCAGAAGAATCACAGCCGCAAGAAAATATCTCCGGCTATATGTTTTATTTTGTATAAACTCTTTCTTTTTCATGGCTCCGCCAAACATATTCACAATAAAAGCTCGATATTCTGCCTTTATTACTTCGCATATACGAACTATATATTATAGACGGATTATTTTTGTAATTCATTGCATAAATATCTTAAAACATTTTATTGTCGAAAAAACAGGAAATTATTGAGTTGCGTTTGTTATAAACGGATTTATAATTCTAAAAGCAATGGTAATTGAATGAATACATTCAAATGTAACCGAAAGCATAAGGAACCATTTTAAGGAGGCAAAAAATGAGAAAGACGAGTTTTACTTGTCACGGCACAAGCCTAAGCGGGATTATCGGAATTGCAGCGTTGATAATTATTTCCATTATCTTCACATCAGCGGGAGCGGCGGAAAAACAAATTTCGGCGGTAATAAACGCAGGTAAAACAGGCGAACCCATTTCCAACAAAATTTACGGCCAGTTTCTCGAACATATTGGAGGTATCGTTACAAGCAATCTCTGGGCTGAGATGCTGAACGACCGGAAGTTTTATAATGTGATTCAGCCGCAGCAGACAGGAGGCAGCCGCCGGGGCATGGGCGCCAGAGGCGGCATGGGCGGCGGAAGATTCGGCGGCGGAGCTTCATGGACTATAATCGGGCCTAATGACTGTGTCACTATGGACAAAGTCAATCCTTACGTCGGCGATCATACTCCTCTCGTTATGCTGAACGGCGCCGAAAAAAGAGGAATCAGCCAGGCGGGACTGTCAGTCACAAAGGGCAAAAGCTACACAGGGAGAGTAGTTCTTGCAGGCGACTCCAGAGCCAAAGTTACCGTTAGTCTCGCCTGGGGAGAAGAAGCAGGCAATCGCCAAAACACTGCCATCAGAAGAATCGGTCCCAACTATTATACGATTCAATTAAAGTTCACGGCTCGTGCAGACAGTACCAATGCCCGTCTTGAAATTACAGGCACAGGAACAGGCTCGTTTCATATCGGAGCCGTCTCGCTTATGCCGGCAGATAACATCTATGGTTTCAAACCGGAACCTGTCGAAACTCTTAAGTCACTGCGTTCAGGTGTTTATCGCTTCCCGGGCGGTAATTTCGTTTCAGCTCACGAATGGCGATATGCAATAGGCAACCCGGACAAGCGCCCGCCTGTTTGGGACCCTGTCTGGAGTTCAATCCAGCAGAACGATGTCGGCACCGATGAGTTCCTGACACTTTGCAGGCTTCTTGAAGTAGAACCTTATATCACGGTCAACGCAGGTTACGGAGATGCATGGTCGGCGGCGGAATATGTCGAGTATTGCAACGGTGATGAGACTACGCCAATGGGCAGTCGGAGAGCAATCAACGGACATTCCGAACCGTACAACGTCAAACTATGGGGCATAGGCAATGAAATGTTCGGCATCTGGCAGAATGGTGTCATGCCGCAGAAACAGTACTGGATTAAACATAACCTCTTCGCAAAAGCGATGAAAAAAGTGGATCCGAATATCACAATTCTGTGCTCAGGGGCAATGCCTGACCACATGACCGGCTCAGAGCTTTTGAAAATGTACACAGGCAGAGTATATCCCGAATATCTCGGCAAATGGGACTGGACGGGCGGACTGCTGAAAAACTGCCTTGATAATATCGATATGATAAGCGAGCATTATTACGCGTACAGCAATCAGATTTTCGATTTCAATGAAGGAGACCGGGTGCGAGTCCAGAACCAGCCGCAAATCGAATGGGCAAGACAGTGCGCAATGTATGTTCGAGCCAAGTATGAGCATTACCAGAAATATCTCGAACTGATTCCGGAATTCAAGGCTAACCCGCGCCCTGTCAGTATTTCGGAATGGGCATATACAGGAGCGCAAACTGATTCACAAAACGCGGTACTGGCTTATTCGTGGGCGATTCAGGAAATGTTCCGTCACCCGGATGTGTTTAAGATGGCAACTTACACTTTTGCTACCTCACTGCTGAATGCCGATGGAACAGGACTGAATGCATCCAGGAAAATGTTCAAGTTTTATCGTGACCATTTCAGCTCGATACCAGTTGAAGTTTCCGGCGATTCACCCCAGCCAAAGCAGGAATATCATCCGGGTGAAGGCATATACCCGAAAGTCAATCCTGGAAGTGACACATATCCTCTCGATGTAGTCGCGGTGTTCAGCGATGATAAAAAGACATTGACAATCGCCGTCAGTGCAATGAGTGTGAATATTTACGAATTGCCGATTTCAGAATTATTATTGCTGTACCAGTGGTCAATTGCATCGAGAAGCTCTTTGCCGCTTGACGCCGCAAGCAGACTTCTTTGAACATGCTTGCGAAGAGGATGAAGTCTGCAATAGCGAACGGAAAATTTGCGGAAATACCAGACGGATTTTTTCTTGTCGTAGAGCCTGCAAATTATCTCGAAGTGCTTTCGTATTATTTCAGCCTGCTCGTCAAGAGTCGGAGCATTCGGAACAGGTTTTCCTTCCAGGATAGCGTTAAGGCCCCTGTATATCCAGGGATTTCCGATTGCACCTCGAGCGATTTGTACGCCGTCAAGATTTGCCGTCTTGAGACGATTTATAATTTCCTGCGGCTCGAAAAGGTCGCCGCTCCCGATTATCGTTGTTTTCGGAAATTCATTTTTTATTTTTGCAATAATATCCCAGTTCCCGGGACCGGAGAATCTCTGAGCGACAGTCCTTCCATGAATTGTCAGGGCATCTATATTCAAACGTGACGTCTCAGAAACAATATCGTAAAATTTATCATAGGATTCGCTGCTCGAATCGAAACCGACGCGAAGCTTAATTGTAACCGGACATGTCACTGCATCACGAACGCTCTTATAAACCTGTATTACGTTCTCAGGGTCGGTCATCATCCATCCTCCCCGCTTGCGGCTGACAACTTTCGGAGTCGGACATGAAAAGTTCAAATCAATTATATCGTAGCCGGCAGCCTGAAGGTCTTTTGCGGCTTTGGACATAATTGACGGGTCATCGCCGAAAATCTGAGCGCCGATAGGATGTTCGTCATCATGCGGTTGAAATTCAGGCTTTTTCAAAATCTTGGGATGAGCCGCACTTTTGGCAAGCATAACGCCCGCGAAAGTCAGAGGCGCACCGAAATCGAGCGCAAGCCTGCGCATCGCATAATCGCTGTAGCCGCTCAGAGGAGCCTGAACGAAAGGCGCTTTAAGAACAAGATTTCCAATTTTTAACACAGTTGGATATAACCTAACTCAACCTGGCCGTCTCAAACTGTCATACCCGCGCAGGCGGGTATCCAGTTATCCTATCACAGTATTGGATTCCCGCCTGCGCGGGAATGACAACATACGGAAACTATAATTTCAGGGGAATAGTTTAACCACAAATGAACACGAATGAACACAAAAAACTTTATTATTTTTTAAGCCACAGAGGTCACCGAGGCCTCAGAGAAATAATGAAGAATCTATTAACCAGATAAAAATCACAATGTACTTTTTTTAAGCTTTTAGCTTTTTTCTTGAAGCGGCGGTAGAAAATAAGCCAATGGCCGCTAAAAGAAATGCGCCTGGAGCAGGGACAAATTTTACATTGTCTATTAAAACATACGTTATAATATCATCATCCAACTGATTCGCTAACTGAAAAGAAAGGGTATAGGGGGAGAAGGGATCAAGACCGGAATTCCAGCCTGTCAGGTCGATAATAATTGTTTCTGAATGTACAGAACTGGAAATAGATGAACTGGATATAGAACGTGAGTCAGAATATAATCCATTGCTGAAAGTTGCTGTGAATGTATCTGTTTCGCCACCAATGCTCGAATACATAACGACATCAAACATCAACTGTGTTTCGTTAGGAAGTAGAAAAATACCATACTGAGTCAATGTGCTCTCTTCATAATCTGACAGCAAAACCGCAATTCCGTTACCCCCGGCTTCACTATCACTATATACGTATGAATTGGAAAGTGTCCAACCGGAACCGTTAGGATCCTGTGAAAAATCGCCGTTTGTTATCCCTGCAAAGACAGGCTGGCTCGAGAAGAAAAATAATGAAAAAACAATAAATGCACAAAAGCTATATTTCGACCTGTCCATTTTCTTCACCCTTACAAAACCTCATTCTTGCGGCTTACAACTTAAATAAAGCAAAAATGCCGCACAAACCGAATAGGGAAAATAACAGAATTATCCGGAAATTGCAAGAAGGTTTTTTTATTTTTTTTCACTCCATAGTCATGGAAAAAAATATATAAGAGGCTTCCTTCGGGGCTATTCTCCGTAAGTTATTACTGTACTTTTTGTGCCAAGGTCAACATTCACAAATACTTCTCCACCAAGTGTATGCGGCCCTTCTGATGGGTCATCAGGTACTAATTCTTTGGGTTTGAAAGTAACTCGCCAGATATATTTTCCACCGCGGATATTTTGTTGAACCGCTGTTAAAATATACTCCGTCTTATTCGCAAGGACATCTTTTTTCAAAGCCGGGATGGCAAGATTAATCGCCTCCAGAAGATTTGTTGTATTAGTTGTAATTACTGGTGTCGATTTCAATACAGGTTTGTTTTTATTTATTTCTATCAGAATTTCCTCTATCGCCTGGCTCGCGAAATCGCGGATTTGCGAGATTGTTAAATCTTCTGAAGGATGAGGAATAGAGACATTGATTACGTTTTTATCGGTAAACTCTATATAGCAGTACTGGTTCTTTCTTTGGGAATCGCGTATTACAAGAGTCTGGAAATCTGATTTGTCCAGCTCGCAGTTTATATTCGCTTGTCCCGTATCGGGATTTAAATAGAATGCGAATTGTTTGGAATGATACGCGGGATTATTATTGAACATCTGGCTGTACGTTTCGCGAAGGCCATTCTTGATAATAAACTCCTTTATGGTTGTCAGGCTGGCTCTGTTGATTATCTTTTCATCGTTCTTATCGTTACGTATTCGAAGATTTAGCTCTATTGTTTCAGCATAACTCTGGGATATACTCAAATACAAAACAATTAAAACTGCCTGAACTGCCTTTTTTCTAAACATAATTTTTCTCCTATCATTTATTAAACACCCACCATTATCCCCAAATAAAATCCTTCTACAAAGTAAAAAGTTTGTAAAATCTTTTAAGACCGTTTCGTATGGTGCGAAGTTTCGTACCGTTAGACATTAATAGCATAAAAGGTTTAATCTTAAATGATTGGTACAATTCATCACGCCCGCTTTTTATAAATGATAATAGATTGCCACGTCAGCCTTGCGGCTTCCTCATAGGAAACTAAGACGGGTGGCATCTTCAAGCTCAGCTTGGAGATGGTTCGGTATGAGTTCACCATCCCCATCCTGATAAAAAATCAGGATGAGGATGCCACCCATTATTCCAGGAAGCTACGTTTCTTTCGCATGTATCCTGAGAATCAGTTGATGTGTTCGCAATTGACGCTGGGCAGTTCTAAATCCTCTCAAAAAAATATTATCCATTCAAAATGTTTGCTTAAGTTGAGGTTTTGGAGTACACTTCTTGTGATATGGATATCAAAAGATTATTAACGTCTGTGTTTGGCTTAGGATGGCTGCCTAAAGCGCCGGGGACATGGGGTTCGCTTCCTGCGGCTGTAATATTTGCGCTAGTATGTCACTTCGCGGGGACGCCAATCTCAATATTAATTGCAATGGGAGCGTTGATAGTCGCAGGGTCAATTGTATGCGTGAAATTTTCTCCCGCCGTGATAATGCAGACTGGTAAAAATGACCCGGGCGAGATAGTAGCCGATGAGACAACCGGTCAGGCGGTAACTTTTTTAGCGGCTGTTTTTTTCAATTTTGAAAGTTTAAGCTTAAGTCAAATTCTTACAGCCGCCCTGCTCGGATTTTTGCTGTTTCGGATTTTCGATATTGTCAAGCCATGGCCAGTTTATAAACTTGAAAAATATCCCCAGGGATGGGGCATTCTTTTAGATGATTTATTAGCGGGATTTTTCGCGGGCATCGTCCTGTTTCTCTGTTTTAAATTCGGCGCGATTGATTATATAAGCGGCCTGTTATTCAATCAGGAAAATGGTTCCGTTGGAATTGCACATGCTATTGCATTGGGCATTGTTCAGGGAGCAACTGAATTTTTACCTGTTTCCTCATCCGGTCATTTGATTTTATTCGAGAATATTTTCAATTTCAATTCTGATACTCCCGAGATGCTGATGTTCGATTTGTGCGTTCACGTGGGAACGCTTGCGGCGATTTTTGTCGTCTTTCGCAAATCTATCCGCAATTTTGTGAAAAATCTGCTCGGTTCCCGAAAATACGGCACAAACGCACTCGAAATTTACCAAAAAAGTCCGGGCGTTCACATTTTCGTATTAGCAATCCTCGTAACGCTCATAACAGGTGTAATTGGTTTATTATTGGAGAAATATTTCGAGTCGGCGAGGGGTAGTTTGAAGTTCGTTGCGTTTATGTGGCTCATTACAGGCACGTTATTGATTATTACCGATATGAGGAAAAAAAATCGCATGGGTTTGCGTCAGTTCGGCATTCTTGCGGCGATAATAGTCGCTCTTGCCCAATCTGTGGCGATTTTACCCGGAATATCGCGAAGCGGAGCTACTATCTGTGCGGCTATACTTGTGGGTCTGCATCGCCGCTGGGCAGTCGAATTCAGCTTTCTTATCGCAATACCGGCGATTCTCGGTGCGGCTATGATTCAATTAGTCAAGGATTATGCAGAAATAAGCGCGAGTAATTTATCAATAGCTTCGGTCATCGCAGGCTCCATCGCGGCAGGCGCTACAGGCGTTATCGCTCTGAAACTGCTGATTAAGACATCAAGAAGAACCAACCTGAAGTATTTCGCGTTTTACTGCTATGCGCTGGCATGTATTGTTTTTATTTTCTTATAATATAAAAAGTTAAGAGTTTGGCTGAAAACCTTTGGAAAAAGCAATTTTGTATGTATAATATTGAAGTTTTGTGACGGATTGCTGAAACTTAATATTTTAGTCGGCTCTCATGGATGAGTTTAAGAAACAGCCGCAGGAGAATTTAATACAATGAATTCTGACAGTTTTAATTTATTATGTGATGACCTTTATCTGGATATGTATATCAATACGGAACTGGAACTTCCAACCGAACGGGATACTATTCTGGCTTTTTTCGAGCGGATACGAAAAAAATATTCCTCGATGGGCTGTTTTTACAAACGTGAAAATAATGAATTTTGTCTTGAAGAGGACCGCGAACGCAGTCAATATCGATGGGTATGCCTTGAGACAGACCGCATCGGCTCCGGAGTAGTGAATCCTTCGGAGTTCGAGATGGCATACGAGCAGGACAGACTGGTTCTGGATTTGATTCCTTATATGCTCAGCGTCAGCTCTCTCGATATAGATTCTCTGGATGTAACTTTCGCAATGGATTTCGACTGTTCAGACAATCATGATGAAGTCATCGCCGAGGCTCTTTTGTCGCAGAGCTCATTCAACTGCGTCCTCGACTTGCCGGGCGCCAAACCGATAGGTGTTTCTCCTACGATAGTTGTTGCACTTTCCAGTGATGAGCTGACCCAGGCGCGAATCAGCATAGAATCGAAAACAGGCGTTTACTGCCCAAAGAAAAAAGAGCAGACCATAGACGAAGCCATAAGCCTGTCATGCACGATACGACAATACCCGGAAACGTTTGAGAAATTCGACCTGATTAAATCCTTCAATCATCAATGCAGAATTGCAGAAGAATTGATGATAGAAAAAATAATCCCCGGTATTGTGCTGCCTTTGACGGAAACAATTGCACAAAAACGATTGACATAAAATTAATGAAAGCGTTTTTAGATGGCTATCGAGGCACCAATAAGTAAATTCAAAAAAAATAATATTTTAATTTACACAGGAATATGCATCATATTCGCCGCATGGTTTGGTTATGACGGATACTTCAACAGGAATTTTATAAAGGAACACACTGACGAAAACGGTAAAGCGAACAGTACGCTGATTTTTAATCAGAAGTCACCTCCATTTTTCATGGCAGCAGCGGTTTTATTCGGAGTTTATTTCGCCATGATAAAAGGAAAGAAGCTGCTCGCCGAGGAAACTGAGCTTATAATAAGCAGTAAAAAAAGAATACCCTATAATTCGATTGAGAAAATTAATAAAACATGGTTTGAGAAAAAAGGGTATTTTATTATCACATATAAAGACGAAGCCGGAAAAGAAACCAGCCATAAACTAAGCGACAGAGCATACGATGGATTGGAAAATATTCTTAATCATCTCATTAAAAAAATCTCCTGAAAACACGAACGGAATTTAAGAATATCTTTCATACAATGAATAAGGCTGTTAATAAGAATCTTGTAAAATAAGGATAAAAATGAATAAATGTATTATCGGATTGCAATGGGGTGACGAAGGCAAAGGCAAGATTGTCGATATTCTTGCCGAAAAGAGTGATATAGTAGTACGATACGGGGGCGGCGCAAACGCCGGACATACAGTTGTCGTAGGAAACGATAAATTCGCACTGCACCTGCTGCCCAGCGGCTCTATCAGGCCTGATGTCAAATGCCTGATTACAAACGGTGTCGTGCTTGACCCTGAAGTTATTCTGGGTGAAATAGACAAACTTGCAAAAGCAAATATTTCACTTAAAAACCGGCTCTTAATCAGTGAAAATGCCCACGTAGTTCTGGATTATCACAAAAAAGAAGACCAGCTTCGCGAAGAAGCCTTAGGTAAAAATAAAATCGGAACAACTATTCGCGGCATCGGGCCATGCTACTGTGACAAAGTAGGAAGGAGTTTTGCAATTCGCATGGCGGATTTCCTTGACCTTGAAAGCCTCAAAAGCAAGCTGCAAGCTATTGTCGAATATAAAAATAAAGTTTTCAGCGCTATTTACAATGCAGCGCCCATGAGCAGTGACGAAATTTTCGATAAATGCAAACTTTACGCAAAAAAGCTGAAACCTTTCATCACCGATACAACCGAATTTCTGCATAAATCCTTAACAGAAGGAAAATCCATTCTTTTCGAAGGCGCTCAGGGCTCTCTTCTGGATTTGGATCACGGCACGTTCCCGTTTGTGACAAGCTCCAACTCAAGCTCATTAGGCATGTCAGCCGGATGCGGCGTTCCGGCAAAATATGTGGATGAATTCATTGGAGTAATTAAAGCATACACAACAAGAGTAGGAGCAGGTCCATTTCCATCGGAGCAGGACAACGACACAGGCCAGTATATACGTGACAGAGGTCACGAATACGGCACAACCACGGGGCGTCCCCGCAGGTGCGGCTGGTTCGATGCAGTCGCGGTTGCGTATTCGATAACAATAGGCGGAATCGACTCTGTTGCACTGCTGCATCTTGATACACTTTCGGGATTGAAAGAATTAAATATTTGCAGGGCGTATAACATCGAAGGTAAAGAGACAACCTTTTTCCCGTCCAATATTAATAAACTTGCCAAAGCCGCGCCGGTTTATGAAACTATGCAGGGCTGGGACGAAGAAATTACCGAAGCTGAAACTTTCGATGATTTACCGGCTAATGCGAAGGATTATGTTTGCAAAATCGAAGAAATAATCGGCAAACCGATAACCATGATTGGAGTCGGCCCCAAACGCAGTCAGACAATATTCAGATAGAAGATATTTTATGAACAAAGAACTCGAAGAAAAACTGAAAAAAACCGCAGAGCGTCTCGGTCTTACTCTCGACCAGATGCCTCGTCATATTGCCATTATAATGGACGGTAACGGGCGATGGGCACAAAGCCGGGGCCTGCCGCGAGTAGAGGGACATAACAAAGGCGGCCAGGTAGTCGAAACGATAGCTTTGGATTGTGTCGCTTTAGGAATTGAAGTTCTCACTTTATATTCTTTCAGCATAGAAAACTGGAAAAGACCGAAGGAAGAAATAGACGGGCTTATGCATCTTTATATTCAATACCTTGTCGGGATTCGCAATATACTGATGAAAAATAACGTGAAGCTGATTCACCTCGGCAGGATGGCTACTTTGCCCGGCTCAGTGCGAAAAGAGCTTTTGGAAACCATGAGATTGACTGAATCCAATACCGGAATGATTCTTGCGCTTGCGCTCAACTATGCCGGCAGAGCGGAAATCGTGGATGCGACAAAAAAAATCGCGGAGGAATATAAACAGGGCAAAATTCAACTTGATGACATTAATGAACAGACAATAAGTAATAATCTATATACTGCCGGGCTGAACGATCCGGACCTGCTGATTCGCACCGCAAACGAGCTTAGGGTCAGCAATTTCCTATTGTGGCAAATATCATACAGTGAATTCTATGTGACAGAAACTTATTGGCCGGACTTTGTGAAAGAAGACCTTGAAAAAGCGATTGCAGCCTATGCAAACAGGGACAGACGCTTTGGAAACATCGGAACAATTCATAAATAACTGCCCAATTTCACAAACTCTTAATTGAAAAAAGCGAAAAAATATGGTCAGAAACAGATTGCTTTTCGGAATATTGATGTCAGTGCTCTTTACAGGCATAGTCATTATAGACGGCTGGATGGATGGCTCCATTACCAAATCAGTCGATGACGACTCACAAGTAAAAGGAACTATTTTCTGTATCCTCATCTGCCTTTTAGCAATTCCTGCGAACCTTGAATTAGCACAGCTTGCTTCAGCCAAAAACCTTAAAATATTTGTTCCTGTTTCCATTATTACGTCAATTTTACTTGCAGAATTGCCGTATCTGGCACAATTCAAAAATTTCGATCAGACGCACTTTTTTCTTTTTGTGATGGTATTTTCTTTCTTAATAATATTCTTATTCCAATACCTTAACTTCAGCATATCTTCGGTTATTGCCAATTGCGGCGCAAACTGTTTCGTTATTTTATATCTTGGCTTATTAAGCTATTTCGCCTCAGCTATTCGCATTGATTTCGGCCTTTGGCCTCTGCTGATGTATATTTTTGTCGTAAAAGCCACTGATATTGGCGCTTATACCGCAGGAAGCCTCTACGGGAAACACAAATTTTCGCCTGCAATCAGTCCCGGCAAAACATGGGAGGGCATGGCCGGCGGAGCCGCATGCGCATTTTTAGTTGCTATTGGCTTTGCCGCTGGTTTTGGTATAATGGGCTGGATGACGGCTATAGTTTTTGGTGTATGTCTTGCCTTTATTGGTCAGTTAGGTGATTTAATGGAATCCATGATGAAACGTGACGCCCGGCAGAAAGACTCGGCAAATAAAATACCGGGATTCGGCGGCGTACTTGATGTAATTGATTCGCCTTTGGCGACGGCGCCGTTCGCATATTTATTGTTTATGTGGGCTTCCTGAGAAGAGGAAAATTTGGAAACAACTATACAATTAGAACCAGCGCAAAAACAACTCGAATTATTCGGTCCCGGGGACAGCTTTCTGCGTTTAATACGCCAGTCTCTTGATGTGAAAATTTCTGCACGTCAGAACATATTGACTCTTTCAGGCAAAGAAAAAAACGTGAACAAAGCTGTCGAAGTATTTAACAAAATGCAGCAGCAGCTCTTCAAATATCACTCGCTTAAATCCGAAGATATATCGATTTTTATCATGCAGGAGAATTCATATCCGGGCAATGACGATGACGATGTTATTTCTGTCTATTCACACAGAAAAGCCATCAAGCCTACCACGAAGGGGCAGATAAAATATGTCCAGACAATGCTGAAAAACGACCTTACATTCTGTATCGGTCCTGCCGGAACAGGCAAAACATACATGGCGGTCGCTATCGCTGTTTCCATGCTGAAAAAAAGGCAAATAAGAAGAATTATTCTCGCCCGTCCGGCTGTCGAAGCCGGTGAAAAACTCGGTTTTCTGCCCGGCGACCTGCAGGCAAAAGTAAATCCCTATCTGCGCCCTTTATTCGACGCTCTCGAAGATATGCTCGAATTTACTCAAATGCGAAAGCTGATGGATCTGGATATTATTGAAATTATACCTCTTGCCTTTATGCGAGGCAGAACCTTAAACGAATCTGTTATTATCTGCGACGAGGCGCAAAATACTTCAGCCATGCAAATGCTGATGGTTCTCACCAGGCTGGGGCAAGGCTCAAAAATGATAATCACCGGCGACATAACACAAATTGACCTGCCCGCCGGACAAAAAAGCGGTATGATTGAAGCGATTGAAACACTCCGCAGAATTAAAGGTATAGGCTATGTAGAATTGAACCAGACAGATATTGTTCGTCATCGACTGGTTCAAAATATCGTTCAGGCTTATAAGAAACGTAATCCGAAAAAACAGTTGTGAGCAATCGCGGGAAATATTAGATGCCTTTACTGAAAAAAATAAATCCCAGACGAAGCAGACTTCGCAAGAGTATGTTCACCGAGCGTTTTTCGCAGGCAGACAGCATTGTTAATACAGACAGTATAATTTCATTTTCCCTGCTGTTCCTGTTTATATTCCTCATGGTTGGCATTCTTGCCTACCATCAAACCACATACTACAAAGTGCTTCCTGTTATAATTACTGTAACTTTGATTTCCATCGCCGGAGCCTTATATATTTATCACTATCAAAAACGGATGCTGAGAAGCCATATGAGAGTGGTCATTTTAATAATTCTGTTTCTGCTCCTTTTGATATCTAATAAACTCATCGCATCCGAACTTATCTCATTAAAGACCAAATATACCCCAATGCCCTGGGCGACCGGTACCGCGGTTATTGTTGCTATAGTACTGACAATTGCATACGACCAGCGTTTCGCTATCGGTATGAGCATATTTTATTGCATATTCGCCTGTCTTGCGGCGGAACCCGTAGAGACCGGCAGCCAATATCAATTATTAAATATCGACCTTTTTTTAATAATGATGACCGGCGCTTTTACATGCTCGTTATCTTTGAAAGAGATACGAACAAGAATCAAACTGCTCCAGGTCAGCGCTTTGGCGGCGGTTCTCGTATTTATCATGGCGCTTTCTCTCGAACTTTTCAATAGTGACATTGCTGTTACTGCCGCTCTTGTCAATGCGGGCCTGCATGCAGGTGTTACTATGGCGGTAGGATTAGTCATACAAAGCCTGCTTCCTCTTATCGAAAAAACTTTCCACATAGTAACAAGCATGACCCTGCTGGATTACAGCGATGCCAATCAGCCGCTGCTGAAAAAACTTGCTATGGAAGCGCCGGGAACATTCAGCCACAGCCTGCTGATAGGTTCTGTTGCGGAAGCCGCGGCTGAATCAATCGGACGAAACGGTCTTTTATGCAGGGTCGGCGCCTACTATCATGACATCGGCAAATTAAATAAAGCTGATTATTTTATCGAAAATGAAATCGGTTCGGGAAGCCGCCATAAAGAACTCGCACCGACAATGAGCCTTTTAATCATTATTGGACATGTTAAAGACGGAATTGAAATGGCCAGGGAGTACGGCCTGCCAAAAGTGCTGAGACAATTTATTGAAACACATCACGGAACCACATTAGTCGAGCATTTTTATAACGAAGCAAAAAAACTCAACAAAAAAAAATCAAAAGGCAAAAGTATCGATGAGCCTTTTGAGAGCGAGTTCAGGTATCCCGGGCCAAAGCCGCGAACAAAAGAAGCTGCAATTATTATGCTGGCCGACACAGTGGAAGGCGCAGTCAGAAGTTTACAGGAAATCACTCCTACAAAAATCGATACCGTTGTACATAATATGGCCATGAGACGTCTCCAGGACGGGCAATTCGACGAATGTGACATGTCACTTCGGGAGTTAAGCCAAATCGAAACGAGTATATCGAAAACGCTTGCCGCACATTACCACAGCAGAATTGCGTATCCGAAGGCGCCGGACGAACCATTTGAAACACTGCCGATTTCTCATAAGAACACATAAAAGATTCTCTATAATTATGGCTCCTGCTAAATTAGATCGGAATATCAAGATTCGGATTACAAAGCACTTCAGGGATATCGATTTCTCGCTGTCGAAGTTAAGGAAATTAATCCGAACAATCTGTCGGCGTTTCGAAAAAAATAAACCTGCTCATCCGGATAAATCCTCTAATAAATACGAAATCAGCGTTGTCGTTGTTGATAACGCGGAATTTAAGAAAATAAATCACCAGTTCCTGAGACGAAAATCGCTTTCTGATTGTCTTAGTTTCGATTTATCTGACGACAACGAATCCGGTTCACCTAAAAATTTCGAGCTGATTATTAATGGCCAAATGGCTGTCAGGCAGGCAAATTTACGCGGACATTCGGCAGAAGCAGAGCTTGCTCTTTATATAACTCACGGCCTGCTGCACAACTTCAATTTCGACGACTTAGAGCCGGTAAAAGCAGAAATTATGCACGCTAAAGAAGATGAAATTTTGCAGGAACTTGGTTACGGTTTTGTTTATAATACAAGTATAGAACCAGAAAATAATCGAAACAGATAAATACAGGAAACATAAATCGTGATAAATATGGGTTGGGCAATATTGCTGATTTGTTTTTGTGCCGCAGGGACATTATTTTTTTCGATAAATGCGGTTGCACTGAGAACTTTTTCTCATGTCAAATTGCAGGAAGCATTCAAAGAAATAAATAAAAAAGATAATTCCGAGGCGCTTGCTGTGTACATTTCCAAAAAAGCAGAACAGTTCATTCTTGCATGCTGGCTGTATCGTCTTGTTTTCAACATGTTCATTGTTGTGCTTCTGGTCGATATCTTTTTTGTGCTGAACTTATCTCATTACGCGTGGAGTTATCTTTTTGCGTCTATTATCGCAATTTCTATATTTTCAGCCTTCAGTCTTGCGATTCCGCAGGCATGGGCAAAATATTCCGGAGAGAAATTTCTAAGCAGGACATATAAGGTACTTATTATCGCAGCTTTTATATCCGCACCGGCGCTGTATATATTCAGATTATATGACAGGTTCGTGCGAAGACTTGCAGGCGTCGCCGAATCCACACCCCAGGAGCAGCACGAAGAAAAACAGGAAGAATTCATAACCGAACTCGAGCAGCACAAAACCGAGGGAGCGCTCGACGAAGAAGAGCAGGAAATGATTGAGAATGTGCTGGAATTGAGCAGCAGTACGGCGATTGAAATCATGACGCCTCGCACTGACATAATAGCAATCGAGGTTAATTCGGATTTGCAGAAGGTTATCGATACTATTACAGAAGCCGGTCATACACGTGTGCCCGTCTATGAAAACAATATAGATAATATTGTCGGTTTTATTTATGCGAAAGATTTACTTTCGGAAATCGGTAAAAATCCGGCGGATTTCAAACTGCGCGACAAAATGAGAAATCCCTACTTTGTACCGGAAACAAAACCCCTGCGAGTTTTACTGCACGAGTTTCAGAACCAGAAATTGCATATAGCAGTCGTGCTCGATGAATATGGCGGTACCGCAGGAGTTGTAACTTTAGAGGATATTCTCGAAGAGCTTGTCGGGGAAATAGCGGATGAATACGAGGACTCACCGAACAGACCAGCAAAAAAAATCGATGAAAATACAATCGAAGCTGATGCAAGAACTTCAGTTGACGATCTGAACGACGAGTTTCAGCTCGACCTTCCCGAAGATGAAGATTACGAAACAATAGGCGGATTTATTTTTTCTCAGCTTGGTTATATTCCCAAAACAGGTGAAACCTTCGATTATCAAAATATTAAATTCGAGATTACGTCTGCTGAAGCAAGGAAAATAAAACGAATTAAAATCAGCAAAATTTCTCAATCATAATTCACATAATATGCTGACCAAAGATTTAGCAATTTGCTTACGTGCCGTTGATTACTCTGAAACATCGCAGATAGCCGTATTTTTTACCAGGGAGCACGGCAAAATCAGCGTTATCGCCAAAGGCTCGAAAAGACCTAAATCAGCGTTTGGCGGCCCGATTGAAATTTTCTCTTTCGGAACAATCATGTTTACCGACTCTGATAGAGATAAACTTGCCGTTCTTGCTGAATTTGAATCCGATTGCAGCAGCATGACCGGCGCCGGATTATATGAGAACATTTTTGCATTAAACTGCTGTTTTTTTGCCGCTGAACTGCTTGCCAAACTAACAGACGACTACGATTCTCACACAGAACTTTTCGACAGTTTCCTGGAATTTCTGAAAAATGTACACGGGCAAAATGCAAATCAAATATTATCGCTTTTAATTATATTCCAATTAACACTGCTCACAGAAGTCGGCTTGCAGCCTGTATTGAATTATTGTGTCAACTGCAAAACGAGCTTTGAGCCACTGGGAACGAGTAATGAATATTACTTCAGCAGTTCCGCTAACGGCGTGGTTTGCAAAGACTGCGAAATGAGCTTTCCAGATAAAATCAGGCTGTCAAAACAGGCTGCAGATTGCCTAACTGATTTGAAGCTACTTGCCCAGGCACATGAAAAACCGCTCAAAGAAATCGAAAAAATCCTGATTCGCCACTTCACCAGCATACTCGGCCACCAGCCCAAAATGGGAAAATATATATTGAAGTAAAAATCTCAAGCCTTCATTTGAATTGAGTTTGAAGCAGAATAGTTATTTCTGATCCATTTTAATGCATGCTGCAATGAGTTATATTCAACGCTTTCTCCATACTTGTTCTGCCAGCCGGCCTTTGCTACAAGGTCACGTACGGGACCTTTCATGGAACAAAATGCAAACCTAATTCCCCTGCTGCCGTATGTCTTTATAATATCTTCAAGAGTGCTTATAGCAACAGCATCAATATCATTAACTCCGGAAAAATCAACGAGAATCCATTTGATTTCAGAATTGCGTTCTATCCACAGCCGCAACTTGTCTTCGACGAATCTCATATTGGCAAAATATAATGAAGCATCGACACGAAACATCAGAATATCAGGATATGTTTGCGCTTCAGGATAACGCTCAATATTGCGAAATACATCTTCCCTTTGTATATATCCAAGCTGTACCATATACGGATGTGCACTTCGTCTGATAAACAGTCCTAATGAAAAAACAGCTCCAATAATAATTCCCCATTCTACTCCCCACAAAAGAGTTGAAAGAAAAGTCAACACCAAAGTCAAACCGTCGGCAGTCTTGATTTTAAACAAATAAATCGGCTCTTTTATATCGATAAGCACAACAACTGCAACAATAATAACAGCAGCCAAAACTGCATTAGGCAGATAATAAAACAGCGGCGTTAGAATAATCAATATGAGCACGACGACAGCTGCTGTGACAATCGAAGCCAGTCCAGTCCTGCCGCCAGCCTGATAATTAACTGCAGTACGGGAAAATCCGCCAGTGACGATATAACCTGAGAATAAAGAACTTACAATATTAGCCAGGCCAAGACCACGGAGTTCTGAATCGGCATCGACTTTATATCTTTCCTTTGCCGCAATATATCTCGCTATTGAAATAGATTCCATATATCCAACAAAGACAATAGCTAAAGCTGCCGGAAACAGGCTGGACAATTTGGCAATGTCAAAATCAGGCAGGGAAAAACCAGGCAATCCTCTGGGCAATTCCCCCACAGTTTTAACTCCAGCATCTGTTAACTTAAATAGATAAACAATCACAGTCCCGGCAGCAACAAAAAACAAAGCGCCTGGTAACTTCGGATACTTTTGCCTCAAAATGAGTAAGCCTATAACCGAACAAACACCGATTGCCAAAGTTGCAGGATTCGTATGGCGCAGATTCTCTATTATTAATAATATCAAACGCAACGCCGAATTTTCATTCGATAGCTGGATTCCGAGAAAATGTTTCATCTGACTGAGACAAATAATAATTGCGGCCGCTGATGTAAATCCGCTAAGAACTGCATGTGAAAAATAATTCGCCAGAAATCCAAACTTCAGCAATCCCGCAATCATTTGCAAGATACCAACCAGCATCGTAAGCATTAAGACTGTGGAAATATATTCCTGTGAACCTGCCTGAGCCTCTTTGGAACATACTTCATAAATCAATAAGGATACAATAGCAACCGGCCCAACTGCCAAATGTCGGGATGAACCAAGCAAAATATAAGCAAGGATAGGAAGAGTGGACGCATATAATCCCATTACCGGCGGCAAGCCCGCTATCATAGCATAAGCCATCGCCTGAGGTACGAGCATAACTGCTACAATTAATCCCGCTCCCAGATCACCTCGCAAATTCTCTTTGCGATAATCTCTAAGCGTACCTATTATTGGAAATATTTTCTCCCACAAGGGCTGTTTCCCTACAAAATATCAGGTTGGAAGTATGATTTCATAACAGGAAATTATATACAATATCCACAATCACCATCCCGCCTTATAAATCAGCAGCAAAAATACAATCAGCATTATCGATACTGGTATGACAACAATCCAACGATTTACCTTAAAAAGTTCTGGCAGGGTCAATTCTCCGAAATTCATTTTGTTTAAGATGCTTTCCTGCAATTTCGGATACGCCAGCACAAATAACCAGGCGCCAATCAGGATTCCAACAACTCCGCCAAGCAAGGCATCTATCGCTCCGGTTCCTGCAGCAGCAACAACTGTACCCGGACAGTAACCCAGAATGCCGAAACCTGTGCCAAATATCAAACCGCCGATAACAGAACTTCCGATGGAACCAGACTTCGGGTGTAATTTTGCCATACCGAGACTGCAAAGAAAATGGACGCCTAACATTCCGACAAGCACTGCGGAAAGCATAATTTTTAGAACAGTGAAATCCCTTAACAGGAGTTGACCAATAAGTATGTCATATTTTGTAACACCTCCTTTTTCAAGTAAAAATCCAAAAACAATGCCCATAATAAGACCGAGAACCAGTTGTATCTTTTTATTAACATGTAATGTACTGAGCATTTTTTATCCTCTCGCATTTAGATTAAAACATGGAAAATCAACATAGCACTTGCTATCCCGCCGACAAAAAAACTTAAGGCGGCGAGCCAGCTGCTAACAGCCAATTGGAGTGTCCCGCTTATACCATGGCCGCTTGTACAACCACCAGCCCATCGGGCTCCGAAACCCATTATTATTCCTCCTGATAACGCACACAACCATCTTACAGTTCTGCCGTTGCCAATTGTTTCACTCCAGAAATCCGGTACCCAGAGCCAGTTAAAACCGCCTGATAAACAGGAAGAAATAAATGACCCTATCACAATGCCAATAACCATCATCCATTCCCAGTCTATTGAGGGTGCGAATTTTTTATAGTATGGTCTATCTAAAACTTTGCTGCCGAACAAAAGTCTCTCTATCATTCCTCCTGTCCTGGAAAATGCCGTAGAACACCCTAAAGGTTTGTCAGAGAGAACAAATGTAACCCAACTAAGCGCGCCAATCAATGCACCAGCCACATACGGCGACCATTGTTTTGCGGTGAGAAAATCCATAATCTATCCTCCGTAACAATTTAGTTTTTATGAGTTCTGCAAAAATAAAGTATGTCTAACTACAATTTTTCAGAATCCTCGATTTAGTTTAAAAAACTCAAATCTTTTCCATCAGAGGCAAATGCGGAGCTACACACATCGGACACTCAGTGCTAAAACCTGCTGCGCTATAACCTGTCATTCCGCCAGCTACATTATAAAGTTCACGGAATCCCTTCTGTTGCAGAATGCTTGCTCCAAGGCTTGAACGATGACCCGTACTGCAGAGAAGAAACACAGATTTGCCGTTATCTAACTCCTTATATCGAGTACGCAGTTCCGGAGCAGGAATATTGACAGCTCCTTCTATATGATTAGATTGATATTCTCCGATTGTACGAACATCAACTAATATCATACGTTCCGTCTTTTGTAACTTATTATGCAATTCTGAGGCACTTACCTGATAAATATGCTCTGTTGTTAATCCATCTTTCGCCCATGCAAACATTCCGCCATCCAAAAAACCTACTGCTTTGTCCAAACCCACTCTCTTGAGCAGGACATTGGCATCATGTGCCTGTTGAGCCGAATTCGCAACAAGCAGAATATCTTTATCAGGAGGAAGAATCCAGCCTGCAAATGTGGCAAAATTACCACCGAAGTCAATATGATATGCACCAGGTACATGTTGACCGCCAAAAGATGTATAGTCTCTGATATCCAAAACAATAGTATTTTTCTTTTTCATCATCTGTGCGAATTTTTTCGTCGGTAAAGGAGCCAGTTTGGGCAGCCTGCTAACAAGAGCCGGACCTTTGCCATTTATTGCACTGCATCTGCTGAAATGATCCGGCGCTGCCGGCATATTGGTTGTTAATGACTCAATAAATTTTTCCTTGTTAGAAATCTGCAAAGCCGAATTATAGCGTCTTTCGTAACCAATTGTGCTTGTCCTTTTTGCCCCCATTGCTCTGCCGCATAAAGAACCGGCGCCATGAGCCGGATATACTTCACAGAAATCAGGAAGATTGAATATCTTGTTATGAAGGTTATCATAAAGCTGCGAGGCAAGATACTTAGCTTTTCCGGGGAATAAGTCTGGTCTGCCTACATCTCCGACAAATAAGACATCGCCACAAAAAATACATACCGGCTCAGTACCCCTGGATTTATCCGTGACAACATATGTAATATGTTCCGGAGTATGACCGGGTGTATCAAGTACCTTAAAATGCATGTTCTCAATCTTAAACGTGTCGTCTTCAGCAACTGCTTTATGTTTAAATTTACATTTTGCAGATTTTGGCGCTACAATTATCGCACCAGTCTTTTCAGCAAGATCCAAATGCCCGGATACAAAATCCGCATGAAGATGCGTTTCCAGAATATGCGTGATTATCATCCCCATATCTTCTGCCGCCTTTAAATATAAATCCACATCCCTTTGAGGATCAATGATTGCACAATTTTTACTTCCGCCAAGCAAATAGGAACTATGTGCCAAACCTTTGACAAAAAATTGCTGAACAAACATATCTTACCTCCCATAGATAAAATCGAAACATGAAATTTATTTACTATAAAACATAATACAGTTCAATATGATTAACTCATAAGCATAATCATAATATTATACTTTGTTAATGAGAACATATTATATATCAATATGTTAAAAACGACAAGGTTTTAACTTTTATCCTGCTTAATATTAAAAGATTAAGTCCATGAAATTCCGCACGGATTGTTCGGTCGTCCAGGCAGGAGTAAAGCCGCTGAATTCCCTCGATTGTTCAATTGCTTCTTTCAGCTTAAGCCTGTACTGGCTAACATGGTGAAAATACTTCTGTTCATCGTAATAATTCGCCAGGTATTCCTGCTCACTCTGGCCGGGCGTAGGCATAAACAAGACCTTTTTTTTGTTCAGTTCTGCAAGCTCCATGACAGTTGTATAGCCGGGCCTGCTTATTATAAACTGTGCCCGATTCATAATATCTTCCTGCTGCTGAGAATTTAAAAAGCCATGCACTGTTAAATTGCCCCGATTGCTTGTCTCCGTACTATCGGGATTGCCGCCTGCGATTACCACTTTACCTTCGAGCTGATTTACCTGCGACATTATCTTCTTATAGAGTATGGACCTCTGAGGCTCCGGACCGGAAAGCGAAATAAAATAATCGATATCTTTAGGCACGTCTTTCTTCCTGACATGTGATAATATTCCAATGTATTTTATCCTGTCTTTACTTTCGTATCTTAAGTTGTGTGAGAGCCTGCCTGAAAGATTCGGCTGCTCGAAATCAGGTACAATAATATGCTTATATTTATTCATCCTCAAATCAAGCCATTTCTCAATAATCCTTTCCGCTCCCAAAGGCGTTTTAAATCTTAGCTGATGATTTATCAGGTACGAATTATCATGCTTGTCATAAACATCGTACCTGCAATCGGAAATTACCTTGTCAAAGCCCTGATTTATAATAATTTTTGATTTCTGTCTCGCTTTTCGCAGCGTTTTTACCATCAAAGGCAATGCAAATGTGAATTTTGTTTTGAAAAAAGGTGTCTTTGTATAAGGCAGATATACACTTGGAACATCATAATACGTGCATTTATCGCCAAAATACCCATTAGCAAGTTTCATCGCCCTGCCGGTCGATATGATATGCACTTCATTGCTTTTCAATAATTCCGTTATGAGCGGGATGTCCCTCGTCGCGTGTCCCAGTCCCCAGTCAAAAATTCCAAAAAGAATCTTCATACGGATTTACAATATTAAAACAATTCCATCTCGCTGTCCGGCGGTTTCTTTTTCTGCACTTTAAGCCCAAGGTGCTCGCAGGCCTGCTGAGTGATTTCCCTGCCGCGTTTTGTTCTGCGTAAAAATCCTATTTGTAAAAGGTACGGCTCAACTACATCCTCCAGCGTGTCTCTTTCTTCACCGAGAGTAGCGGCTATCGCTTCTATTCCAGCGGGCCCGCCTTCGTAAACATCGACAAGAGCACGTAAAACCGCCCTGTCAAGCTCGTCCAAACCCAGCTTGTCGATTCGCTCCATTTTCAAAGAGCTTTCGACAATCTTCGTACTTAGCACGCCTGAGCCTTTTACCTGTGCGTAATCGCGTACACGTTTGAGCAATCTATTTGCGACTCGCGGCGTACCTCGCGAACATGCGGCTATCAATTCGAGCGTTCCAGGCTCATATTGAAGATTAAGCATCTTTGCAGACCTTGCCACTATTTGAGTAAGGTCATCGACAGTGTAAAAATCAAGGTGATACATCATGCCGAATCTGCTGCGAAGCGGTGCGCTCAATAATCCTGCGCGTGTTGTTGCACCTATAAGAGTGAAGCGTTTGAGCGGGAAATTTATCGTTTTGGCATGTAAGCCGCTATCGACTGTATAATCGACTTTGAAATCTTCCATAGCCGGATAAATAAATTCCTCGACAGGCGTACTGAGCCTGTGGATTTCATCTATGAAAAGCACATCCCCTGTATTAATATTGCTCAACAAGCCCATTATGTCTCCAGCTTTCGCCAGCGCTGGGCCGGAAGTGCAGCGAACTTTCGCTTCCATCTCGTTCGCTACTACATTCGCTAATGTCGTTTTACCAAGCCCGGGGGGACCGTAAAACAATATATGTTCGAGCGGCTCCTGCCTTTTCTTGGCCGCTTCTATCGCTATGGAAAGTTTTTCCCGGACATTATGCTGACCAATACACTCGGAAAGCAGTTTCGGCCTGAGCGACTGGTTGAAACTTTCTTCCTGATCACTTAATGGTTGTCCGCTGATTATTCTGCCAATAGTCATTTTTAGTCGTTAGTTATTAGTTGTTAGTAATTAGTTTTAAACTTCAACGCCCTGCTTTAATCGATACACAAGAGGCACAAGCGCTTCGGCTGAAGTTATATCCGGATGCTTTCGCTTAGCCATTTCAATCAGCTCAATCGCTTCGGCACGCTTTTCGCCCCACGCTATTAAAATTTCGAGAGCTTCAACCTGGTAAGGCTTGAATCCGGCTCCCGTTTGTGAGCCGGCCTGAGATTGTTCTGCGAAATCCTGCAATTTACCCTTCAATTCAGCGATAATTTGCTGTGCCATCCTGCTTCCTATCGCAGGCATTGTGAGCAGGACTTTTTCGTCGCCGTTCTCTATCGCTGTTGCGATAGTCGCTATCGGAAGGTTTAGCGAACGCAGACCTTTTTTTATGCCGATTCCCTTCACGCTCGTATATTTTTTGAAAAAGTCTCTTTCGCCTTCATTCAAAAAACCAACCATTCTCGGAACGAGATTTCCGCCTCCAAGCGAACCTTCGTAATACTCCATCGTGCAAAGCGTAATATCCGAGCCGACCTTGCCTGAAAGCGCATCTGCGCAGTAGCTTGCAAGCATTACTTCATAGCTTACCGAACCAACCTTTACAAGGCAGGATTCAGCATCAAGTTTTATCAATTGTCCTTCTATTTGAGCTATCATAATTATCAGAAACTGATTTATTCCTTATTTTATCAGACACAGATTACACAGATTTCACTGATTGTAAATAAAATTAAAATATCTTTCTTCTGATTTCAACCGATGTGCCAAAATTTATCAATAGCCTGACAGATATCAGTTTCTAACAATTTTTCATCTGTATCTGCAGCGAATTGGCACAGCACATAGCTGCGGCGACGGCATCCGCTACATCGTTGGGCTCGGGCAGTTCCGGCAGCATGAGAATCGTCTGAATAGTTCTCTGCACCTGCTCCTTTGACGCCCTGCCGTTGCCTGTTATTGATTTTTTTATCCGAGTCGCAGCAAAACTTTTCACTTCAATCAGCGACTGGGCACATTTTTGCAGTATAACACCTCTTGCGTGTCCCATCAATATCGCAGTTTTCGGATGTGCATAATGGGAGTATAATTCCTCGACCGCGACAATATCCGGCCTGAAATTTTCGAGAATTTCACTTATATCACCGGCTATCCTGTTCAATCTTACCTCGAGCGGCAAATCGGTCGGCGTTCGCAAAACGCCCGCCTCGACAAGCTTTTCACCTTCGATGCTCGTTTCAAGGAAAGCATAGCCGCAAACCTGTAAACCAGGGTCAATACCAAGTATTCTCATTTGGTTCTCCATGAGGTTCCATCAGGTTTATCTTCGAGCACGACTCCGGCTTCATCGATTTTTTTGCGAATCTCGTCAGCTCGCTTATAATCTTTCTGTTTTCTTGCTTCGTTTCGCTGTTCAATAAGAATCCTGACCAGCTTATCCATCAGTTCATTATCTACAGAACCAGTTTGCTCATATTCGTCCTTAACAATTCCAAGCACATCGCCGCCAAGCAAGCTGAACAAGCCGTCAACTGCCTCCAAAGTCTGTTTTGTTGTTTTACTATCTTCAAGAAGTTTCTGCGTATCGCGTACGAACTCGAACATAACTGCCAAAGCAACAGAAGTATTCAGGTCGTCGTTCATCGCCTTTTCAAATTTCTCTTTCAAAACATCGAGCATCTTCGCGGCTTCTTTATCAACTTCGCCATCAGGAGCAGATTTTATTTTTTTTCTGACTTCAATCACGGCAGAAGTAATTTTGTCGAAGCCGCTCTGTGCGGCGTACAATGCAGCATCGGAAAAGTCCAGAGGGCTTCTGTAATGGCTGTTCAAAACCAACTGCCGTATTGCCAGCGGGTCATATTGCCTTGTAAGCCTTTCATGCGAACCAGAAAAAGCCTGTTTTAGAGTAATGAAATTATTGAGGCTCTTGCCCATTTTCTGGCCGTCAACTGTAACCATATTATTATGCACCCAGTATTTTACAAACGGTGCATCGTTGGCGGCTTCCGACTGGGCGATTTCACATTCGTGATGCGGGAATTTATTTTCCATACCGCCGCCGTGAATATCGATGGTCATGCCGAGATATTTCATACTCATAACCGAACATTCGAGATGCCAGCCGGGATAACCCATTCCCCACGGGCTTGGCCACTGCATGATATGGTTCGGTTCCGCTTTCTTCCAAATGGCGAAATCAACCGGATTTTTCTTTTCGGGTGAAACTTCCACACGTGTTCCCGCTATCATCTCATCAATATTTCTGCCGGAGAGCTTCCCGTAGTCCTTAAACTTCAAGACATCAAAATAAACCGAGCCGTTGACTTCGTAAGCATAGCCTTTTTCCAGCAGCGTTTTTACTAATTCAATCTGTTCGGTTATATGGCCGCTCGCGCGCGGGCTTATATCAGGACGCACACAGTTCAGCATGTCCATATCCTCGAAATAGCTTCGTGTATAATATTCCGCTACTGCCATCGGATGCTTCTTTTCCTTGCGGGCTTCTTTCGCGATTTTGTCCTCGCCTTCGTCGGCATCGTCTGTGAGATGGCCCACATCAGTTATGTTCTGAACATAAGTAACATTATACCCAAGGTAACGCAAGTAACGAACAAGTATATCGAAGCTGACATAACTTTTCGCATGACCGAGATGCGCATGACCATACACAGTCGGCCCGCAAACATACATCCCGACACGACCTTCTTCCAGCGGCTCAAATTCTTCCTGCCGCCTCGTCAAACTATTATAAAGCTGCAATCCCATAATTCCCTTCTTCTTTGACACTTATTTTGACACTGATTAACACTGTTTTTTTAGACACGGATTTACACAGATAAACACGGATTTTATTATATTTTTTAGAATTCTACATTTACTCATATTTTTTTACAAGTTGTTCTATTAATCTTCTAATTTCATCCCAATGATTAGCATCAACGATTTCAACCGAGCAATTTGGGCTATTTCCGCCCCAATAACGCCGAATGGATTCAGAATGACTACGGATATTATTATGTTCTGATCCTAAAATTTTTTGAACCTCTTTTTCTGTCATAAGTACAATAAGTCGGATTTTCTTCTTTTGAAGCTGTATGTATGCAATTTGTTTGGTATCGAGCACGCCAATATAATATTTAGTTGGATTGAACCTCAACGTTTCCTTAGTATTGATAAATGTTTGCTGGAGTTTTTTATATATTGCCACAATTTCCGATGGGCGGTCTTGGAGATGAAATTCTTCTGTGTATTTAAAGGATTCTGGCTTTTCCTTTTCAGGCAAAAGCGTAATGGCATCTTCAAACGACAAATTTTGTAAGGGCGGCTCGACTGTGATAATATCATTGTTGTTTTGTCGAAAATGATTGACTATTTCGACTTTAACCATTTTTGCCCATGTATCTGTGTAAGTATCAATTATCTCTTTGAACTCTGCTTTTGGCCCGTCAATAATAATCAGAATATTCTGGCTATCATCCAACATGTCTTTCAAGAACTTATATATTTCTCTCGATCCAATTGACTCTCTAATTTTATTTTCGAGATTTGCGTTTTCACGAAAAAGTCTGAATATAGCATCTATTAGTTTCTGTCGTTGTTTTGAGTCCCTGTAGAAAGCAAAGAATTTAGTAATCTGTGGGAAAATATGGTTGAAGAAATCGTGACTTTGGAGTTCAACTTCAACGAGATAGAACTGCGGGTCATCAGAATCAGACATGTCGATTAAGAAGCCGTCAGGGATTGTTCCTCCCAAAGATGAGGTATTGACTTTTTTCTTAGTGTCGATATAAATCGCCTTGTCACCAAAGATGGTTTGGGCGTTCTGGGCGATGAGTTGTTCAAATGCATCTTCCTTGTTGTAAAGTACTTGCTCAAAATTATCCCCGTTAAGAGACACACCTATAGCCATTATTAAATTCTCCTCCGTTTTATCTGTGTTAATCTGTGTAAATCCGTGTCTAAAATCATTACCGTGTTAATCCTGTGTAAATCCGTGCCTAAAAAGAGCCCTGTCAATCTGTGTCGTAACCAAAGACCCGGCGTTTTACTTTTACAGATTGTCCGAAATTTATTAATAAGCCCACCTGCAACCCTGTAGCCTTCAGATAATTTACCAACTGCACCTCGTGGGCAGGCATAAGGTCGCTTACGGCCTTAACTTCTACAATAACTTTATCGTCAACCACAATATCAACAAAGTAGTCGCCAATAATTTGCCCGTGATAAGAAACCTTAAGCGGAACTTCAGAATTACATTTTACTACATTTTCACTCAGTTCTATCTCAAGAGCTTTTTGATAGAGTTTTTCGACAAAACCCTGCCCAAGCTCTTTATGTACCGCGTAGGCCGCAGCAATAATTTTCTCCGATAACTCCTTATGCTTCAACATCATCGTTACTCAAATTTTAACAGTGTTAATCTGTGTTAATCCGTGTCTAAAAATAACCGTGTTAATCCGTGTCTAAAAAACATTTTTACAAGCCTCTTCTTTTTTTCTTTCTCAAAAGAGCTGTTGCAGTGGCGGCGATAGCCTGGCCTGCGCCGATGTCACCTAATCCTTCGTTGGTTTTGGCTTTGACATTCATCGCGGTAAAGTCAATTCCCAAAAGCCCTGCGACAATCCTTTTCATCTGTCCCTTATATGGACCGAGCCGGGGCATTTCCGCGTGAATAATCAAATCGACATTTATTACCTGCCAGCGTTTTTCTTCGAGCTTTTCCTTAACAACTAACAGCAATTCCTTGCTGTCAATATCCTTCCATTTGTCATCGGTATCTGGAAACAATGTCCCGATATCGCCCATGCCTGAAGCCCCGAGCAACGCATCTATCACGGCGTGAATGCCGACATCGCCGTCGCTATGCCCGAGCAGCCCAAGCGGAAAAGGAATATAAATCCCGCAGAGCATCAGCTTGCGGTTCTCGACGAGCCTGTGGATGTCCGTGCCAATCCCGATTCGATAATCAGGTTCGTTCTCCTCTGGTATCACAATACCCCCTTCGTACTTGGCACGTCAGAACCGCGAATTTTTATCGCTGCACTCAATGCCATGCCAAGCCCTTTGAAAATAGCTTCCGCTATGTGATGACTGTTCGTGCCGTAAGGTACGTTTATATGAAGATTGAACCTGCCGTTATTTGAAAAACTTCGCAGCATTTCTTCGAGGCACTCGACATCGAAATCCCCGATTTTGTTTGTCCTGTACTCAACATTATAAACGCACGCCGCCCTGCCCGACAAATCGACCGAGACATTCGCCAGCGCATCTTCCATAGGCACAGAACTGGAACCATAACGCACGATACCCTTTTTACCGCCGAGCGCTTTGAGAAGACCTTCTCCAAGGCATATTGCAATATCTTCTACGGTATGATGAGCGTCAACCTCGAGGTCACCTTTCGCTTTCACAACCAGGTCTATTCCGCTGTGCTTGCTCAAATGTGTAAGCATGTGGTCGAGAAAACCGACGCCCGTATCGATTTCATACCTGCCTGTCCCATCAAGGTTCATCTCCACGTGAATATCGGTTTCGTTAGTTTTCCTGTCTATCTTTGCAATTCTATCATCCATAACAATACCCTTTTACAACTGTCCGCCAAACCAGTTCAGGCGGACTTAATTGCCAGAATTTCCTTCATGGCTGCTATTAATTTGTCATTCTGCTGCGGTTTTCCTACTGAAATTCTCAGATTATTATCAATACCCGGATATGGGAAATATCTTACGTAAATATTTTTCTTTTTTAGTTCCTCATAAATTTTCGAAGCACTGCTGTTTCTGCATTCGGCAAAAACGAAGTTTGAAGAACTGTCCGGAACCTTAAAACCAAGACTTCTTAACTGTTCCGTCAGCCTTGCTCTTTCAGATTTTATTTTCTCGATATTTGTTTTGAAATACTTCTGGTCTTTTATTGCTTCGGCTGCAAGTGCAATCGCTATCGAATCGACATTATAAGAATCCTTCACTTTTATCAGGCCTTCTATCAGGTCCGGCTGTGCTATTGCGTAACCAAACCTCAATCCCGCCAGAGAGTATCCTTTGCTCAAAGAACGCAGAATTATTACATTATCGAAATCCTTAACCAGAGCAGTACAATTTTTTTCGGCATAATCGACATAAGCTTCATCGACAAGCAGTACGCCGGTAATTTCATCAGCCAGCGAAGCCAGTTCTTCCGTATTAATAAAGCTGCCGCTTGGAGCGTTCGGATTACATACGATAGTTAAAGAAGCATTAGTCGCCGCCAGCTTTGCAGGCAGGTTAAACTCCTCGTCGAAAGGAATTTCTATCACCTGGCAATTCTGAATTTTGGCAAGGACGGGATAAAGTGTATATGTCGGAACCGGATAAGCGGCCGGCCGATTCTCGTCGCAAAATGCCCGAAAAGCCAGGTTCAGCAGGTCATCACCGCCGTTGCAGCACATAATATTTTCAGCAGAAACACCATTCAGCTCTGCAGCCGCCTCGCGAAACTTGTTTCCGAGAGGGTCGGGATACCGCCGCAATTGCTCGGCTGTAATTTTGCCAAGCATTTCCATCACTTTTGGCGACGGCGGAAACGGATTTTCATTGGTATTCAGCTTGATTACATCTGTCTGTTTCGGCTGAAAACCAGGCTCGTAACCTTTTAATTTCTCTATATTTTCACGAAAATAACTCATAAACCACCAATATCGTCATTGCGAGACGTCTGAAAGACAACGCGGCAATCTGCAATCGTACGCTCTGAGATTGCTTCGTCGCTGCGATTCCGGCAATGACGTGTTAAATAATACGCAATAAGATAAGATTATAAGATATTTTGCCAAAAGTGAAAGAGAAGATTTTAGGATAAATCAAAACATACTTCGGAAAGGAAATATTGAATTTGATAATTTTTTCTTTTTAAACCTAAAATACTATCTGCACAAGAGTTACGCAGGCGGCAATTTATTATTTTACTTGTGGATTTTACAAAACCATTCGTGTAAAATAATTGCTTCGTAAATATAAATGAATAGGCTGTTTTGCATTAGTGAATCTTTATCTGACAAAAGTTTTTAAGGATGAAGATTTCACGACATCTTTGAAAGGAGAAGAAAATGAAAAATTCTGTTTTCGCAGTCCTCGCATTATGTTTTCTCTCATCAATTTGTACAGTTGCCGCGCAGGGAAATACACAACCGGCTCAAACGCGCAGGCCGGATGTTATCTATGTCCCTACACCGCAAAATGTAGTGGATAAGATGCTCGAACTGGCACAGGTCAAAAAAACCGACCTTGTTTATGACCTTGGCTGCGGCGATGGACGAATCGTGGTTACCGCCGCGAAAAAATACGGATGTAAGGCTGTGGGTTACGATATTGATCCTGACCGTATAAAAGAATCAAATGATAACGTAGCCAAAAACAATGTCTCTGACCTGGTAACGATAAAGCAGCAGGATATTTTTACGCTTGATTTAAGTAATGCAAATGTTATTACTTTATATTTGCTGCCAAGCCTGAATGTAAAGCTGATTCCTCAACTGGAAAAGCTTAAACCAGGCTCCCGGATTGTCTCGCATGATTTCGATATGGAAGGTGTTATACCTGACCAGGTAGTAGAAATTAAATCCGAAACTGGTTATGTTGAGCATACGATTTACTTCTGGACTACACCTTTGAAAAAACAATTGCGTGAGCCGGACGTAATTTATGTTCCCACGCCGCAGGATGTTGTCGATAAAATGCTTGAACTTGCCCAGGTTAAAAAGGATGACCTGGTTTATGACCTGGGCTGCGGAGACGGACGCATTGTAGTAACTGCCGCAAAAAAGTACGGATGCAAAGCAGTCGGATTTGATATTGATCCCAACAGGATTAAGGATTCGCTTGATAATGTGGCAAAGAACAATGTCTCTGACCTGGTTTCAATTGTACAGCAGGATATTTTTACCCTTGACCTGAGCAACGTGGATGTTGTGACACTTTATCTGCTTCCAAGCCTTAATGTCAAGCTTATTCCCCAGCTTGAAAAACTCAAGCCCGGTGCAAGAATTGTCTCTCATAGTTTTGACATGGAAGGAGTTGAGCCGGACAAGGTTGTGACTGTTAAACCGAATGATTCGAACTGGGAGCATACTGTTTATCTCTGGACTGCACCGATAACTAAATATCGCAAGCCGGATATACTTTATGTTCCTACACCGCAAAATGTGGTTGATAAAATGCTTGAAATGGCAAAAGTCAAAAAAACAGATTTGCTTTACGACTTAGGCTGCGGCGACGGACGAATCGTAGTTACCGCCGCACAGAAATACGGCTGCAAAGCTGTTGGTTACGATATCGATCCCAATCGAATTAAAGAATCACGGGATAATGTCATAAAGAACAACGTCTCTGACCTGGTTATGATAAAACAACAAGACATTTTTACACTCGACTTAAGTAATGTAGATGTTGTGACGCTTTATTTACTGCCGAGCCTGAATGTTAAGCTGATTCCGCAGTTGGAAAAGCTCAAACCCGGCTCGCGGATTGTCTCGCACGATTTCGATATGAAAGGCGTCATACCCGATGAAGTAATCACAATGACTCCCGGCGATGTCTATGGCGACCATAAAGTATATCTATGGACTACGCCGCTTAAGAAGGAGAAATGAGTTTATTCTATGGATAAATGGATAATTACTCGCAGAGAGTTTATGAAATCATCTGCAATTGCCGGTATTTCAGCAGCGACGCTTTCCGGCTGTTTTCAGCAATCCGACTCGAAAAAAAGTGTGCGTTTCGGAATAGTTACTGATTCTCATTATGCCGATACAGATATGAGAGAGAACCGGTACTACCGTGAATCTGCTGACAAAATGGCTGAATGTGTCAATTTGATGAACGACCAGAAGGTCGATTTCCTGATAGAGCTGGGTGATTTCAAAGACCAGGATAATCCGCCGGTCGAGGAAAGAACTATTTCGCATCTTCGGACCATTGAACAGGTTTTTCAGAAATTCAATGGCCCGAAGTATCATGTTCTCGGGAACCATGATGTTGACAGCATTTCAAAAGAGCAGTTTCTTGAAAATATAACGAATACGAAAATACCGGCCCGGTCAACATATTACAGCTTCAACTGCAAAAGTATTCATTTTATTGTGCTTGACGCGAATTTTCTCGCAGACGAAACTCCCTACGACCATGGCAATTTTAGCTGGACTGATACTTATATCCCAAAAGCTCAGTTAAACTGGCTCACACAAGACCTCGCTAAATCCCAACTGCCAGCGATTGTATTTTGCCATCAGCAGCTTGGCGGCGAAAGCGGTACATGTGTTCGCAATGCAAAGGAAGTCCGTGATATTTTACAGAAATCGGGCAAGGTTCTCGCTTCCTTTGACGGCCATGAGCATAACGGCGGCTACAGATTCGTCGAGGGAATACATTATTATACCTTAAGAGCTGTTGTGACCAATTCAGGTAAGGAAAACAGTGCCTATGCCATTGTCGAGGTCCTGCCCGATAAAAATATCATTGTTACCGGCTACTGCAAAGCACAAAGCATGGATTTTTCCATAGCCTGACAATTTTTTCATCGCTGTTTCAATTGCTTTCTTGCAATTCCCACGCTGGCGGATATAAATATATTCTTACGGCTGCCAAAGCAAAAACTTTGACAAGCGTACACAATGTTCTTCTGTCATTGCCGGGAAGCCAACAGGCTGACGAAGCAATCTCAGAACGTGCATTTTCCTTTTTGTTTATGTTATTCTGTAAAGAAAGGCTTTATTTATGATGATATCGTTTTTTCGTCGCTCTAAGCTGTGGGCGATTGAAGAAAAATCCTTGCTGCGGATTCTGCGTCAGAAAGTATCTCCCGAAATTAAAAATGTTGAACTCGAAAGGAGATTTCTTGTCGATTCAGTCCGGCCGCTGTCAAACGATGAGCAGGACAAGCTCAAATGGCTCCTGAAAGAAACGTTCGAGCAGGAATTATTCGATGAGCAGTCTATGCTCAAAACTCCTGTTTTAGAAGTCGGGCCAAGACTTGCGATAGTTACTCCGGGCAGCACAAACGCTGTTTCTATTTGTTCCGCCTGCGGGCTGGATTCCATAAAAAGAATCGAGCAGACAAGACGCTTGTCCATACAGATGGCAAACAACGCCGCTATTTCGCAGGAGCAGATTGATAAGATATATGCGATAGTTCACGACAGAATGACAGAAATGCCCTATTTGGAAGTGCCTTCGACTTTTGAGCATGATGCACAACCAGAACCCATAAGACTAATCAACCTTCTGGAAAATGGAATCGATGTACTCAAACAAGCCAATGAAACGCTCGGACTTGCTCTTGATAAACAGATGATGGAGTATGTCTTCGGTCATTACAGTAAAATCGGCCGCAACCCAACAGATGTCGAATTGTTCATGTTCGGCCAGCTCAACTCCGAGCATTGCCGCCATCATTTATTCAACGGCAACTTTGTTATTGACGGCAAACGAATGAAAAACAGCCTGTTCGACATGGTAAAATCGACTACAAAAGCTAACGCGGGAAACATCACTGTAGCTTACAAGGACAACGCCGCTGTTACTTTGGGCAGACCTGTCAAAATGTTCTATCCGTCCGACCCGGTAAATCCATCACTTTTCAAAACCAAGCAGGCTAACATAAGCGATACATTCAAGGTCGAGACTCATAATCACCCGACAACCGTCAGCGCACATCCCGGCGCAGGAACTGGTCTGGGCGGCAATATACGTGACATTCAGGGCGTGGGCAGAGGCGGAACCGTCCTCGGCGCACTGGCAATTTATAACGTTGCGAATCTTCTCATCAGCGGCTACGAACTGCCATGGGAAAAAGAATACGCGCCACATCCATCGCGTTTCCAGACGCCGCTCGAAATCATCATCGAAGCCTCGAACGGAGCCAGCGACTACGGCAATAAGTTCGGTGTCCCGCTCACTACAGGCTCATGCACATCATTCGAGCTGATTATCGCCGGCGGCGAGCATTACGGCTGGAAAAAAACCTGCATGGTCGCGGGAAACTGGGGAGTTATAAATGAACAGCACGCGCATAAAAAAGAACTTAAAAAAGACTTCATAATCGTCCAAATCGGCGGAGACAGATACCCAATCGGACTAGGCGGCGGCTCCGGCTCGAGCAAGGACGCAGGAGGCCAGCAGGCAGACCTCGATTTCGATTCCGTACAGAGAGCAAATCCCGAAATGGAAAACCGCAACGAATCCGTAATACGTGCCTGTGCTGAACTTGGAAGCAAATCGCCGATTGTCAGTATGACAGACCTCGGCGCAGGCGGCGAATGTGTCGCCCTGCCGGAGATTGTCGATCCCTACGGCGCGAAATATGAGTTGAGAAATATTCCATGCGGCGATAAAACCATGAGCGTACTTGTCTATTGGTGCAACGAGTCGCAGGAAAGCATGGTAATGATTATCAAAAAGCAGTCGCAGGGAATTCTCGAGCAGATTTGCAGAAGAAACCGCTGCCCGATGTACATCATCGGCACAGTTTCAAACGACGGCCAACTGATACTTACAGACAAGGACGCACCGCAAAACGCACCGAGAGAGCAGAAAGTCCCTATCGATTTGGACATGGAATTTCTGCTTGCGAATCTGCCTGAAATGAAAATCGAATGCAAGAGCAAGGCTCGCAAACTGAAGCCTTTGAAATTGCCGAAGAATTTATCTGTCTGCGATGCTCTCGATAGAGTTCTTCGCCTGCTTAAAGTCGGCTCCAAACATTTCCTCACAAGGAAAGTTGACCGTTCAGTCGGAGGCTTGAGCGCTCGTCAGCAAACAGTCGGTCCGCTCCAGCTTACAATTGCGGATTGTGCCGTAACTGCAAGGAGTTTCTTTGAAACGACAGGAATTGCCACAGCGATAGGCGAGCAGCCTGTCAAAGGTCTCATCGAAACGCAGGCCGGCGGAAGGATGAGCCTCGCCGAAGCACTTACAAATCTGGTCTGGGCTCCGATAGAAGATTTTTCTTCGATAAATTTCTCAGCGACATGGCAATGGCCATGCAAGCAGCCGGGAGAAGACGAGCGGCTTTATAAAACTGTGAAATCAACAACGGATTTATGCAAATCTCTCGGCCTGCGAATACCGGTCGGAAAAGATTCTGTTTCCATGACTGCATGGACAACGCTAAATGGCAAAAAACATCCAATAAAGTCACCCGGCTCGGTTCAGATAGTAAGCTGTGCCCCATGTTCAGATATAACAAAGGTCATCACTCCTGATATTAAAAAACCGTCCGAAAGCGTGTCGCGGGCATCTTGCCCGCGTATTCGAGGACGGGACGCCCAAGACACAAGCGTTCTGATTATGCTTGACCTTGCAGGAGGCAAAAAACGGCTTGGCGGCTCGGCTCTCGCCCAGGTCTATGAGCAGCTTGGCAATGAAACTCCCGATGTTCATTCAGCAAAACTATTGAAAAACGGTTTTGAAGCAGTCCAGAAATTAATAAAAGATGGTCTCATTCTTTCAGGCCATGATGTTTCCGAAGGCGGCCTTGTCACATGCCTGCTTGAAATGGCATTTGCAGGCAACTGCGGCCTCGATATAGACATAACTAAAATCTCAAACAACGTTCTTGCATCGCTTTTCGCAGAAGAATCAACGCTCGTATTCGAAGTTCCTGAGAGCAATCTGAAAGAGGTCGAAAAGAGCCTCAAAAAATTCGGCTTCAAGTTCGACATAAATGCTTTCGTTCTCGGCAAGGCAACTGTCGAGCATCAAATTATAATTAAGCATAAAAACAAAGAAGTCCTCTCTGCCGACATGAAGCAACTGCGTGACATATGGCAGGACACTTCATTCCGGCTCGATATGCTTCAGGCTAATCCTGACTGCGTGCAGGCTGAGCGCAAAGTCAATTACGACCGAAAAGGATTGAACTTTAGTCTTTCCTTCGAGCCTGCTCCCACTCCGAAGGAAAAGTTAAATTCCAGAAACAAGCCGAAAATCGCTGTTCTCCGCGAGGCAGGTACAAACGGCGCACGAGAAATGGCGGGAGCGTTCTACGCCGCAGGCTTCGAGACGTGGGATGTCACTATGGCGGATATCGCCGAAGGCAGAATAAGCCTGAAAGATTTTCGAGGCATAGCGTTCTCCGGCGGTTTCAGCTTCGCGGACACTCTCGATGCGGGCAAAGGCTGGGCGGGCGTTATCCAATTCAACGATAAGATTCGCAAAGAATTCGATGCCTTCATCGAGCGAAACGACACGTTCTCTCTGGGCGTCTGCAACGGCTGCCAGGTAATGGCTCTGCTCGGCTGGATTCCCTGGCGAGGGATAGAGCTTTCACATCAGCCGCGCTTCGTGAAAAACGAATCGGGAATTTTCGAGTCGCGTTTCGTCTCAGTGAAAATCGAGCCGGGTCCGTCAATCTTTCTAAAGGGAATGGAAGGCTCAAGACTCGGTATCTGGGTCGCTCACGGCGAAGGACGATGCTTCTGGCCCGATGAAAAAATACTCGAGCAGGTTACAAAGAACGAACCGGGACTTGCACCGATACGCTACGTCGATGATTCCGGCGAACAAACTGAAGCCTATCCATTCAATCCGAACGGCTCGCAGTTAGGCATTACCGCCCTATCGTCTCGCGACGGCAGACACATGGTTCTCATGCCCCACCCGGAAAGATTATTCAATCTCTGGCAATGGCCATATTTACCTGATGATTGGAAAAACCTGAAAGCCTCACCCTGGCTCAAACTCTTCCAAAACGCCAGAGTTTGGTGTGAATAAACCAAAAAACGTAGGGAGGGGTTCTACCCCACCTTTTCCTTACAAATCACGAATTAATAAATCGGTGGGGCAAGCCCCACCCTACCTCATAATTATTTGTATATTTTCAGATTCGGCAGAGCTTTTTGCAATTCATCAACCTGCTGGTCCGAAATATTATTACAATCTCTTATATAAAACTCTCGCAGATTGGTTAATCCTTTGATAGGATCAAGATTTGAAATCTTGGTATAACTGACATAAAGTGACTGCAGATTTTTCAGGTTTTTGACGAGTTTGATTTCAAAACTTTTTATATTATTAATACGAAGAATTTCAAGTTTGTTTAACTTCTTTATATATTTAAGGTTGGGTATCTGGATTTGTCTCGTTAATTGTTCACTTCCAAGTGAAAACTCTTTAAGATTTTTAAATGATAAAAGAGGTTTCAAGCTTTCAATATCAGTATTATGAATTTTGAGTATTTGAAGTTTTTGAAGATTTGTAAGAGGGCTTAAATCAAGCACGCCCCAGTCCGGTTGTTTTATAATTCGACAAGATACAAGAAAAGCTTTCCCCGTAGGTAAATCCGGTTGCGGCACTTTAATATTTTCGAGATATAATTTCTGAAGATTGGGAAATTTCATAATGTACTTGATATGAGAGAGCGTTTTGTTACTAATCTCAAGTTCAGTTATTTTTACAAAGTCATCTTCTGTAAGTTCCAACCAGTCTTTATTGAGCGTTTTGGCAACCGCCTGACGAATAAAAACCTCTTCGCCCGGGATAGGCTCATCAAGATGGACATTAGAACCCCACGTTAAAAATCTGTAAATAAATACTGCAATAACAACACAAAGAAAGATAACAGCAGCAATTATGCATTTTGAACGAGATGTTTTTATTTGAGTGTAATTCATATTCATCGTTCAATTATCAGGTTTGGGAGTGCTTTTTGCAAGTCTTCTACCTGCTGGTCTGTTATGTTCTCAGTTTCTTTCAAATAAAGATTTTGCAAATTTGTGAGATTATGGAGCGGCGTAAGGTCAGAGATAGAAGTATTGTTAATACAAAGGCTGGTTAATTTTGTCAGGTATTTTATCGGTTCCAAATCACTAATGGGTGTTTGGTCCAAATTAAGACTTTCTAAGTTAATTAATCTCTTGAGCTGTTCGAGGTCGGTTATTTGGGTGTTGTAAAGAAGAAGCGTTTTAAGATTAGTCATTTCCTTTATATGGCCGAGATATGATATTTTGATATTAGCAACGTTAAGATAAGTTAGATTTTTAAGATCTTTGATTGGCTCAAAATCGGTTATCTGTGTTTGGTTAAGGTCAAGGTTTTGCAATTTTGTTAAATTTCTCAAAGGCTCGATACTGGTTATTTTTGTTGATTCTAAAAGAAGTGATTGTAAATTAACGAGCTCTTTTACAGGATCAAGCTCTGATAAATTACATCGTATAACCGCAAGATTTCTGAGGTTTGTTAATTTACTTAAGGGTCTGATATCAGTTATATAAGTCCCGCAAAGCGCAAGACTCTCCAGGTTAGAGAGATTTGAGAGTGGTCCAATATTTTTAAAGGGTGCAAAATCAATAACAAATGTCCGAAGGTTATCAAGTTTCGAAATAGGGCTCAAATCAATAAAAAATCTTTCCTCAATATCGATAATGCCTGTTTTTGCTAATATTTTAATCCATTTAGGTTTTGCTTTTTCAGAAAAACGGATATGTGCTATATATAGTGTCTGTAGATTCGTGAATTTCTCAAGCATTTTGATTTCTGTGATTTCATCAAAATTAGCTTTATTGATAACACCTGAAAACTCAAGCAGTTTTGCAGGAATATAAAGCTTTGTTATTTTAGCGAAATCTTCGCCGTTAAGTTCATTGGGCTCTTTATTTAGAACATATGCCGCTGCTTCTCGAATAATTTTTTCGCTTACGGTGTCGGGTTTTGGCTTCCAATTCAATAGCCAAAAAGCAAAGACAATTACTATTAGGAGAAGGAAAATCCCAGCCGTAATTATATTTCGCGTTCGCGAATATTTATTTTGAATTTTGTTTTTCTGTTCTTTTGTTTCATCCATTTTTTATCTTTCTATTTTCAGATTCGGCAAAGCTTTTTGTAAATCCTCTACCATTTTATCCGTTGTATTGGGACATTCCCTTAAATAAAGAGAATTAAGGTTTGTTAATTCCTTCAAAGATTCAAGATCAGATACATGAGTCATGGTTAAATAAAGTTCTTGCAAATTAGTTAATTCCTTTAATGGCTTAATGTCGGATATCTGTATGAATTCAAGGTGAAGTATTTGCAGGTTTATTAATTTCTTCAAAGGTCCAATATCAGATACCTGAGTTCTGGTCAAATTAAGTTGCTGCAAATTGGTTAAATCCTCTAATGGCTTAAGGTCGGATATCTGTGTGCCATTAAGTTTAAGTATTTGCAGGTTCGTTAATTTTTTCAAAGGTTCGAGATCAGATACCTTAGTCTTGCTCAAGTATAGTTCTTGCAAATTAGTTAAATCCTCTAAAGGCTTAAGGTCGGATATTTGTGTGTTTTCAAGATGAAGTATTCGCAGGTTTATTAATTCCTTTAGCGGTTTAAAATCAGATACCTTAGCACTGCCAAGCCAAAGCGTTTGGAGGTTTTTTAGTTCCTTTAATTTCTCAATATGACTAATCTGACAATTCACAGCTATAAGAGTTTTTAGATTGGATAGATTCTCTAAAGGACTTAAATCAATGGGAATTCTAATTGCTGGATCAATGATACCCAATTTATATAATATTAATTTCCATGTCGGTATAGTATTTACATAAACTTGACCTTTGGTAGATATAAAAAGCTTTTGCAAATTCGTAAATTTATCAAGAAGCTTTATGTCGGTAATTTCTGAATCTTCAATCAAAAGTTCATTAATTGTCGCAAAATCTTCGTCCGTCAATTCGTTTGGGTCTTTATTAAGTTGTTTGGCAGCTATTTTACGAATTATTATTTTGCTTTGTTTTTGAGATTCATAGTAAACATGAGTATATGTCATTACCCAATAAACATATCCGGCAAGAACACAAAGAATAATACAAGCAGCGATTATGTATTTTCTGCGTGATGGTTTCTTTTCATCCGTTTGATTTTGTAATGTTTTTTCGTTTTTCATATATAAAATCCCTGTTCAATCTCTGTCGAAGAGTATAACAGAAAATCATTTTATGAGGAAGTAAATAAAAACTTATATTTTATTTGAGGTTTTAAGCAGGATGTGCTTTGAATATTTGTTTCATTGGTGGGCACATCCCACCATACGGATTATGATTACATTTCTATCTTTTGGTGCGGCCGGAACGGAAATTCTGGATGTCCCTTGCTACGATTTCAGAAATGATTTGGTCTTGGGAATTATCTTTTGCAGGGACAGGGATAGGATTAAGTGCACTTTGCTTTTTTATTTCAGTTTCAACATTACTATTCCTAATCCTGTTTTTTGACGGTGCTGTTCTTTTCATCGAAGCGAATTTTCGCTGGCCGGCGAGTATCTGCTCTGCAAGGTCGAATTTAGGGATTGCCTGCCTCGCATGGCTCTGCACAGGTGCGTCACCAGCTTTGTCCGCTGTATTTTCATCTCGAAGAGGTGCATCTTCACTTTTCATCTTTACTCACATCACTATGTAGGGTGCGAAATTTCGCACCGTTCAATCATATCCAAAAAAGGTGCGATTCATTGCACTACTTAGGTCCCATTGACATCTGCGTGAAATCGCCTGGATTCAACTGCTTTATCAGGGATTGTATGTCGTCAACTGTTACATCTTTTATCGCCCTGATTTCGCCTTCGATTGTAAAATATTGTTTGAGATAAATCCAGTTAAAACCGAGGTCAACGAGTCTTCCCATCGGCAGCTCATTTTTAATAACCAGCTCGCTCAAGACCTTGTTCTTCGCCTTGGTAAGCTCATCAGCCGTCACGCCGGAACTGGCAATATCCCGGAAAATGCCGTTCACGATATCGAGCACTTTTGCCATATTCTCGCTGCTGCACTGGATATAGCTGTTGAACATTCCCGTTCCATCCATCGCACCGAACTGCATCGAAGCGGACTCAGCCAGAGCCTTATCGACAAGCTCCCAGAAGAACCGCGAGCCGACATCATCGCCGACAATCATCGCCAGAAGAGACGCTGCGAATCTTGACGGGTCCTGAGCCGATACGCCCGGGCTTATCAGGCATATATGCTCGCGTGTGATATTTGCTTTTCCGATTCTCTCTTTCTTTTTGCTTCCGTCATAATGCTTAAGCTCTCTTGCGGCGTCGGCGCGAGTCCACGGGCCGCAGTATTCTTCCGCAAACGAGCAGATTTGTTCCCATTTGAAATTACCTGAGCATGCAAGAGTTATATTATTCGGAGCATAACGGCTATCGAAATACGCTCGCATCTGGTTTGCAGTGAGCTTATCGATGCTCTCGACGCTTCCGAGAACGCTGTTGCCGCACGGATGGCCGTCGAAATGCAGCGTTCTGCATTTTTCAACAACCTCGAAGTTCGGCATATCCTGGTACATCGCGATTTCTTCCTTGATAACGTTTTTCTCGATATCGAAATCTTCATCGCGAAGTGCAGGTCTCATCAACTGTGACCAGAGTTTTGTTATCTCGACGATATATTCAGGCAGAATCGCGGCGTAAAAAACTGTGTTTTCCTCGCTCGTAAAAGCGTTAAACTGTGCCCCTGTCCTGTCGAAAGCCTCGTTGACCTCGAAAGAATTTAGCTTGTCAGTGCCTTTGAAGAGCATATGTTCGAGAAAGTGCGATACGCCGTTTATTTCCTGCGTTTCATCCCGCGAGCCTGTTCTTACGAAAAATCCGACCGCCGCAGATTTTGCCGCCGGATTTACTTCACCGATTATGTTCAGACCATTCGATAGCTGTTTATGTTTAAATTCCATAAAAGTTTATTAAAAACCGACCTTTAATAAAAATACATAAAGAAATATTGCAGAAAGAATACGCCACTTTGTTCCAACAAACAAATTTTTCTTTCAAAACGCAGGCTATTATAAATGATTTGCCGTAATTATACATTAATATTTTCAACTCATATTTATTATGGGAGAAGCAAATCAGCGAAGGAGTAAGTATTAAAAGCCATGCCGCAAAGATTCTACTTAGACAAAATTGTCTGGGTAACATAGACAAAACTGTCCTACTTACTGCGACAAAAGATGTATTTCAAGTACGACAGAATTGTCTACATATTAATAACACGATTAATAAAGATACTATAGAAAGGACTATGGAGCAGCCTCCGCCTTTACCTGCCGGGGGGCAGGCTCCGGCTGCTCTGATAGAAAGAACACAGGCTCAGCAGGAAACGATTGATAATTTCAAGCAAAAGTTCGGAATCGGCAAAAAGGGAACATTTACTCCGATGCCGGAATGAGATTTCCAGGACAAAGTCCGGCAGAAGAGAAAAGCCCTGCTTGCATTAAAATAGCTTATGAAAACAGTCTCCAAAATGATATGATACTCAATATTTTACCCATTTTAACAACAATACTTATGCATACAGGCTTATATATTTTGATTATGCCCTCTTTATCCTTTGACAATCTGCAATTTTTTTTTTGTAATATACGACTGCCCTAAGTAAAGGGGCTTTTTTTATTTTCGCACTTTATTGTGTTTAGAAAGGATTATTTGATGAAAAAATCAGCATATATTAGGCAAGCGTTTGCTTTTTTAATGATAGTTTCAGTTTTGATTGTTTCAGGCTGCAAAAAGAAAGACATGAAACCATCAGACGGCAATACCGTAATAGACACAGGCCAGAGACGCTCTTTGGACAAAATAATCAAGTTTGCCGATCCGAATGAAGTGGCGGCTACTGTAAATGACTTCAAAATCAGGGAAGGCCGAGTTCAGGAAATCCTTAATCCGGAGATTGCAAATATTAAAGAAGCCATGAAAAACGGAGAGGAGATGCCGTCAGACGCCATTATTACGCAGCATATAAAAGACAGAAGAGAAATGGTGCTGCAGCAGCTTATTATCGAGCAGTTGCTGGATGAAAAAGTAAAAGATTTGAATATAGTCGTTACAACAGAAGAAGCCGATGAGTTATTAAAAAAGCAGCTTTCAGAACAATCTTTAAGTATGGCAGATTTTAAAGAGACTCTTGAAAAAAATAACATCAGCTATAATGAACTTCTGGAAGAAGTCAAAAAGGAACGGATATATCAGAAATTTATGGACCAGCAAATGGAAGGCAAGGTCAACGTTTCCGAAGAAGATGCAAAAAAATATTACGACGAGAATATAAAAGCATTCGACAGGCCGGAACAGGTAAGAGCAAGTCATATTCTTGTTGCTGCTTCCAGGGATGAACCGAATGATGTAAGACAGAAAGCAAGAGCGAAAATCGAAGATATGCTCCGCCAGGTTAAAGAGGGCGCCGATTTTGCCGAACTGGCAAAGGCAAATCCGGACGCGACCGCATCGACTGGAGGTGACCTTGATTATTTCAGCAAGGGGAGAATGGTGGAAGAATTTGAAAAACCGGCTTTCGAACTTTCAGTCGGTCAGGTCAGTGACGTTGTAGAAACAGAGTATGGATATCACATAATCAAGGTAACCGACCACAAAGAAGCCGGAGTTATACCTTTCGATGAAGTCAAAGAAGATTTAACCAAGGCATTAAGCAATCGAGAAAAGTCAGAGTTCACCAGCAAATACATCGAATCGCTGATTAAAGAAGCGGCTATAAAATTTCCCGAAGGCAAGGAAATAAAGTTAGAGCTTTCCGGGCAATAATCAGCGGCGCATCAGCTTTTGCGGGTCAAGGTTTACAGATTCGATATCTTTATAATATTTGAATGTGCCAAGCTTCAGCTCGATACATGCCTGCTCATCGCAGACAATAATTCCCCTCGGATGCATTTGCAGTGCGCTGATAGTCCACATATGATTGACGCCTCCTTCTATTGCATGACGCAGAGCGCGTGCTTTATTGTGGCCGTTGACGATAATCAGAACCTCATCCGCGTCCATAACCGTTCCGACACCGACAGTCAATGCGGTTTTAGGCACTTTATTAACATCGCCGCCGAAGAATCGCGAATTGGCAACTATTGTATCGTAGGTGAGAGTTTTCACACGTGTTTTTGAAGACAGGGACGAACCCGGCTCATTGAAAGCCATATGGCCATCGGGTCCGATGCCGCCAACGAACAGCTTAATGCCGCCGTACTTTTTGATTTTTGCCTCATATTGGGCACACTCATCTTCGAGTTTTGGAGCGTTGCCGTTAAGGATATTAACGTTTTCTCTTTTTATGTCCAGATGACTGAAAAAATTGTTCCACATAAAAGAATAATAGCTTTCGGGATGTTCTTTTGGAAGATTCACATATTCGTCCATATTGAAGGTAACAACATTTTCAAATGAAACGTATCCTTCCCTGTTAAGCTTAATCAGCTCCCTGTACATTCCCAGAGGGGAAGAGCCGGTCGGCAGTCCCAGAACGAAAGGATTCTTTTCGCCTGCTCCAAAATCCTTTATTTTTCCGGCAACATAATTAGCCGCCCATTTTGATACTAAATCATAATCAGGTTCTATTATCACTCTCACTTTTCAACTCCTTATTCAATTTTGTTCATACGATTTATAAGGTCATTTGCCAGTTCTGTTTTTGTTTTTATGTGGTTTTCAATTTCTGAAACAAATCTGTCTTTCTCGAAAGTACCCCTGACCGCTGCGAAATCGGCGTGCTTTGTTTCAGTGTCGCCGTCAATTCCGAATCCGGTTTGAGCGAGAGCGGCGAACTCTTTTCCTGCGTCTATATAAAGCTGATTATCAAGGCCAATTACTGCGTTTTTCCATTTTATTGTAAGCTCGATTATGTCGCCTGGCGTTATCTCCTCGATTTTCTTTCCTGCCATTTTCTGCATAACATCCGCCGCCCAGGTCCATTCGTAAACAGGATAATTTTCATGTATGGAAATAAAAGTTTTCTCAACCTGCACGAGCGAGTTCAAAACATCATTTTCAATATCATTAAGCATGATTTCAATCAATTCTTCAGGTGCAAAAAGCCCTGCCATATCGAACCACTTCCCAGCTCCCACATCAGACTGCGGCTTCAACGCATCACGTAATTCATTCACATTGGAAATTTGCCTGTTCTGCAGACGATGAATCAGGCAGTTACCGATAAATTTGTAAATTCCGATTTCATATAAGCTGATTCCATGTTCCAGCGAAGATTTTTCAATTTTCACGCTGTGATATGTATAATAGTCGGAGGTTTCGCCTGAAGTTGCCTTGAGCTTTTTGAGTAAATCTCTGCCATTAAGCATTTTTTGTATCGTATATGGACTGAGAAGCTTGAAGTTTATCATGTCGAGCTTATCGGGATTTTTCCGCTTGTCGCGATTAGGCCATTTCCGGGCGTCACGAACCGTCCCCACGCTTCGGAGATTGATTCCGGGAACAAGAATGCTTTCGTCCTCATGCTCGATAAGATATGAGAAAGGCAAATCAGACGTATCGGAATTCCTGTAATGCCTTCCCATAACAACAGTAAAAGCTCCGACCTTTGCGGGCCAGAGGATATATGAATCGCTTCCCGTTTTCGAGCCTCTCTCGACAACACCCTGGTGAACCGGCCCGAGCTTGTACATGTGGTTGCTCTGGTTTGTTCCGCTTCCGGCATTCAGGAAAGAAAATAATCCCGCGATAAGCAGCGTAGATTTATGATGCGTTACGGTATATGGTCCTGCGAAAATAGCGCAGGCTTCACCATGAAAACCGCCGCAGTTGGCGAAAAATACGGAATTTTCGGCTGAATACTCTTTCGATAATTCCGTGCTTTGCCCGATGAAGCATTTCGAGATCATCGTACCATCGGAAATTTTTGCACCGCTCGATACGATGAAATCTTCTGCAAAAACACCCGGTCCAATATAAACCGGGTCTTCCGGGCAGCTATTGATAGAGCCGTTTTCGAGGCTTGCAGTGCACTCGATTTTAGCGGCAGGACCGATTTTAACGTTTTTCAAAATCCTGCAGTTAATTATCGAAGCGCCTTTTCCAACAAGACCCATCGAAGACGTTACAGAGCGTGCGTAATCAGAAATCATTTTCTGAAGCTTTTTGATAACCTGCGGCCTGTGACGATAAAACGCCATAATATAGGCGGTATGAGCAGAAAGTCTGTCGTATATCGGTATCTCTCTCCCTCCTGCTTCATTAACTGCTGCCACTTCAATTCCGTTGCCGAAGGAGCTTTCGCCTTCGACCGCCAGCAGGTCAATGTTATCAATAACCGCATCTTCCTCGATTGTGTAGTTTGCAATACAATTTTTTATATGACTTATAAATACATTATCCCCGATTATGCAATTATGAAGTGTCGCGTCGCTAATGCCGGCCGGAATGGTTATGCCTCCGAAAAAACTAACATTTTTCGCAAATGCTCCCATTCTTATTCTCCCGCTGAAATGAGTAGAATGTACATTATCAGTATTGAAATCCGCAGTGACACAGACTTTAGACCAGTCACCGCAGGTACAGCCCTGCTTCTGAAGAGCAGTAATTTGCTCAGGAGACAATGAATGATATTTTCCCTCTTGCCAAATAGATTCCGATGTCATCTTTCTTCCTTACGTTTTTTATACTGTTATTATATAAGGCAGGTATCTGAATAACTACCTGCAACTTTAAGGCAGATTATAATTTGAACCTATGCAGAATATCTTATAAAGCCTCAATGTAAAAAGCAATAAATTTGTAACATACTTTATGTGAATACTTTTTCGTATAAATTGGCAATTCTCATAAATATAAATTTATAAAACGATGACCCCAAAAAATAAAAATACATTTTTGTTAAAAAAAATAAATTAATTTTTGTTTTTATAACAAAATTATTCAGTTAAAACTTGGCAGGTGCCGATGTTTATATTATAAAAGGATTTGTGCTTTCATCAGGCAATGACTTATCCTGTATCCGTCAGGAGAATATTGGATGTGACAGATGCAGGATGGGGACATAATAGTCTATCGAGCCTTTTGTTCAGGGATGATGTTTTAAAGTTTGCAGTTATTACAATCAGGGACGTTGATATGCCGAACCAGGCGAGAGTAGTAAAAGTATTGGCAATGCTTCTGGCTTCGATGACCATAGGCGCTATTGTATTGATGACAATGGGACATAATCCTCCTTCGGCGGGACCGTTTTCTTTATGGAGCTTTTACCGTCTGCCTCCGATAAGAGATGTGATATGCTCCAAAACATCGCAGTTAAGAGATCGCTGGAACTGGATCGAAATTTATTACAGCGGAACAAATTCCGGAAATATCGAGCAGCTTGCGGCTATTAACGGCCTTTCTAATTCACAGGATATAAATTGTCATTTCTGTATTTACAATGGTTTCGGCGGCAATGACGGCCAAATACAACCCACAGAAAAATGGCAAAAGCAGCAATCCGCTCCAGGCTCAAATAAATGGAACGGAAGCGAGCAGGCTGTACGGATTTGCGTGGTAGCAGACGGAAGAAACACACGTCCGACTGATTGCCAGATAAAAAGAATTCAGATATTGGTTGAGGAACTTTGCAGAACCTTCAATATCAAGCCGGAATCTGTTTTCTATCCCAACGATTGGCGATAATTGCCAAAAAAACATTTATTCCACTTGAAAAACCAATTCTGAAGTTCCCTGTTTGATAGAATTATTAATATTTACGATGAGTTCTGCAAAATTGAAGTTAGACATATATTGTATGAAGAAAATCAGTTTAAAAGATTTTCTTCATACAATCTGCCGCTTTGCTGTAACTGCTTATATATGAATAATTTAAGTTAATTGCTTAAGAAAGAAAAAATTAAACACAAGCAATTTTTTCTTTCTTAAAGTATGTCTAACTTCAATTTTGCAGATTCCTTGTATTTACCAAAAAAAACTGGATGCGTATTTGTTTGAACACGCATCCAGCCGCTTAAAGGAGGGCGGTTATGTAAATAAATACGCCCGGTTTGCTTTTTCCACCTTTTTATTTCCCAACGTTTCTCTTTCTTATATACAAACGAGTTTTAGGAGGTCTATGTGTCAAATTTCTGAATAAACGCTTTAATGCCGATAAATTCTCCTCGATAATGAGCGAAACTGCTGTCTTCACTTCCGTATTTTCCTTCTTTCCCATATTCTTATTTCCCAAATTTTTCTACTTTCCTCACAGTTTCATATCATTGACAGAAAAGACGGACAGACAGCGGGATTTATTGCAGATTTTAAAAAATATTTTAAAAAAGTGAAAAAAAATGAATTGTATTAAAATAATTTGCTTATTTTATGCAGTTTTTCGACGGAAAACGAATATCCAGATATAATACACCGGAATTCCTATCAGAATACTTCCAATGCTGAATATTGAAGGCATTTTCCATTGAATAAACGCAAATATAGTCATAAAAATAACCGTAACCAAATAAATTGCAGGTACTATGGGGTATCCGGGCACACGAAAAGGCCTTTCCAGATTCGGCTGACGCCATCTAAGCACATATACTGCTGCTATAAACAAAAGTGCAAAGATAGACAAACCTACTGCGGCATACTTATATAGACTCTGAAAAGGTGTAATGAAAAGAATTATAATAGCACAAATACTTTGCGCAGCCATTGCATATACCGGAATATGCCCTTTCTGACTAATACGCCCTGCTATTGAAGGAAATAAACCATCTTTCGCCATAGCATAATAAACACGCGGTCCTGTGATAATAAAGGCGCTTACGGTAGCCAAAAACGTCAATCCGAGCAGAACAGAAAAAACGCTTGAAATGCGAGATCCGAACAGGTTTGCAACTGCAAGTTGCGGCAGCTTTTCGGCGTTATCAAATCCAATATCGCTTATAGGAACTGCATATGCGAATACGAGGTTAATAGCTAAATATAAGGCAATAACAAGCCCGGTACCGATTAAAAGTGAACGCGGAAGAGTTTTTCCCGGATTTTTTACCTCACCGGCAAGATAACTTGCTGCGTTCCAGCCGCTATAGGCAAATAATACATAAAACAATTGTGTCGCCGCTGTTGCAATATCGACATTACCGTCAGAATTGCTTTCTGCAATGTTTGCCAGTTTCCCATTACCGAAAATAAAAGCAGATATTGCTAAAATTACGAAAATGCCAAATTTGATTATAGTCGTAATATTTTGCGTTAAGGCAGAAAAACGATGACCGACGAGATTAGGTAATGTAATCGCTATTATTATTACAGCGGCTGATATCTTAAAAATTATATTTGCATTTGCACTCTCGCTCGATATAAAAGGATTTAAAAGGTACATTGAAGCGATATAACCTGCCACCGCTAATGGAGCTGAAAAGCCGAGAAAAAACGATGTCCAGCCAGAAAGAAATGCAGGCATCGGTCCGTATGCCTGGCGAAGATATACATATTCTCCACCTGCCCTGGGCAATGCAGCGGCAAGCTCCGCTACGCATAACGCGCCGCAGATAGCGAGCAATCCACCAAATACCCACAGTCCGAAAATAACAGTATAATTTCCAAGAGATGCCATCATATATCCGGGAGAGATTAAAATACCTGTTCCAATCATGCTTGCGATAACGACATATATAGAAGTTGACAGACCAAATCCGCGTTTAAGTTCTTCTTCCTGCATTCCATATACCCTTAAACAGAAGAAATATTTGTAGTTTTGAAAAGAACCGGTATCAATTTTTACTGCTCAAATTAGAGCTTAATATTTCCAGTACCGGCTATATAATCGCTTTATCTAAACATGCAGTCAAGATTATTGTGCTGTTGTCACAGATGAAATTTCGATTTTTTCGGGAGTTTTCTGCTCGCTCTGGCGTTTTTTAAGAGTCACTGTAACTCCTTCGAGCTGGACTGTTTCAAGATTAGGATTTGCAGTTATCGCATTAATAAAGTCCCTGCCCACCTGGTCAATGTTATGAGCCAGGATAAGACCGCCCGGACGAACCAGAGGCATTAACTTGTTCAGATAGTCAAGATAACCCTCTTTATCAGCATCAAGAAACAGGATATCGATAGGCTCTTTCAGATTTTTAACTGTCTCATGAGCATCACCCATAACGAGCGTAACGATATTATCTACTCCCGCTCGTTTGAAGTTCTCCCGCGCAAGCGAAGCTCTGCCTTCGTCAATATCGTGTGTGATAAGCTTGCCGCCTGTTGCCTTCAGAGCCAGACAGAACCATATTCCGGAATAGCCGTTCGATGTCCCAATTTCGATGACATTTTGCGCATTTGTGGTTTCAGCAAGCATGCGCAGGATTCTGCCATCTAATGTTGGAACATTCATCATTCCAGAACTCTGATTTCGATACATATCATCAAGCACACCGAGAATTTTCTTTTCCTGCTCGTTTAGCGGAATAGATGACTGCGGCGAAGTTAAAACGCCCCTGCCTCTTGCACCGCCTCTTTGCATACCTGTTCCGAAATTACCACCACCGCCGCGACCCATCCTTTGAGCCGAAAGGCTCTGAGCCAATGTCAGCAGCAAAGCGACTGTCGCCACTAATAAAAATATTTTTCTGACCATCTTCAACTCCTTCACAAAATGTTTTACTAAAATTTGTTATATAATTTCTTTACGTATTAATCATAACAAATGTGCGAATCAATTTATATTAAAGTTTGCCTTATTGCAGAACATAATCATCAATAAGAAAGACGGACAAGCAAAAAGATTTATTACATAATTATGGATAATAATAAAAATCATGCACAGATATTAAATTGTTGATTCAGACACATTTTTTCTCTTGCTTGCCCGGCAGCCGAGTTGTATATTGCATGTTGCGACGTACTCCATGATTTTCGAGCCGGCATTTAAGGCTCTCAGGTGTGTTCGTGTTTGCGTTACACCGGCAATGACGGAGTCCAGTTAGCAAAGCTAACTGTCCGCCATAGCCTTGTCGACGGTGGATGTACTTTTATCAGGCTGAAGGATGAAAACAAACTGCTAAATAGTTATACAGAAATTATAGAATAATATGTTGAAAGGCAATATGAAAAGAAAAACGGACAACCAGCAATCTCTACTTTCCTTACCAAATATTGGAGAAGAAATGGCTCGATGCCTTCATCAGGCCGGCATCACCACTGCTCATGAATTAGCTAAAATCGGAAGTGTGGAAGCGGCTGTACTTGTGAATCCATATAAGCGATCCGGCCCTGTCTGCAGGAGTGCACTATGTGCGATTGAAGGCGCCATTCGCGGCGTACGCTGGCACTCTATCCCCAAGTCAGAACGTGATGAATTGTGGAATAAATATCAACTGCGAATTAAGGGGTAAATTCGGGAATACATAGCTATCCAGTACATTTTAGATATTCAAAACCAAATAAACTTTATTTAACCACGACTCGACTGAGCTCGTCGAAGTCAGATTAACGCCTATTTACACAGATAATTCATAATCACGACACTGTCATTCTCGCGCAGAGCATGCCCTGAGCGAAGCCGAATGGGCGGGAATCCATTTAAAAAGCAATTCAAAACCACAAATGAACACGAATAAACACAAATAAAGATGTCATTGCGAACGAAGTGCGGCAATCTTCAAATTATTTTTTCGACACAGATTAACAGGATTTACACGGATTTTTAATATTATTTTCTTTTTAATGTCATTCTGAGTGCAACGAAGAATCTATTTAAAAAAGAACTTCAATTTCTACTGTCTCCAGTATTTCCCTTGGGGATGGCCAAGCCACTGTGTTCTGTATTCTTCGTTTAGACTGGATAACAGGCTAAACAGGAATTATTTAGATACAAAATAACTTCATACTTGACATAATCACACATCAATTATACCTTTTTAGAATGTTATATGAAAACCATTGAATAATATGATAGGCAAGAATTAGAATGACGAATAAGAAGACATGTCTCATTATCGGAGCTGGAGCTACATTTGCCGATGCAAATAAAAAAGGCTTTAGGTATGAACTCCCCCCTTTAGATAAGAACTTTTTTTGGAATCACCATATTTCATATTCGTATTCAAAGGCGAAAGATGGTAAAACATACAAAGCAAGTGGCTGGAATAGCTTTATTATGTATGACCTCAATAACTACTTTAGAAAGAAATATGGCTATGACATATACACAAAAGATTCTCCAAATGATTCTTTAGAAAAAGTACTAAGAAATCTTTATACCGACATTTTTATCGCCGAGTCCACTAAGGAAGCCGAAGAATTGTTGGTTGGATTAATGACTCTACTAAACAATCTTATTTCCACATCAACGGCCAGAATAAAATTATCAATGAGGAACAAATTAATCAGAATTATTAATAAGCTCATAAATGATTGTAAGTCGCAAGAAGACCTCACTATAATATCATATAATTTTGATTTGCAAGTTGAGAAATCATTGCATTACATAGCGAGTGTGTACCCAAGATTCAAGTCTTATTTTGATTTCCCAAATTGTTATTGTCTACCATCAAATAGTTATAAACTGACAGCACCTAAAAATGATAACTCCAAAATCTTTGATTCAGGCAAACAAGATACTCGTAAATTAAAAAGTATCAAAATACTAAAGCCGCATGGTTCACTGAATTGGTTTAGCCTTTATCCAGCGAAAAGTTCTTTACTTACACACATTATTAAATCTAAAAACATTATGATTTCAAGGCGGGTATTGCTTACCAAAAACTTAACATTCCAGGGAGAAAAAACCTTTCCTGTTGTCATACCACCACTCGTTAACAAAGGAACGTTTATAAGAAGCACAGTAATTAATAACGTTTGGAATAAAATGCGAAACGAGTTGAAAAAGTGTTCACGTTTGGTCGTATACGGATATTCTTGTCCTGAAGCTGATACAGAATCTTTTAATTTGTTGTCTCAGGTTTTTACAGAATCGCGATTGATCAAGGAGTTAGACATTATAAATCCAGATCCATCGATAATTACCAGATTGCAGGATGCTGTTAGATCGCCTATTATTCACTATTATAAAAACGCAGATAACTATGCATAGAGGTGAGAAAACACGAACTACCATCTATTAATGGATGGTAATGGTACATAGAAAATAGTAACTGCTTACTATAAAGTCCATTTACTCAAAAAAAGGTGAGCTGCAACATTGTGATGCAGCCGCACCTGAATTTATTTATCGATAAATTTTTGTATTCTTTAATTTATACAACTATTTTAAAATCCGTTGTGCGAACCAATAGAGACTGTTCTTCGGCGATTTTTAAAACCGCATGAAGAAATCCCAGGTTTCTTTTGCAATCCAGTTTACATTTGATCCGGGGTCTTTTTCGTTATTTGAATGGCCGCCTACGAAGGAGCCGAACAGCACGGGATATTCCGCCGGAAGCCCTTTGAACTCAGTAGTAACATGTGTGCGGGTGGTTGCAATGGGTATTTCGGGCAGTTCTTTAAGCCCGTTGTCTTCGATGTGCGTCAGGACACAATATTTTCCGCCTTGTTTTTGCGCATCCGAGTTGATCCACTTGCAAAGGTTGTCCTGGGTGCCGGTCGTACTGAAATACGCAATGGGTTTGTGCTTATTTTCAGGGAGATAGATATTCCAATTGGCCGGAGCATAACATGCAACGGCACGAAGCTCATCCTGGAAATCCAGCGAGAGCGAGTAGGAGACCATTGCTCCGAAGCTGAAGCCGCAGCAGAATATGCGGGAGGTATCTATGCTCAGCTTTTCCTTGAACAGTTTAAGCATATCTGCAAAGAAAATATGGTCTTTATCGTCACTGCCCCGCCATGGAGAACGGTCGGTATATCCCTCGGGCGCGACGAAAATGACGGGGACATTATCCCTTTTCGCATAGGTCTTGAGTTCATAATAATTGCCGCTCACCATAGTATTCATATGGCCGCCCATCATGTGCATGGCAAAAATCAACCGGTATGATGTGTTCTTGTCGTAATTTTCGGGAATGTCGATGGTATATTGGCGGGTAAGACCTGCGCTTTCCATCGTGTAGATTCCGCTTTTGAAATCCCCAAGCTCTTTGCCGTAACCAGCGCTGCGAACCGGAACGTTTTTCAATTTACGAGAGGCATCAACGGATGATGAAGCCGCCGCATTCGGATCAGGGGATTGCTGAGCGAAGCAACCACCGCATGTCATTATAGCAACCAAAATAATAAGTATAAGCCTGTGTTTCATTTTAATTCTCCTAAAATCTCCTGTGTTATTTTGTTTAACCTTATCTGCCAGTCACTATGACTCAGCTTTTTTGCATTAAAATACACTTTCCAGTTTCTATGAAGTGTACTCCAGAGGCAAGAATTCGTCAATCAATATTATGAACGCCCCTTCAATTCAATCCTTAATCTTCAGCGACAAAATGAGACTTGATTTGACAGCCTCTTAATAATTGGTATAATTATCCCTGTCGTTGGAAATGATATTTCCTGTAAACTATTCAATTATTAAAGGAATAGAAAGGTCAAAAAATGAAAAAGTTATTATTTGTTTTCAAAAGACCCCATGTAATGTTATTAATCGTGGCTATGCTGCTGTTATGCAGTTGTGCGTCAATCGGTGCCAGTAATCAGTCGAAAAACGCTGCCCAATATGGAATGGGTAATCCGTACCTGCCGTTATGGGAACATTTACCCGACGGAGAACCGCGTGTTTTTGAGGATCCCGATAACCCAGGGAAATACCGCATCTATATTATTGGTTCGCACGATGTCAGAGCTACGAGTTATTGCGGGCCGGATGTCAGAGCATGGTCAGCTCCGGTTGAGGATTTATCCAACTGGCGCGATGAAGGTCCCATTTTTACCTATAAAGTAGGCAACCAGTGGGATACTATGTACGCTCCAGACCTTGTTGAGGTCAAGGGAAAGGATGGTAAGAAAGTTTATTATCTCTATCCCCACAGCACCAGCCGGAACCCGATGGTGGCCAAAGGTGATCGTCCCGACGGACCATTTACTCCTATTAACATGACTGAAGATGGAACTCGAGCAATACAGGGAAGCATAATGGGTTTTGACCCGGCAGTATATATTGATTACATCACAGATCAAAGCGACCCTGATTATGGAATCGGTTTCAGAGCTTACGGATACTGGGGATACCAAAGGTCGTCGGCAGGTCAGTTGGATCAGAATACAATGTATTCGCTCAGGCCAGGAACACAGGCGATTGACCGTTTTATTCCCGATGTACGAGGAGGTGGACGAGCTGGCGGGCGAGCCGGTGGACGACGAGGAGCTGCACAACCAGAAGCACAACCCGCTGTCGAAAGTAACCCGGAACCGGTTAATTATCCCTATCTCTTCCCGGGCGAGAACCCTGCCTCTTTCAGCTTCTTTGAAGCCGCGTCTATTCGTAAAATCGGCAACAAATATGTGTGGATTTACAGCGGATCCTCCGGTCCTGAATATGGACTTGGCGGGGCCACTGCGACGCTGCGTTATGCCTATGGCGATTCACCGCTTGGTCCATGGAAAAGCGGCGGCGTTCTCGTTGACGCACGCGCAGTTGTACCAACTCAGGATGGAACAAGACTGCAAACAACTTTTTCGGGACACAACACGCATGGCAGTATCGAGTTTATGAATGACCAGTATTATGTATTCTATCACAGGGCGCCAAGAGGATTCAGTAGCGCACGTCAGCCTATGGTTGCACCCGTCCATGTTCAAAACGATGACAAGACCGTAGCAGAAGGCGGCAAAATTACAATCAGAGGTTATGACCCTTACGCCAAAGATAATGTCTGGACCGCAAAAAGCCAGGCAAATGAATACACCGGAGCCGAAGTGACTTCGGAAGGTTTCAATATCTTTGGACTGAATCCATATCTATATTACTCAGCCGGATACGCGTGTTATCTTTCCAACCAGCAAGTTATGCAGGATTCATGGGATAATTGGGACAATAACATG
>JAFGEF010000117.1 GCA_016931715.1 Sedimentisphaerales bacterium
AGGCCGGGATTCGAACCCGGGGTAGGGGTTTACCCCCTACAACGGTTTAGCAAACCGTCGCCTTAAGCCGCTCGGCCACCTCTCCAAGCGTACATTTTCGCTACTTTACAGAAAACTTCTCAATATTGCAAGAAGATTAACTGCCAAATTCGTAAGCTGCATCAAATAGTTCGACAATATTCTCCGGCGGAATATCAAACTGTATATTATGGGTCGGACTAAAAATATAACCGCCGCCGGGCTTGAAAATTTCAATATTTTTGCGAACTTCCTGCCTGATTTGTCCATGCTCGGAACAGGCAAGAAATTTTAACGAGTCGATAGCACCCCCCCATAAGGAAATTTGCTTTCCAAAGGTATCTTTAATTCTTTTCGGCTCCATGTTTTTAAGCCCGATTTGTATCGGATTGAGGATATCGATTCCGATGTCTATCAGTTCCGGAATGAAATCAAAACATGAGCCGCATGTATGATAACAGATTTTTGCTTTTGTAAGTGATTTGATATGCTGAACAAGTGTTTTCTGTCTGGGTTTTAGCATGTTTCTGTAAAAGTCCGGCGAAAACAGCGGTCCGTTTTGTCCGGTTAAATCATCGCCTATTATGACAATATCCACTATATCACTGATTTCTTTAAGTAATCCGGTATAAAATCCCGTCCAGTATTCGAGCATTTTATCCATTAAAACTTCGCAAAATGCCGGATTTTCTTTCGTGTCCATGAACCATCTCTCGGCTCCGCGAAGATTCGAGCAGGACTCGAATATAGAGCCTCCGATACTCGCAGATAAAGCGTATGAGCCATTGCGGGAAATTGTTAAAGCATTTTGTCGAATATAAGAGAAATCCTGTATTTTGTTGACATCAGGAAAAGTGTACTTCTCAATCTCTGCCTCAGACGCGTCAGCAAGGGGGTGATGAGAAATGTTCATGTAATTTTGCTGCTGATTATCTATAGTCCAAATGACGCCAAACTCATCTTCGAAGCTGTCCTGTATTTGCTGTTCAAAGGATTGATTTAAGTTAATATAGCGAATATCGGCATGTAATCGCTGCAAAAGCTCCTCACATGGCAAGGCGAGCTGCTGGACAGGGTCAAGAATTTTCAACTCATCTTCGATGCCAAGATAATTGATTAATTCTACGTATGCTTTCCTGTGAGTTCCCGAGAGAAAGCCCCCGAGGTCAATCGGTACTCGATCAGGAATCCGGTGATTAAGAACATTAAGGACACGCTGCCTTGAGTTCATGAGAAGTTTATTTCTGACAATAATCAATCAGACGGGCTATTTCGTTCCGCAGGTCTTTGCGGTGCACAATCATATCCACGAAGCCGTGCTCTAACATAAATTCTGCTGTTTGAAAATCCTTGGGCAATTCAACCTTTATTGTTTCAGCAATCGTTCTGCGACCCGCAAAACCAATCATCGCTCCAGGCTCGGCTATAATGCAGTCTCCCAGCATAGCGAAGCTTGCTGTAACACCGCCTGTTGTCGGATCGGATAAAACTGCAATGTAAAGCCCTCCGGCTTCATCTAATTTCGCAAGAGCCGCAGATGTTTTAGCCATTTGACCCAATGATATAACGCCTTCGTGCATTCTTGCACCGCCGGAACAGCACACGACTATAAATGGAAGCTTTTCCTCGATTGCCATATCCACAGCCGCACAGAATTTCTCGCCTACTACGTAACCCATTGAGCCCATCAGGAAGTTCGGCTCCATTACGGCAAGAGATACAGGTCTTCCCTTGATAAAAGCCTTGCCGATTAACATGGCTTCTTTGGCACCGGATTTTTTCTCGTCTTCCTTGAGACGCTGATGATAGCTGGTTCCCCTGAACTTGAAATTAAGCTGGTCTTTGGTTTCCATTTTTTCGAGTATTTGCTGAAAAGAATCTTCGTCAGCGAGATAATCGATTCTGGTTTTTGCGCTGATTCTGAAATGATAATCGCATTCAGGGCATACATGCAGGTTTTTTTCAACTGCGCTTTTATAGAGCATATGCTCGCAGGCAGGGCACCTCATCCACAGACCTTCAGGCATCTCCCTGCGGGGTTTCAGCGAAAAACCATTCCATTTTGACTTTGTTTGTTGTGCCATATAAATCTATACTAAGACCATATTCAAGCAGAATTTAAATAAAAATCACACTAAGTTCAGTATTATATCATAAATTTCTATAAGGTGGTAGAAAAATTACCTGTAAGTGCGTTCAATTGCATTTATTGCTGCTTTTCGGTCTTTTTGGCCGAATATGGCATTTCCTGCTACGAGAGTGTCTGCGCCGTAGGAAACTACGGTTGGGGCGGTGTTTTTGTCTATTCCGCCGTCAACTTCAACGCGAATATCGGGGCCGACAATTTCTCTGACTTTTATAATTTTCTTAGCCGCTTCCGAGATGAATTTCTGTCCGCCGAAGCCGGGATGGACGGTCATTACGAGAACCATATCGAAATATTTTGCCACCGGTTCGATTGCTTCAACTGGAGTTTCCGGATTAAGGCATATACCCGCAGAGCAGCCCATATTGTGCAATTTGTCAACAATAGCAATCGGGTCATCAGTAACTTCGATATGAAAAGTGATATTATCTACACCAGCTTTTACAAAACTCTCGATATACTTTTCAGGCTCGCTAATCATCAAATGAGCGTCAAAAACCAGGTCGGTTGTTTTTCTAATGCTTGCAATTACCGGCGGGCCTATCGTAAGGTTCGGGACAAAATGGCCGTCCATCACATCAAGATGCACCATCTTTACGCCCGCTGATTGAACTTCGGCAATTTCCTGACCCAGCTTTGCAAAATCAGCGGCCAGTACAGATGGCGCAATTTCTATTGTTCCTGCCTTTGGTAATCGCAAGTTCAATCCTCTAAAAGATTAATTAAGATATTCCACATTCTCATATCCCGGGCTTCATCACAAAGTTTCGATACCCAGTTTTTTAGATACTTGGTATCGAGTTTGTTCTTATGACGCAAAACGATATTTTTTGCATCAAGCAGGTCTTTATCCCTGCCGGGGATAATCTTCAATAAAATCAGGTCTTCAGGAGTCGGGAAAAAAGCTTTTATACCATACAACTTAATTATTTTTTTTCTCTCGAACGCCGCTTTTTCAAAATCTGTTGAGGCAATAATAAAATCAATATGAAAAGCTTCGTAATTTATCTGAAAGGTTCCGGTATGTTCTGCATTTGTCAGGCACTGTTTTGATGTGAATTTAAATCCTTCTTTTTCAGCCTTATCCAGGAAAGCAGTGATATCGCTTGATTCCATTTCTATATCAATGTCCACATCCCCGGTAACTCTCGGTTCACCTAAAGTACCAGCCGCAATACCTCCAATTATAATATACTTGTATCGCTCTTTATTAAGAAACGTTACGACCTTCTTATAGGCATCTTCCAGCAAAATCATCCGTGTGCTCGCTTTTCCTTAAGAAATATTTTCAGGCAAACCGGCGAATCCTTACCAAAATTATTTCGCCATTCCCATATCAACCTTGATGAAAGCATTTTTTCTTCTAAGTGCATCGCATCTTTTAAGGATAACCTTCCAAGCCAGCGTTCTTTTTGCCTGTCTTGATCCTCAAACCTGCTTTTATCGAGCAGACCTTTATTTCCTATGGTTTTACTCATAAGTATTTTTATTTCTCATCGAGAATTTCGATGCACTTGAAAGTTTTGCCTTCGAGAAATTCCAGGGATGCGCCGCCGCCGGTAGAGATGTGGCTTATCCTGTCTTCCAGTCCAAGCTGATTGACTGCGCTTGCGCTGTCTCCGCCGCCGATAATGCTTATTGCGCCTTTGTCGGTCGCTTCAGCGACTGCCATAGCAACTGCTTTTGTGCCTGTATCAAAAGGCGGAATTTCAAAAACGCCCATCGGTCCGTTCCAGACGATGGTTTTCGCATCGCGGATTTTCTCAGTGTATGTCTGAGCGGCAATCGGTCCAATATCAACAGCCTGAAAACCAGGGTCAATATCACCTACGGCTGTTTTGTATTGAACACCGGGAGCTAATTCACGAACGACATGATGGTCAACAGGTAAGATAACTTCGCAATCCGCGTCCGCCGCCTGTTTAAGAAGCTCCTGGCCTTTATCGATAAAATCATCTTCGCATAAACTCTTTCCGATTGTCTTTCCATTGCCCTTGAGGAAAGTGTATGCCATAGCGCCGCCTATAATGATGCGGTCAACTTTACCAATGAGATTTTCAATTACACCGATTTTATCGGACACCTTTGCGCCGCCTAATATTGCGACGAAGGGTTTACCGGGATTTTTAAGAGTATCACCAAGAAATTTCAGCTCTTTTTCAATCAGGAAACCGATAACTCTTGGTTTGCCCTTCATCAGCATTGGTACAGTGTACATTGAGGCATTATCCCGATGAGCTGTGCCGAAGGCGTCATCAACGTAAATATCCGCCATATCAGCCAGCTTTTTCGCGAAATCGTCTTTTGCCTGACGAAGCTGTGCATCTTCCTTTGCTGCTTTGTCCTTGATTGTTTCCTCTTTATAAAAGCGAAGGTTCTCAAGAAGCATACAATCTCCGGACTTCAGAGCTTTGGCTTTTGCTGCTGCCTGATCGCCGACACAATCATCGACAAATTTAACTTTTTTACCTAATAGTTCAGACAATCTTTTTGCGACAGGAGCCAGGGAATATTTGTCATCACGTTCGCCCTTGGGCCTGCCAAGATGACTCATCAGAATAAGTGAGCCGCCGCCATTCAGTATTTTCTTTATCGTAGGCATTGCTTTCACTATTCTGTCATCACTTGTGATATTGCGATTGTCATCGAGAGGGACATTAAAGTCGCATCTCATAAGGACTTTTTTGCCCTTAACATCAATATCAGCTACTGTTTTTTTAGCCATATTTAGTTTCTCCTGTTGAATAATAAATCCATTATAATTTGGCTAATCTTTCAATCAGGTCTGCGCTTCTGCAGGAATAACCCCACTCGTTATCGTACCACATTGTTACTTTTACCATATCGCCGTCGAGGACGATTGTATTTGTGGAATCGAAGATAGAGCTTGCAGGATTGCCGATTATATCACAGCTTACTATCGGTTCATCTACGTACTCGATAATTCCTTTCATTGCGCCTGCCGCAGCGGCTTTAATTGCGCCGTTAATTTCTTCAACAGAGGTCTTTCTGGCTGCCATAAATGTCAGGTCGGTAATAGAGCCGTCTGGAACCGGAACTCTCAGGGCGTAACCATGCAGCTTGCCTTTCAGGGCGGGAATTACTTCGCCGAGCGCTTTTGCAGCGCCGGTTGTAGATGGCACTGTGCTTAATGCAGCAGCTCTGCCGCGGCGTTTATCCTTGTATGGCATATCCAGAATAGCCTGGTCGTTTGTATAAGCATGAACAGTCGTCATAAGACCTTTGACAATACCGATTTTTTCATGAAGGACTTTGCATGCCGGAGCAAGTGAGTTGGTTGTGCATGACGCATTGGAAATGCACTTCATATCCGCATTAAGCAGATCATCATTAACGCCCAGCACGATTGTTGCATCCGGTTTATCCTTGGCCGGCGCTGAAAGAAGCACTCTTTTTGCGCCTGCCTGAAGATGGCTGTCATAACCGGCTTTACCCTCGACTGCGCGAGATGTGAACCTGCCTGTTGATTCGAGAACTACATCGACTCCCATCTTGCCCCATGGCAGCTTGGCAGGGTCTTTTTCTGCGAGAATTGGGATTTCCTTGCCGTCAATTACGATTGCGCTGCCTTTGGCTTTCACTTCGCCCTGATATTTGCGCTGAGTTGAATCATATTTGAACATATATGCCAGCATGTCAGCATCGAACAAATCGTTTATTGCCACAACATCGAATTGTTTCGGTTTTTGTGCCATTACTCTTAGTACCAAACGACCGATTCGACCGAATCCATTAATTGCAACTTTTATTGCCATCTTAAAATCTCCTTTATAAAAATTCGACAAATTCCTTGTTTTTAACACTGATTTCGCAGTTTTTTGGATTATTTTTGATATAAATCTGACTATATCAAAACTTTTTCTGCGTTAATCCGTGCCTGATATTTTTTTGTTTTTTAACACTGATTTACAGACCGCAAGCCACAAGCAAGCAGTTACGAATGCGTTAATTTATTGAATTTTCCGTCCATTGTCAAGAATTTATTAAAATCCGTTTTAAGAAAACTCAATTTATCGGCAGTTTTAATTTTAAGAAATGGTTTTGAGGGGATTTTGCCATTGTCAAGTACCCACATAATTGCTTAAAATAACTGATGCAGAAGGTCATCTATTTCCCACATTGGATCAATATTTGACTTTAACACATAAACTCCAGTCTTCGGCCTGTTTTGTATATATTCTATAGTGAGTTTTGGAAGAGCTTCTTGTAAATCTTCAACTTGTTTATTAGTTATATTTTTACAATCCACCATTAAAACCTGCTGTAGTTTACTAATATTCTTCAGCGGCCTTATATCAGAGACCGTAGTTCCTGAAATATCAAGCATTCTTAAATTTGTAAGTTTCGATAAAGGCTTGAGACTTTTTACTGGTAAACCGTTAAAGTCAAGCACCTGTAGATTCGAGAGCTTCGCAAGGGGACCTAAATCAATTAAGAATCTATCCTCAATGTCATAAATACCGTATTTTGCCATGAATTTCATCCATTTTGGAATGTTCTTTCTTATGCGAATGTTACAAAGACTCAGCTTCTGTAAATTTGTAAATTTTTCGAGGGTAGTTATATCGGTAAGTTCCTTGTACATAAAGACAGATTTAGGAAATATCCCAGTCTTTGGTTGTAATTCGCCGAAATGAAGTATTTTTATTCTCGCAAAGTCCTTATCAGTCAAATCATTAGGATCCTTATTAAGTATTTTAGCAGCCGCTTCACGTATTACTTTTTCACTTAATGGGTCTGTTTTTTGTGTTTGTCTAAATAAAATGGAAGTAATAGCAAACATTATCAAAAATAAGAAAATAATCGCCGCAATTATATATCTTCGGCAGGTAGATTTTTTGTCATGGTTTTGATTCATAAAAGTCTTCTTTTTAATTTATTTTAATGCTTCTTTAACATTATGGCTGATGTTCATTTCGACCCATTGTAATGGTGATGCCCATATCATTTGAGATGGATGGTAAACTATTTTAGGGAAAGGTATATTGGAATCTTTAGAAGGTTCAATAATATTAGACATCTCCACAAGAGGGTTTCCTTGTTCCATTGCAAATGACTTATTGCCAATAATATAATTTTGTTTAATTTTGTTTTTTTGAATTAGACCGTAATCATATAATTCATAATGGGAAATATGAATCTCCTGTATATTTTTGAGTTTGCCCAAAGGCAGAAGGTCTTTAACAGGTGAACAAACAACATATATTATTTGAAGTTTAAATAAATTCTCCAGGGGACTTAAATCAATAAAATATTTTTTCATATAGCTTTTATTATACATCCTTTGAAGATTAATAATTTTCAGCTTCGCCATGACAATCATCCATTTGGGAATAGCAGGACCAGGTAAAGGAATATAATTAAGACTTAATACTTTAAGGTTCGTAAATTTTTCAAGCAGCTTAATATCATAAAGTTCTTTTCGTGTTATATTTAATTCTGTTATTTTCGCAAAATCTTCATTAGTCAAATCATTTGGATCCTTGTCAAGCTGCTTTGCTGCCGCTTGGCGTAAGATTTTCTCACTGGCCGGATCATACGCAGTTTTCTGTGTGAAGAAAATAAAAACCATCATAGCAGTTATCAATAGCATCAGAAAAGCCGCCGCAAGTGTGTATTTTAGTTTAGATAGTTTATTTTTGCCCATTATTTTCTTATTAGACTCATTAATACTAATTCCAACTCAGATTTCTTTATAGATAGACGTATAAAATAATACTTTTTACAATAATTTTCCAAAAATCTGACAAAATCTTTTTCTATCTTTCTTTGATCTCGTAACGATTTATAACTTGAATATCATTGCTGTTTTTAAAGTTTTGAACTCTTTGACTTCTTGTTTTTCAACCAGTTGTTCACCCAGTTTCGACCAAGATAAAAAGACAACGTGAAAGTTGGAACAAAAATAACAATAATAATGACGATATGAATAAAAGTTTTCATAATGATTGACAGTTCCTGTTTAGACGTTTAAAAATATATTTTCCTTTACTTTAATTACTGTAACTCTATTTTCTCATATATAGACGTAAAAACAAAGAATCTGTTACAAAAATATTGAGAAAATCTTAAAATATAAGGTATGAAAAACCTCTTTTTTGAAGATTATATTTGTTTGAGGCAGTTTTGGGCGATTTCTTTGTCGGAGAAGTGATATTTCGTTTTGCCGATTATCTGATAATCTTCATGACCTTTGCCCGCGATTAGGATAATATCATCTTTATCAGCGGCTTTGATAACCATTTCGATTGCTTGTTTTCTGTCGGGAATCACCATTATATTAGGATTAGGTATAGGGATAGGAATAGTTTTTTTCTCGAAACCTGTAAGAATTTCATCTATTATCTTTTGCGGGTCTTCGGTTCGGGGATTGTCGCTTGTTACAATTATAACATCGGCAAATTGCTCGACTACGTGTGCCATTCTGGGACGCTTGGTTCTGTCCCTGTCTCCGCCGCAGCCGAAAACCACACGAAGTTTGCCTTTGCATAATGGCTTCAATATTTCCAGCACGTTCTTCAATGCGTCGTCAGTGTGTGCATAATCTATTAATACTGAGAAGGGATTTTCATGAAAACACGGCGGTTCTGTCTGTTTATTCATGGGCTGGAAGCCCATGACACAAGGCCATTCGACTTTTTCCAGTCTTCCGGGAATCAGCTTTAATGCCGATAGTCCAGCGGCTATGGTTTTCAAATCCAGACCAGCCGCAAGGCATAAGCCGGCCGCCGCTAAATGGTTGCTTACATTATAGCGGCCAATCAGGGGAGATCTTACGGTTGCGGATTGTCCTTTGTAATTCAATGTAAAAACCGTTCCGCTTATGTCCATAGATTCGATATTCGCGACGAGGTCGGCTTTGTGTTCAATAGCGTACCAGAGGATTTTTGCTCGAGTTTTTTCAGCGATATATTTTGCTTCCGGTGATTCTTTGTTTAAAACCGCTATAGAATCCGGAGCCAGCGAAGTAAAAAGTCTTGTTTTCGCTTCGAGATAATTTTCCTTAGTTTTATGATAATCGAGATGGTCGCCGGTAAGGTTTGTAAAAGCAGCCGCCTTGAAATTTATCCCTGCAAGCCGGTCCTGTGATAGGGCATGGCTGCTTGCTTCGGTTATCATGTACTTTGCGCCGTTTTTTATCATTTCCGCCTGTATTTCCGCGATGGTCAAACAATCCGGCGTAGTCAGAGGCGCATCCGTGCTTTTACCGGAGCAATCGTCATAGATAACAGTCCCGATTAAGCCGCATTTTTGGCCCGCCTGTCGAATACATGAGCGTACAAGATAGGTAGTGGTTGTTTTTCCGTTTGTTCCTGTAACAGCGAGATTAATCAGTTTAGAAGCAGGATTACCTTTGGACGCTTGAGCCAGAATCGCCGCGGCTTTTGTGGAATCTTCAACAAGAATTATTGATGGTGGGGTAGAACCCCACCCTACGGATTGTATATTCTCTTCACATACGATGTATTTTGCGCCGTTTGCGATTGCCTGCCCGATAAAATCGTGCCCGTCAGAAACAGTCCCTTTTACTGCGACAAAGACATCGCCTTTCTTTACGGCACGAGAATCTGTGCAAATATTCGGCGAGTTACCAGATGAAACAAAATTTATAAGTTCATTAAAGTTCATATACTCTTTTTTCTTTAGCAGTACCATATAATGTTTTTCGGCATTTCAATTCAATTTGGTTCATTTTAGTTCCTTTATAATATTTAGCAATATTTGAATTGTTCTGGCAAGAAAGTCCCTTTTTGGTTTATAATCTCCCCGTGAACTTTAATAATTGAAAATTTGAGGAACCTAAAATATGAAAACTAAATTATTTCTTGTTATTAGCATTTTACTGGCGATATTTGTCTTAACGAGCTGCAAGGATAAATCGTCGCCGCAGCCGAACGATTCCAATACACCTAAAGACTCTGTTCGGGTACAAACACCTCCGGCGACAGCACCAGGTACGACAATCGAACCTGCGGCACAGGAATCCAAACCGGCAATTGCTGATTCAGCAGATAAGCAGTCCGAAGCGGACGAAATCGAATATTTCGCACTTTATATGGATAAGAAAAAGAGCGGCTATGCGATACAAAAGCGAAATGTTGATGCGGGTATTGTCAAGACGTCAATAGAGCTGAGTTTAACTGTGAGCCGTGTAGGAGTATCTGTCAGTATTACAACGACATCTTCAACAACTGAAACAATAGATGGCAAACCTCTGGGCTTTGAAATCGAACAAGACCTTGGTTTGTTTGCCACTAAAACAATTGGAACCATTGATGAGAATGGAAAACTGGTTGTGATGGAAGGTGCCCAGAAACGTGTGCTTGATTATCCTCAGGGAGCATTAATGTCCGAAGGGATGCGTCTTCTGCATTTTAAAACAGGCTTAAAGGAAGGAGCTTCATATAAAGCAAAAATGTTCGAGCCAAGCACAATGTCCGCGTTCGATGTCGAAGTTAATGTCGGAGCAAAGCAGCAGGTTGACCTGCTTGGCCGGATTGTCGAATTAACAGAAATTAAAACTAAAGCAAGCTCGTCGCAGGTGGCTGCAATCAACTCTGATGAATATTATGATGATGAATTGAAGCTTCAAAAAAGTATTACGCCTGTTTTGGGAATCATGGTTGAACAGGTTGCGTGCAGCAAAGAATTTGCGCTCGGCAAAAACGATGTTTATGAAATTGTCGATAAAATGTTTCTTGCCAGTCCTCAGTCAATACGAAATATAAGCTCCGTAAAATCAATAACTTATCATATAACGAAGACTTCGCAGAGCGCGGATTTGCAATTTCCCGCAACTGATAATCAAAAGGTTGAGAAGTTAAGCAATGGCAATGTCATTCTGACAATCGAAAAAGTGGAAATGCCGAAAGGTATCGGTATTCCTTATAAAGGAAACGATCCTGAAGCACTAAAAGCGATGGAGCCTTCAAGATATGTTGAGAGCAACGAGGAAATTATTAAAAACCTTGCAAAGAAAGCGATTGGCAATTCGAAAGATGCAGCCGAAGCCGCACTGAAAATTGAAAGTTTCGTAGCTGATTATATCGAAGATAAAAACCTGTCAGTAGGTTATGCCTCTGCGGCGGAAGTCGCCTCCAGCAGGCAGGGTGATTGTACAGAACATGCAGTATTAACAGCCGGATTGTGCCGCGCAGCAGGAATACCTTCAAGAGTTGTTACGGGACTTGCGTATGTTGCGCAATGGAAAACGGTAAGCAACGGATTCGGAGGCCACGCATGGACGCAGGTTTATATCGGTGACAAATGGTATAATATCGACGCCGCCTTCAAGGGCGCCGGACTTGGCGGCTATGACCCCGGACATATTACTTTATCAATAGGTAATGGAAATCCCGAAGATTTTCTCAATATAGTAAATACCCTTGGACAGTTTAAAATTGAAAAAATCGAAGTGGAAAATTGACCTTTGTACCCTGGGCTTCCAGCCCATGAATGCATTGGCAAAATGCACAAGCCACTATGACTTTTTATTCAATCTGAATATCGACAAGATTGAACTCAACGTTTGTGTTTCCGTTAAAACTGTTTATCTGCGGCTGGTAGGCGATGTCGAAAAATTCTCGCTCAAGAAGCTTCTTTTCATATTTGCCGAATCTGAATCCTATACCCCGAAGCGTTGCAGTATTATCACTTATCACAAGCTGAAGATGGTCGCCGTTAGTTCCGACTCTTTTGGGCGGAGATGCAAGACGAACTCCTTTTGTCGCGAAAACAGGCTCGGGATTTCCCTCTCCGAACGGGCCGAGCATCTGCAATTCTTTGACTGTTTCAAGCTTGAATTTGCTTAAAGGCACGACTGATTCGATTTCAAGTTTAGAGATAATATCTTTTTCATCGAGATTTACCTTCGCGTATGCTTCGAATTCTTCGATGAATTGCTCGATTTTAGAAGATTCGATGGTAACTCCCGCCGCCATTTTGTGGCCGCCGAAAGTATTCAAGAGGTGCGAACATGCTTTCAGGCCGCTTATCATGCAGAAACCCGGTATCGAACGAGCGGAGCCCTGAGCTATAATTTGTTCTGCGTTTTCCGCCTCAGCATTTTCCTGACCTGAAGGGAGTCCTAATAATATTGTCGGCCTGTGATATTTATCGACTATTCTTGAAGCGACAATGCCTATTACGCCGATGTGCCAGTTCTCGCCTGCAAGAACGATGCTCTTGCGATCAGGATGATTCATATTGCGGCGAACCATTATTTCGCAGGCTTCTTTTAGAATTTTTCGCTCGCATTTCTGTCGCTGTTCGTTTTGCTCTTTGAGATATTCGGCAATCTGCATTGAACGTGTCGGGCTTTCCGATGTAAGCAATTCTACCGCCAGTCGTGCATGTCCCATCCTCCCGGCGGCGTTGAGCATCGGCGCGAGCCGAAAACCAATGTGAAAGCTGTCGAGTTTTTGTCCGGTCAAACCGAGCGTTTCAAGCAGCGCCTGTATTCCTGAAAGCCTGCTGTCGGGAAGAGCCTTCAGCCCGAAACTTGTCAGGATGCGGTTTTCTCCTCGCAAATCGACAATATCAGCGATAGTTCCCATAGCGGCAAGGCTTGTTGCGCTTAACATGAACTCCCGTATCTGGGGCTGGAGCCTGACGCCGGATGAAAACTCGTTGGCAATTGCCCATGCTAATTTGAAAGCGACCATAGAGCCTGCCGAGTCCTGATTCGGATAGGAATTATCGAGTGACGGATGAACAATCGCACAGGCATGAGGCAGACTATGCGAGTTATCGTTTTCCTGCTCGATAATCTGGTGGTGGTCAGTTATTATCAGTTCGATTCCAAGCTTTTCGGCAAGCTCGGCGGACTCGAAAGCAGTTATGCCGCAATCTACCGTAATTAAAAGTTTCGTGCCTGATTTGGCAAGCGATTCTATCGCCTCGATGTTGAGACCATAACCTTCGTCGATTCGGTGCGGGATATAATAATCTGCATCGCCGCCAAGCAATCTCAGTACCTGCCAGAGAATCGAAACGCTTGTAATTCCATCAACGTCATAATCGCCGTAAATTGTGATTTTTTCTCTGTTTTTGAGAGCTTTTTTTATTCTCTCGACGGCGTTTTTAATACCTGGCATTCGTTCAGGCTCGATAAGCTCTGTTAGCCTGGGTCTTAGAAAAGCATTGCCCAGTTCACTATTGGTTATCCCACGATTTATCAAGACCTGTGCGATAAGAGGTGAAACTTTCAGCGATCTTGCAAGTTCATCGCATCTATTATCCGGGGGCTTTATAATCCATTCTTTCTTTTGTCTTTGCGCCCAAAGCAGCATTCGGACTTTACCCCCTTATCCTTTCCATGAAAACCGGGATTCCCTGAAAAAGCCAGTCTTTTTTCTTAGAGCAGCTCGTCAATTGCTTCTGATATGTTCTTTTTGCTCGTTACTCCAACCCATTTTTTTTCTATCTGCCCGTTTTTGAACAGAATAAGAGTTGGTATGCCGCTTATGCCAAATTCCATGGCGCTGTCGCGCGCATCGTCGGTATTAAGCTTACAGATTACAGCTTTATCCAGATATTCATTTGCAATCTCTTCAATGACCGGAGCCATCATCTTGCAGGGACCGCACCACGGCGCCCAAAAATCGACCAGTACCGGCATATCAGAGTTAAAAACTATATCATCAAACGTTTCATCCGTTAGTTCTATTACGTTACCAGCCATTACATTTCCTTTCAGCGAATAATTTCTATGGGAACAACATCCCGGCTGTTAAATCGACCAACAAAATTCGATAATAACTAAATAACTCGCGAACGTCAACAAACATTTTAGGCACTTTTTCTTTTACCATCCTCCGGACTGTAATGAATCGCTGGCTTTTATATTCCACCATTTCGGGTCGCGGAGATATTGCTTCATCATCATAGCTGCAACGACTCCATCACCTGAAGCGGTCGCGAGCTGCATCGCCGCTCCGACTCTGCAATCTCCCGCCGCGAAAACGCCGGGAACGCTTGTGCGAAGATATGCAAAGTCGCACTTGATAAAACCCTGCTCGGTCAGCTCGACGAAGCCTTTCAGGAAGCCTGTATTCGGAACCATTCCGACAAAAACAAATACGCCGTCGCATGGATAATCTTCAATACTGTCATCTTTGACATTTTTCAATTGTATGGACTGGACTTTTTTATCGCCCAGAATTTCTGCTGCAACTGTGTTATATTTTATTACCAGGTTTGAGTTTGGCTCGTTTGCTTTTGCAAGAAGCTCCTCGACAAGCACTTTCGATGCCCTGAATTCCTCTCTGCGGTGAATCATCGTTACTTTCTGTGCGAATTTGACTAAGTGCAGGGTTTCTTCTACTGCGGTATTGCCCCCGCCGATAGCAACGACATGTTTTCCCCTGAAAAACGGAGCATCGCATGTGCCGCAATAGCTTACTCCCGAACCGCGAAATTTATCTTCGCCTGGAACGCCGAGTTTGCGATAGTCGCTTCCCGGCGTGAGAATGACGACTCTCGCCGAAAAATTTTCTTTGCCGCAGCTTAAAATAATATTGCCGTCTTTCTGCTTTTCAAGTTTTTCCACTTCGCGGCCTGTCTTGATTTCGGCGCCGAAGCTTTCAGCCTGCTTTTGCATGTTTTGAATCAGCCCGGGCCCGTCGATTCTTTCTATGCCGGGGTAATTTTCTATCCTGTCGGTATTATTTATTTGTCCTCCCGGCATGAATTTTTCAAGAACCACAGTTTTATATCTGTCCCGGGAAGCATAAAGCGCAGCCGCAAGTCCCGCCGGCCCGCCGCCTACTATAATACAATCAAAAATTTCAGACATTATATACTCCTGTAAAAATTAGGATGAGAACCTATAATTTATAATTACTTTAGTTCACTTTTGGCATTTTAGTTCGATTTAGCTGCTTATATTTTATAAGCCGACTCCTTTTTGGCTTTTGGTTTCGAGCATTGACTGCATCTTGTCAATTACCCATTTGGATTTGACAGGCTGTCTTCCCATAACCATCATCGCGAAATTGTCAGCAAGAATTTCTTCCGGGTGAATTAAATAGCCTGTATTTTCTCCGACTTTTTTCGGGTAATCTGGAAGTTCCTTTGTATCGTAAACCACAGGCTCGCCGGAGTCATTTCGTTTATATTTATATTCATCATTAATCTTTTCCACTTCGACCAGCCTGAGCCTGAGGTAGCGGAAGAAAGCCCTTCCTTTTTTAACATCGAAGTCCGGCAGTGTGAGCATCGGTATAACTTTAATGCTTCCGCCTTCATGCTGCAATTCGATGCAATACCTTTCTGTGGGGACATCGGGATTGGTTATTTCTATATCGAGAAGTCTCCGGGGCAGTTCGGCTTTTCCGCATTTTTTGAAATTGATAACGCCGTACAGAGCCTCTCTCTTATCGAGGTTGTTTTTTGTATAAATATGGAACAACTCGTGAACAATCAGCGTATCCAAAGCTTGTCCCTGCTGATTAAGTAAATTCAGCGGCAGAACAACAGCGTTTCCGCGGCAATACGCCGCTGAGCCTTCTTCTTTGCCTGTTGTTTTGATAAGCATGATTTCAGGCGGGAGATTCAAATCGTATTTCTTGATACGATATGCAAGGTTTTTAATTATTACCTCGATGCGGACTTTTTCGCTTTCATTCCAGGAAAGAACCTGTTCACTTAAGAAATCCAGGTATTCTTTTTCTGATACAGGCTCTTCCTTATTAAGTCTTATTCTTCTGTCGAAAGCAGTCTGAGAATTTATATAGTCGTCTTTTGCGGTAAGAATTATCTGTGCTTTTTCGACCGGTGCAAAAATTATTTTCGTATCTTTGTAGAATTCTATACCGGATTCTGCTTTATCGGCCTGCTCCCTTTGTTGCCTGTTCGAGATAATATCGGGATTATTATAATATGTTTGTTCTTCGTCGCTTTGTCCTGCACAAAAAGTTGCGATACATAAAAATATTAAGAAAGCTGCAAGGCTTAAAGTTATATATTTTATTTGCTTTTTCATTTTGTTTCTCCTGTCACTTCTTCATATTATTTATTCAATGGGATACTTTTTTTCCAGAATTTGTCTTGTATGATTTCCCCCGTCATCATTGATTATATTTTGTTCTTCTTTTATATCATCCGCCTGAATCATTCTCGTGGTATTATCTATCGGTTCTATTGTTTCTATGTCTTGTCCTGTTGTAATACCGAATTCCTTGAATTTTCTTGCGGGAACTAAAACGCTTCTCTCAAGTGATCCGACTGTCTTATTATAACTTTCTACCGCTCTATCCAAACCTTTCTTGAGATTTGTAAAATGTTCTGCGAGAGTGCAAATTCTGTCATATAGCATTTTTCCTAAATCACTGATTTTTTTAGCATTTTCTGTAATTTGCTCTTGCTGCCATCCATATGCCACAGCACGTAATAATGATATTAATGTTGTTGGTGTTGCCAGTATTACCCGATTATCCACACCAAGCTCAATCAAGCTCGGGTCCTGTTCAAGAGCCGCGCTGAAAAACATCTCGCCGGGTAAAAACAAAACAACAAATTCCGGGGCCGGCTGGAACTGTTCCCAGTAACTTTTAGCAGATAAATTACGGATATGTGTACGAATAAGACCAGCGTGTTTGCTCAGCAGCTCTTTTTGTTTGTGCTCATCAGTAACTTCAAGAGAATCCAAATAGCTCTCCAGAGGTGCTTTTGAGTCAATAATTATTGTTCTTTGATTGGGCAGCCTGATAATCATATCGGGTCTTGTTCGGCTTTCACCAGAATCGGTGCTCTGTTGCTCGAAAAAATCACAATGCCCAAGCATACCGGCGATTTCCACTACCCGGCGTAATTGCATTTCTCCCCACCGGCCGCGAACGTTGGGTTTTCGCAATGCAGTTACCAAATTGGATGTTTCTTTTTTCAGTTGGGTTTCCGATATAAGAAGTGATTCAATTTTTTCTTTTACCCCGGAGTGGTCAGTTTCAATCTTTTTAAGAACACTATCTACGTTCTTAAGAGACTCTTTTAGAGGATCTACAAGCTTATCAATAGCTTGTTGCCGCTTTTCAAGGTCTCCTCTTGCGCTTTCCTGAAATGTACCAAGGTTTTGTTTAGCAAGATCCAGAAACTGGGAATTATTGTTTTTTAAGGCATCCGAAGATAATGCCTTGAAAGTATCGGATAGTTTTTCCTTTGCCTCATTCAGTATATTGAGTTTCTCTTCCCATGCTTTTTGCTGCTCATTAAACTTAGCGATATCGGCTGTTAATTTGGTACGCTCGTCCTGGAGTTGGGTGATTTGTTCTTCTTTTTGCTTCACAGAAACTTCGAATCGCTGCGTTTCTCTATGTTTCAGCAGATAAACAAGAACACAACCGCATATCGTGCCAATCACAAAAAATAATGCATATTCCATAATTACATCCCGGGATTATTAATTACAAGTATAAGGTAATTATAGGCATCTGGTTTCTGTTCGTCAAAGGTGATTTATCCCTGAATTAGCAACATTAAGAAAATATTGGTATAATGGTCGAAATTTTGTGTTGTGTGAAGTTTCAGGCAGTGTTTTTTGAAAGTTGTTTATGACAGAAGAAATAAAAGCGGTTATTTTCGACTGGGGCGGGGTGATGATTGATGATCCGGGACCGGGATTGATGAAATATTGTGCCGAAAAGTTTAAGGTAACAGAAGACTTGTTTGACAAGACTTTTCATAAATTTCTTGAATATTTTCAAACGAACTCCGTCAGCGATGATAAATTCTGGGAATTAATTTGTCGAGAGTTGAAAAAAGACAAGCCTTCTGAAGTATCTCTTTGGAAGGATGCATTTAGGGCTGTTTATAAGCCGCGAGAGGAGATGTTTTCGCTTGCGGATTCGCTGCAAAAAAGGGATTACAAAACAGCAGTTCTTTCCAATACTGAACTTCCGGCATTGGACTTTTTTATCGAACAAAGGTATAATTGCTTCGACGCCCAGGTTTTTTCATGCAAAGAAGGGGTAACGAAGCCGAATAAGAAAATCTATGAAATTACCGTTAAAAAGTTAGACTGCACACCCCGACAGGCGGTTTTTATTGATGATAAAAAACCAATGGCGGAAGGCGCAAAAAATGCCGGCCTGAATGCGATACTGTTCGAAAGCATCAATCAGGTGAAAAAAGAGCTGATAAAATTTGGATTGGATTTATAAGAAAGGAACATAATGAAATTTTCAGAAGCATTGAAAAGCAATAATATCCTATTACTCGACGGCGCAACCGGAACAGAGCTTGCCAAACGCGGCCTTATGGGAAAAGCAGACGCCAATCTTGTAAATCCTGATATCGTTCTTGAAGTTCAGCAGGAATACGCCCGTTGCGGCTGCGATGCGATAATAGCAAATACGTTTATGTTCAACCCGATATATGTAAAAACCCACGACATTGATGCGCCTGTTCGCGAATCAAATAAAGCAGGAGTTGAAATCTCAAGGAAAGCTGTCGGGCAAAAAAAATATGTCCTTGGTGACATAAGCTCGACAGGTCAGTTGCTCGAACCTTACGGAACTTTTACCCAAAAGCAGTTTTACGACTCATTCAGGGAACAGGCAGGTTATCTGGCAGAAGCAGGCGCGGACGCATTTCTAATCGAGACAATATTCGACCTGCGGGAAGCTCTATGCGCACTGAAGGCGTGCAAAGAAAATTATTCTCTGCCGGTAATAGTAACTATTGTCTATAAAACAGAGCAGCAGGGGGGAAGGACGATGATGGGCGACTCGGCGCAGCAATGCGCAAAAGAATTGACTGATAACGGCGCGGATGCAATAGGAGCCAACTGCGGCAGTCTCACGCCGCACCAGACGGCGATGGTAATTGCCGAACTTCGCAAAACAACTTCACTGCCTCTCGCTGCCAAGCCAAACGCCGGAATCCCGAGACTCGAAGATGAGCGGACAATTTTTGATATGACGCCGGAGATTTTTGTAAAGGGTATTCAGGAGTGCATAGATGCTGGAGCGACTCTCGTAGGCGGCTGCTGCGGCACAACCCCGGAACACATCCGCGCTGTTGCGAATATGCTGAAAAAAATAATTAACTCAAACTGACCGATTCTGTTTTGTCATGCTGTCATAGGGACTCCTTACGGAGAACAACGTGAAGCATCTGGCTCTCGAACGAGTATTTTCAATCGCTGCTAAAAATATATTCGCTGCCCAGATCCTTCGTTATCACTCAGGATGACAAATTATGTTAAGTATTTATTATAACAAAGGTTATAACAGAATTTAATTTATAATCGGTCAGTTTGAGTTAATTTATTTTATAGCGGCTTAACTTTCCTTTTTCAGAACTTTCCAGTAAACGATATATTTCTGCATGAATATCTTGTGAAATGGGATAATAGTAATTTCATCGGATTGTCCGATTGTTTTGAAGGTCAACGGCTTGCCGTCAACCGGCTTGATCCAATCGTTTATATTATCCGAAGTAACAGTTAGCGGCGAGGCTTTGCCTGTTTGATTCTCCCTGAACCTGTACCAGTTTTGTGTTGTATGTACATTTTGAGATGTGAGTCCATCCGAACCCAACTGGCCTGCCAAAACCAATGGGCCGTACATCATCGCTACCTGAGATTCATCACCTGGTAATGAAAGTTTGTGCAGGCTCATAGGAAGGGTAATTTCAATCTTGTCACCATTTTTCCATTTCCTGTTTACTGAAAGGTAACTGCCGGATTTAGAAGTGACATTCAGAGGTTCGCTGTTTATTTTTACTATAGCTCCCTGTGTTGCCCAGTATGGAATACGAATGCGAATATCGAGTTCTTTGGATTTTTTCGTTTGAACAGTGAGAGTCGTGCTATCCTTTTCCGGAAAATCAGTTTCCTGTCTGATCTTGACGTTTTGTTGAGACCAGTCAAGTTCGGATGGAATGAATAAATTTACGTAAAGAGTATTATCATTATGGAAATAAATACTATCTCCGTATTTTGCGTGATTTTCCATGCCGCTCCCGGTACAGCACCAGAAGCAGGTATCAGGTGTGTTGTACACTTTCCAGCGTCCCGCGGCTAAGGGCACGAAATACATCATCATGCCGCTTTCGGGATTTTGTGTGCTGAGAATACTGTTGTACAAATCACGTTCGTAGTAGTCTGTATATTTAACATCGCCGGTCCAACTGAAAAGATGACGAGTGAGTTTCAGCAGGTTATAAGTGCAGCATGTCTCCTGCGTACAGTCACCGAGCTGGTTTGCCATTTGATCCGGCTCGAAACGCCAATGCTCATCGTTGCTCGTTCCGCCTGTACAGTAACTTCTATGATTAACTACCTGTGACCAGAAAAACTCGGCGATTTTTCTGTCGTTTGCATCGCCGGTCAGTTCATATTGTCTCGCTGTTCCGATGATATTCGGTATGAAGGAATTCGCGTGCTGGCCGGTTAAGTTGTCCTCGCTTCGTAATAATGGTTCTACATAACTTTTTTGATTGAAACGCTGAGATAGCTGAAGGTAAACTTCGTTGCCGGTTATCGCATACATATTTGCGAATACATCATTCATGCCGCCTTGTTCAGTTCCGTTGAGCATACGCTGCATGTGAGCTTCATCCAACTTATCAAGACGGCCTTTGTTCCACGCTGCCATCTTCTCTGCGATTTCGAGTGCCTGCTTATTGTCGCAAAGCGTGTACATATCCAGCAGACCCGCGTATATTTTGTGCAGCGAATAGTAGGGTGCCCATACTTGTTTGCCTGCCTCGACCCTATCGAACCAAGTTTCCGGATATGCACTGAGATAACCGGTCTTGCCGATTGCTTCCTGGCATTTCGCAAGCTCTGCGACTATCGCGTCAGCTTTTGCCTTGAGTTCTTCATCTCCGGTACTGCAATACATCAGCGCACAGGCGGAAAGATAATGTCCCATGGTATGGCCGCGTAATTCACCATTTGGACTTTCCCAACCGCCAAGCGGCTGAGCCGATGATGGCAATTTTGCGTTTAATCTGAATGTATGTAACAGTCTATCGGAACTGAGATCATACAGATATTTTCTGTCGAGCTCCATCGCGTCCTTGAACGGCCCATCAAGCAGCCGGACTTGTTTCAGACTGAAAGGTTGAGCCTCGAAATAAATAATATTCTTTGTGGAGGATGTTTTGTTATTGGATGGAATGCTGCTGCAGCTTATTGTTAACGGCAGGACTAAAAAAATAAAAATTCTCTTATTCATTTCATTTCCTTTCATTTATTGTTAAATGTTTTGAACATCATAATAATTAATTTATAAACAGTCAATCCACGCTTGATTTGACTATTCGTCATTTAAATGCCTCCGGAGTTTTTTAAAAAGGCATTAAAAATGGCATAGAAGCGGGAGCGACTCTTGTCGAGTGCTGCTGCGGCACAATCCCGGAACACATCCGCGCTGTGGCAAAAATGCTGAAAAAATAATTTTGAATTTTACTTTGGAAACGCAGGATTGGCGATATTCAGCCACTGATTTCTTCCAGCCATTGATTTATTAAGATTTTAAAGTCATCGATATCAACTGTACCAGATAAGTCGAGGTCTGTACCATCGCAATAACCATTGCTTGAGTCGCAGTTAGAATTTTCCCAGTGGTCCATGAAGAAATCAAAATCTTCTTCCATTGTTATACCATCCGGACAGACAAAATCTCCAGCCGGTATTTGCCAGACCAGTCTCGGATAATTCGTTCCCTCACAAATGCTCCATATATCATTTGGACCATTGACAGTCTCACCCACAAAGTCCCAGCCAGAACTGGTAAAAGTGCTTTTTGTTTTCATCTCGGCTGTGGTCTTACCCGTCCCTCCGTCGCTTGTGACTTGGCCAGAGGTCTTGGTATCCCAAAAACACCGAATCACGTTATTCTCCGACGCCTCATATGCCGATGGGTCGCAATCCAGATTCCATTCTCCAATGAGTCCGCCTGTATGACTGTTTCCGCTGACCGATCCCGCCGCATAGCAGTTGATGATGCTTGGCCACAAGCACGAGCAATAACAATACCATGATTCGCAGTATTCACATTGCTCGGTCGCGCTGGCAGTTCCGATTAGACCACCAACGCTTGCACGACCGGAAACTCTGCCAAGTGAATAGCAGTTGTCTATCGTGGAGATATAGACATTGTCCGATGCGACACCCCATGTATGTCCGACGAGCCCACCAACTGCTTCGTTGCCATCAACCGTCGCTGTGCTGCAGCATTGGGTCACAGTACCCGAGTTGCTCCCCACCAGCCCCCCGACAGCATTGTTGCCGTCGACCGCACAGGCGCTATAGCACTGGGCCACATAGCCTCCATTGTGCCCCATCAGCCCGCCAACACATTCGGGATTAAAGAACATGGAGAACAAGCCCGATCCAGTGCTCCTGACTTCGCCCCTGCTGTAGCACTGAGTCACAGCACCACCATTGAACCCCACCATGCCACCGACGCTACCTCCTGAGCCAATGACATTGACATCAACTACACCCAAGTTCTTCACCTCTCCACCTGACAAATCCCATGACCCCAATCTACCAAACAGGCCCAGATAACCCACCCCTCGAATCGTCAGATGAGAAATCGTGTGATCATTCCCATCAATGACACCGGTGAAAGAAGTGCCTTGGAAGTAACCAATTTCATCATTCGGATCGGTGTCCGGCGCGATGACGGCCCTATCGAAGAAGTAGCCTGCAAGGTCGATATCATTAATCAGGATAAAGTGGTTGTCGTAATCGTTAGGTTCGTTCCCCAAGGCAATAAGGTCTTCTGCTGTAGCAATCTTGTACGGATTGTTCGGTTCTCCTGTTCCGCCGCTGTATTTCGATTCTATTTTTGAATAGGTTTGGAAGAACCAGTCGGAATCAGGATACTCCTGTGCAAAGGTATATCTGCTTCCGCGTTTATAGGTATTCGATGCATACCTCCAGCCGAATCTGCCCATGCCTGTGTCGCGTACAGTTAATTTGTAGATTTGCCCGGGGATAAGGTTCACTATTTTCGGGAACTCAAATCGCATGAGACCGTTAAAACCATCCTCGACATAGCAATCGACCGTTGCCAGAATATCATTTTCTTTGGCGATTTCGACAATTAGTATCTCGCCCCCCTGACCGGGATTCCTGTTAATAATGTCAATTTCTACCGCCGTAAGGTTCGGGCAGCTTGGCGTGAAAGTCTGCCACATAACCGCCTTGCCTTCTGACGTAGGATTTATGTGTGTCCAGCCGCCGGCCCATGCTGGAAGGTTGCTCTGATCAATCTGCTCAGTAGCGAGGGCTGTCTTTCCCGCCAAAATAAAGCATAATGCTGCTCCAATTGTCAGTAAAAGGATTGCTCTTTGCGATTGTTGGTTTCTTGCTGTAGTCATGTTCTATCCTCCTTTGCCCAATCATGAATAAGGATTCTGCAAAATGAAGTTAGGCATATATTGTATGAAGAAAATCGGTTTAAAAGATTTTCTTCATACATTCTGCCTCATCTATGTAACTATATATTAATTGACAGTTTAGCTTCATTGTTTAAGAAAGAAAAAATTAAACACAAGCAATTTTTTTCTTTCTTAAAGTATGTCTAACTTCAATTTTGCAGAACTCATCAATCCTGGACATTAAAAATATATACCTGTTATTTCAGTTTCTTTAAAGAACTAAACGAATTAACCTGGCAAGATGCTCCTTCAATAGTTGCAGAAATATAATATAACAAATTAGAATATTTCAGTCAAAAGAATAATACGCTGTAAATATTGCTCCATCCTGGCTTTATAACACTCAGAGCGGGAGAACTTGAGCTGCTTGCGAAGACAGTCTGGTACTAAGGTTATTTAAGTTATAATGCTTTTTTATATATTTTTTCTTTCGGGTGTAACTTTTTTTTATCGGCTCCCACTATCCTGTTGAAAAGGCTCGGTCGTTGAGCTTTGAAATAGAAAAAACATTTTGAAAGGAGCCGAAAATGAATACAAAAAACTACAAAATGCTGATTATTGTGCTTGGCATTGGCTTAATATTGATAACGAGTGATACCTTTGCGGCAGGAATGGGTCGCGGCAGAGGAGGCCAGGGAGCAGCTTTACAGGCCGGACAGGCACGCAGACAGGCAGTTGTTCAGCAAGATGTTCCACAACCCGCACCGAGACAGAGATTAGGTCAGGCTGTTCAGCAAAGACAGGCTCAAAGGCAAGCCGCAAGACAGGGTGTTGCTGCTCCTGCTGCTCAGGCACAGGGACAGAATTGGAAGCAGGGCTATCGACAGGGATTTGCCGATGGTCTGAGGTTTGCCCGTGATGAAGCCCAAAGACAGAGGTTAGGTCAGGGCTTGCGACAAGGTCAGGCCGGCGCTCAGCAGGTTGCACCTAATGCAGGACAGGGACGTGGTTTAGGTCAGGGTGCAAGACAAGGTCAGGCCGGTGCTCAGCGAGTTGCACCTAATGCAGGACAAAGACGTGGTCAGGGTCAGGGCTTAAGACGCGGGCAGGCTGCAATACAGGATAATTTGCAGGCAGCAGAACCGAATTCCTGAAATTGAACTATAAATCCCTTGAGAGCAAAGCCCCGACGAAGAAAAATTCTTCAGCGGGGCTTGCTTTGATATATTAAATCAGGTTAAAATAAATAATAAGGGTTTTGCAAAAATGAGAAAAGGCATATATTATTTAAGAAAATCGTCAAAAGATTTTCTTAAAATAATAAATTGTCGTTTGCATAACTCTTTTGTGATTAATATTTTGTGTTTAGAAAGAAAAAATTAAGAAATAAATTTTTTCTTTCCAAAGTATGCCTTTTCTCATTTTTGCAAAAGTTCAATAACAATTACTGGAAAATTTAAATGTATTCATATTCAATCAATCCGGTTTTTGGTATAAATGCAGAAATTGTATTGCGTGCGTTTCTGGACAGAGTCTTTTCGGAGACAGTAGAAACTGTGATGGATGCTGCCGAATATGAAATACCGGATGACGAATCGATAGACATTGAGGATGTTTATCAGAGCAGGCATGGAAATCATGAAGCCTATAAGAGACTCATAGAAAGATATGAGCAGGCTATCGCAAAAATTATGTGGCGGTTTTCCAGAGATAAGCTTGTTCATGAAGAGCTTGTGCAGGATGTTTTTGTGGAAGCATACCTGAGCCTGACGACATTTAAACAGCATGCGCCGTTCATACACTGGCTCAGAAAAATCGCTACCCGTGTTGGTTATCGTTACTGGAAAGAACAGGCAAAACAGCATTACAGGGAAAATTTTACGCTGCATGAGTGGGACCAGGTTCTTGCCGAATCTCCTGATAAAATCGAGAGCGAACAGGCGGGCGAACTGCTTCACAGGCTTCTCGATCAGCTTCCTCCACGAGACAGGCTTGTGCTTACGCTGAGATTTGTCGAGGGATGCGATGTGGCGCAAACTGCTTATCGAACAGGCTGGAGCAGGAGCATGGTAAAAGTGCAGACAATCAGAGCCAAAAGAAAACTAAAGAAAATATTCCCTGACGCTTAAAGGAGAGTATGGTATGAAAAATCTTTTTGATACATTGTGCGAAAAAGCCCGAAGCGAAGACGTTCCGCAGGTCAATATTGCAGGCAGAACTATTGCGTTTATCAGAGCTAATGAAATACAAACAGAATGGTTTTGGGACAGGCCTCTGATGTGGGTAGCGGCATTATCTTCCGCGGCTGCCGTAACGATTGTTACTGCCGCTGTTATGCTTCACGATATGTGGACAGAACCGCTTTACGAAATTTCACAGGCTATTTCATGGGTAATGTAATGGATAATGCAGAAAAAAACTCGAATATCAGCATTGAGCATATAAAGAAAATATGTTTCTGGCGCTCGGCGTTTTTCGGCCTAATCATTCTCTTTGCCGGGATCGCTATTGGCGGGGCATCAATGTCAATTCTTGCGGCTCAAAAGTCGAAAAAAGAGCCGCCAAGAATTGAAAACACAAGTTTAATGCCGCGGCTGACCCGGACTCTCGGGCTTCAACCGCAGCAAATAAATAAAATAAAGCCGATACTCGATGGGTATATGCAGCACCTTTATGAAATTCGTGAGAATGCCCGTTTTGATATTGCTGATACACTTGACCAGATGAACAGGGAAATATCTCCTGTGTTGGGTGACGTTCAGAAAAGAGTATGGCAGCAGGAACTTGTGAGAATCCAGACACAGCTAAATCCTGAACTTGCCCGCAATCAGCAGGGCGGCAGGGGACGAGGACGTGGTGCAGTTCAGACCGGACAGGGTGGCGGCGGCGGAGTAGGACGTTTAGGACGAGGCGGCCAGCCGCTGAATCAACGCCCTAATACCGGACAAAGAAGAGGACAGGTGCTTCAGCCTTCCGCAGAAGGACCAAATTCTTTATTGAACAATGTAAATGAAAATGCAATCGGGATTTTTGAGCCAAACGATGTGAATGAGTAAATTCACTTGTATTGTATCGTTAATACTTGGTATAATAAATTTAACTCAAAGACAAAAAGATACTTCATCTGCCGCTATATATAGTAAAAGGTATGACGCGGCAAAGGCACAGAGACACAAAATGTCTTTGTGCCTGCTTTTTTTATCCCTGATATTATCAATCCGTGGCTGTCACTATATTTTCATCACTATATTTTCATTAAGTTCTTAAAAGGAATGGATTTATCGCATTGTTGGCAACAACATATATTTGTTATAAAAAGCGATACTATAAATGATACCGCTTCATGTTGTATGCCACTATAGTGACGCTCGGATCGCTTCCCAGCGTTGCCTTATCCTCCACCATAGCAGTCGGATTATATACAATCATGTTGTTGCCTTTAAAGCGTTAAATCCAAATAACTTACATAAAATACATGCAGTAGAATTACCAACTAATTTGGAGTTGAACCAAAAATTAAGGTCAATTGAGCGAAGTAAGATTGACTTTCCGTTTCGATACTCCTATCATATGATTGAAAAGGACGCGTCTCCCGTTCAGATAATGGGTTTCGTAAGGAGACCACATAATAAAAGAGTATTGAGATAAGCATTCTTAAAGAATGCGAGAGCGAATATGGATTTCGATAATAACGAGAAAATAACTCGAAGAAATTTTGTTAAAGGGGTAGCCGGTACGGCTGTTTGTTGTGCATGTTTTTCATTAAATTGTGCGGGACCTTCAAAAAAGAATTCAAATCTTGAAATCGAAGACGTCAAGGGCAAAGTACATTTGGCAGCCGCATGTGGAACTTATTGCGGGGCATGTCCGGCGTACATCAATAAACACGGCACTGAAGAGCAAATAAAAATGAGACAGCAAATGAAACTTTCATCTGGACCAACAATTGCACAGAATGGGATTCCGCTTTCTAATTGGATGGATGGCCTTCTTTGCGACGGCTGTCTCAGCGGCGGCGTGCTTGCTGGGCATTGCCAAAGATGCAATATAAGGCTATGCGCACTGAACAAACAAAATGATTTTCGTTGCTGCGACTGTGAAGAGTTACCCTGCTATCGTATTACGAAATTAATTAATATGGGCGGCTATCTGCACCGTAAAGAATACCTGCCAAACCTTGAAAAAATTCGTCAGATGGGCGTTGAGCAATGGATTAAATACGAAGAAAAACGCTGGCGTTGCCCCCGGTGCGGCATGTCTATGAGCTGGTATGACACCGAATGCGCCGGATGTGGGGAGCCAAGGTCTGAGCAACTGTTTCCGTTGACTGAAAATATAATCCAATCCTTTTAGTATTCTGTCCGTTACCATCCAGGCGAATTAACAAGTTAAGTGCAACAAAAAATAAATGACATCGCGAGTCAAATCCGGTAGCTTGTAGTTGTACAAAATACTTCAGG
>JAFGEF010000118.1 GCA_016931715.1 Sedimentisphaerales bacterium
GTTCCGGCTGTCTTCCACAACAACACATTCGTCAGGTTTAAGCACGAGGGTCTTTAAAGCGAGATTGTAAATTTCCGGGTCGGGTTTCTTCTTCGAGACGACATCTCCTGCTAAAATCGCGTTAAAATGTGCTTTTCGTTTTTCGCCAAGCATTTTTTCAACAACGAGATTTACAGCTCTTTCATTCGATGTGGAGCAAACCGCGAGTTTTATTTTTTTTGCGATAGCTTCATCGACAATTCTCGCTACGCCGGGGCGCAGGGGCAATTCGCCCGATTCTATAATTTGCATGAACAAATCTGTTTTGATCTTGTGCAGTTCTTTTATGAAAGCATCTTTGTCCCGGATATTGCCGGGCCAGCCGGATTCGTCGAAATAATATTTCATTCTCTCTTTGCCGCCCGCTATATTCAGCAACCTGCCATATAAAGCGACGTCCCATTCTGCATCAAGACCTTTTGCTTTGAATGCCCTGTTGAAAGCGACTCTATGGCCATCACGCTCGGTATCGACGAGCACGCCGTCACAATCAAAAATCAGCGCTTTAATTTTGCCCATATTAAAATCCTTTATGCTTTTCCTTCACTGCCGAATATTTTAATATTTTCAATCACGGCGTCTTCAAGCGCTCTGAATTGCGAATCCAACTCCTTGAGCGGGTTGTATTCGGTATTGTGCGCATTGTGATAGCTTACAAAGCCATCAATGAAAGCATATTTCAATTGAGTTGAAATATTGACCTTGGCACAGCCCAGGGCGATACACTTTTTGAAAACTTCAACCGAAAGACCAGTGCCGCCATGCAAAGCGAGGGGTATATCTATCTTGCTTGTTATTTCTTCGAGTAAATCATATGCAATTTTCGGTGTGCCTTTGTATATTCCATGGGCAGTACCGACAGCGGGAGCGAAGCAGTCAGGCTGGAGGGTATTGCACATTTCAAGAGCCTGCTCGATGTTGACTAAGTGAGAATCCTGCTCCTTTACGTGGATATCATCTTCGACTCCGACAATTGCACCAAGCTCAACTTCAACAGTAATATCTTCAGGTCTTGCCATATCGATGACCTGTCTGCTCAGGGAAAGATTTTCCTCGAATGGTTTTGACGAAGCATCAATCATCACCGAAGTCCAGCCGGCATTGATGCAGTCTTCTATGAGACTAATATCTTTGCAGTGGTCGAGATGCAAAGCGACAGGCACTATCGATTCTCCCGCAAGCTCCAGCACCCAGTTCATAATAGCTTTCGTTCCCCAGTAGATGACTGTCTTGGTTGATGTTTGAATAATTACAGGTGCATTTAATTTCTCAGCGGCGGACACTACCGCTTTTGTGGAATTATAATCGAGAATATTAAAAGCGCCTACGCCATACTTTTGTTCGGAAGCCTTTTTCAGCATCGATTTCATATTTTCAAGCGGCATTTTTTACCCTTTCAACAGAAAGTATTAAAAAAGAACTAAAACAACCAGGATGAACTAAAGTGATTTATTAAATTTTTTGCTTAAACACTAAAAAGAAAAACTTTCCATATAATTCAAACTTTGTCAATTATACTGTCTCGAAGTATGTTTTCAAATCTGTTTTTTCTAAAAAGAATATATGCCGATTTGAGAAAGAATAAGTATATTATTGCTTGAGGTTTTTGAAAAAAAATATATATTAGTTATTCATAGAAAGACTGGTTTCTTTAATACTGTAAAAGTATGATTTTTCAGGAATGAATCGATGTCTTAAAACACTTGAATATAAGGAGGTCATCCATGTCAGCAAAAAAACAAGAGAAGATGTCTCGCAGGTCGTTTTTTATCCATACCGGCGCAGCTACTGCGGCAGCAGCAGCACTTGGCGGCTTTGCAACAAATGATGATTACGAAGCTGTTTACGGCAATGTAAATACGAATTCGCAGCCATCCCAATTGCAGATTACTGATATGCGTACGCAAGGTAATTTTATCAGGCTTGATACCAATCAGGGAGTTTCCGGATATGGCGAAATTCGCGATGGTTCGAGCATAACTTACGCTCTTATGCTGAAAAGCCGCATACTTCGAGAAAATCCCCTTAATGTTGATAAAATCTGGCGAAAGCTCAAACAATGGGGTTCACATGCACGTCAGTCAGCGGGACCTGTATCGATTGAGGAAGCATGTTGGGATATTGCTGGAAAAGTCTGGGGAGTGCCATGCTGGCAGATGCTTGGCGGCCAGTTCCGAAACAGAATCCTCATGTATGCAGATACTCCGGGCGGTCGTGATCCCAAGCAAACCGGAACAGCAATGCTGCGCCGTATCGAGAAAGGCTATAAATTCCTGAAGATGGACTTTGGTGTTGACATGCTTCGCGGAATCGAAGGAACTATTACAGCGCCGCAGACAGTTAATCCATTTAATCAGTGGTCTCTTAATTCGACTGATGGTATAACACAGCATCCTTTTACAGGTATCAGGTTAACAGAAAAAGGTCTTGATGTTATTGCACAATTCTGTCAGTCAGTGCGTGACACGGTCGGATGGGAAATACCCATTGCAACTGACCATTACGGCCATATGATTCCTGAAGACTCGATTAAATTAGCCCAGAAGCTTGACCAGTTTAATTTTGCCTGGTATGAGGACATGATCCCATGGGAGTACACAGATTTATATATCAGGCTGAAAAATTCATGCAAAACTCCGGTACTAACCGGTGAAGATATTTATTGTCTTGATGGATTTCGCGATCTTATCGATAAACAGGCCGTATCTATGATTCATCCTGACCTGGCTACATCAGGCGGAATGCTCGAAACCAAAAAAATAGGCGATTACGCACAGGAACATGGAATAGCAATGGCAATGCACATGGCTGGAAGCGTTGTTACATGGTTTTCGAGCATACATTGTGCCGCGGCTACTGAGAATTTTCTTGTTATGGA
>JAFGEF010000119.1 GCA_016931715.1 Sedimentisphaerales bacterium
TGCTTTATAGGCGATACATATTTAAGAGCAGGCGATGCCAATACTGCCAACACTTTATATACTGACGTTCTTAAAAAATGGCCAGATGACCCGCAAACAATATTTGCCAAAGCAGGTCAGGCAAAAATATACGCCCATCTTGCTCTCTATGAAGATTCGAATGAAGTAATTGACGAGATATTCACCGATTATACCGACAATCCCAGTATTGCAGAAGCCATCTTTGGTATTGGTGATGATTATTTGACTTTGGGCAATACAGAAAGAAGAAAGACTTATATAGAACAGAAGCTAGGTGATGGTTTTATTTATAACATGCCCGGCTTAAGCAAGGAAGCGAGGAATCTTTATTCAAAAGCAAAAGATGTCTTCGAGAAACTGGTAGATAAACAATATGATTCAGTTTATACAGGCCAGGCAGAATTTTGGGTAGGGGAAGCATACAATACTCTGGGGCTATATCAGGAAGCGATTCAGACATATACAACTTTTGTTGATAAATGGCCTAATTTCGAAATTTCATGGATAGCACAGGATAGGATAATCAAGATTTATTACAGAATGCTGCTTATTGATAAGAATATGACGGAATCCGAATCTGATGAAATGCTATTAAACGCTTATAAAAAATTAGTTGATAGATTCCCTGATTGTCCAATTGCCGAGGAAGCAAAACGAAGCGTCGAATCTTATACTAAAGAAATTCAACAAAAAGGAGAACTAAAATGAACAAAGTCGCTTTTGAGGCACTTAGAAATAAATGTATAATGGCAATAATTTGCCTTTTTTGTGTTTTTAATGTATCATATGCAAATGTTACTGTATCTGTTCAAATTATTAATGATGATGCACAACATCGTTTTTTTACACCAGTAGGAGATTTTAGCGTTTTTATGGTTGCACAAGCAAATCCAGCTATAGCATACAACTGGCAATGGGAGGCAGACGAAGGATTATATGGTGAACTCGTTTATCAGAATTCACAATATTCTGTTGTTAACACTGTAGGATCTGGGACTCCTGGAGTGTATAATGTTGAGGTAGAAGCAGATCCTTCAGGCGTTTTATCTTGGGATTTATCTTGCGTACATGTTTTTGATCTAACAATAACGAATCCTTACGGAAATCCTACAATATCAGAGGGTGCCAATAGTACAAATGAAAGAGTTTTTAATAGTGCCTCGCCTGGTGTTTTAACTGTTGAATGTGTCGCAGTTCCCACTCCTGATACAGCGGTTATCAGAGAGTATCTCAATAATAACAGGGTGAGATGGACGATTACTCCAATTTCAGGCTCAGTACTAACATGGAATAGTTCCTGGCCTGGAGACAGCACGAAAGGAGAAGGATTGTCTTGTACGGCAACGTTTACCGGTTTACCATCAGATAGTAACTCCTTTGGTTTAAAGGAAGTGAAATTGGAGGTCCTTACTGATGGAGGAAACGTGATTTTAACACGAAATACTTATATTGAAGTTTTTTACACAAAGATAGCAAAAAATCATCCTTCCGATGAAACTAATGATAGTTGGCCGAATTGGTATTATTATTGGCTACAAACTGTCATACCTCTTGGATCGCCTTATCCAACATTTATATATTGGGAAGGAGACTACTTTAATTATTTTGAGATGGGAACGACGAACATAACTTTATGTGATAATTCTTCGACCGAATACAATGCACCTTATGGGACAAACAATCCTCTGCAAGGAATCGACCTTTTTGCTTGGAGAGTAAGACATGAATCTCAGCATTATCAGGATAGTATTAATCTTTGGGGAAATGACTTGACAGACTGGCTAAATAATCATGTAGGTAAGACCGGCCCATCTGATGATAAAGATGGTGATTACTTACCTAATCAAATGGAAGATGTGAATTTAAATAGTATATATGATGCAGGTGATTTATACGATTTCAACGATATGTACACTGGTTCCAATCATGACAACGAAGATTGGAATTACCAGCGAAATAAAGGTATGGTGGGAAATCATGCATTGGATTGGGGAAATCCAGGTATGCAACATGATAAAAACGACGAATATAATAATTAGGAGACTATATTATGTTAGGCAAAATAAATTCTAAGAAACATTTGTTTATTATCACCTTAATATTAGCTTCTTTTAGCCAAATCGGTATCTCATATGCACTCGATGTGAAAGCAGCCGAAGCTTTGAAAGAAATTGAAGGGCTTTTTAAGCAACCTATTCAACAAAGAAAATTATCGAGTACACAAACAGAATTGTTTATTAAAAGAGCTGAGACTGGCAATGGTGATATGAAAATATGCGCTATCATTGCTCTTACTTTTGCTGAAGATTCTAACAGTCTTGAGATATTGAAAAAACATGCTTCCGATAAATATGATGCTATAAACGGTGTGGCATCTTATGCTCTAAAGGTTAGACAAGTATCCGGAAGAAAACCAGATGAAATTTTGAGGAACTTATGTTTTTTTCTTGGTAACTCAGATAACCAATTTGAAAAAATGTTTCTTGCTAATCGAATGTGGGTAGATTTTAAAGAGGAAGCAATATATACATTTCTGGATTCAATACAATCAGAACCGAATGATATTCATAATTTTTACAGATGTGACTTATTCTATTATCTCTCGAAGAGCGATAATCCTGAAATTCTTAAAGAAGCATTAAAATTAGATTGGAAGGAGAGTGTTATGATCACACTTCCTGATGATTTAGCTTATATAATGGATTCTATTACTCCAGGCAGAAGAGAAGATCAGACGGGAAATGCTATTCCTCTTATTATAAAGAATATTCAAAAGAAATTAGGGCAAAACTAAGTGCTGAATACGCCTTTGTCTCACTGGATCAATATTTATAGGAATCTTGGGACTCTTCCGATTTATTGACAGTGTGAGATGAATCTCTGGATAACCACCATTGTTCGACGCTTTCGAGCAATGCAAACTGAAATAATAATTTAGAGAAAAGTATTTAATAAAAAATATTTGTTCATAATACTTGATGCGGGCTGCATTGAGTATAGAGAGTGTCTGTCTGTAAATTTAATTTAAGGAGGCATTATCATGCGGAAAAAAGCTTATTTAATTCCGATATCAGCTTTGGTTTCTGTTCTAATTTGTATCGGTACAATTACGCTGGCAGGCGCAGGTTCTGGCGTTACTGCAACTGATACACTTCTTGAGCAGGCAAATGAACTCAGGCACGCACAAAAGTATTCCGAAGCGGAAAAATTGTATAATCAGGTAAAAGCTGAAAATCCAGGCTCGGAGAAGGCTCTCGAAGCTCAAAAACAGCTTATTCACCTTGCTATTGACCAGAGAGACCAGAAAAAAGCGGATGCATCATTTAATCAGATGGTTACGGAATTCGCTGAAAATACAGGTCTTGCCGAAGCGGTTTATGAAATTGGCAAAGACTATCAATATTCCATCTGGAATACTGCGAAA